>DASQEZ010000306.1:0-15906 GCA_035633415.1 Ornithinibacter sp. | reverse complement strand
GACGAGCGACTCGACGGCGCGGCGCACGGTCGCCCGCGAGACGCCGTACGTCACCATCAGCTCGCGCTCGGAGGGGATGGCCGAGCCGGGCGTGAGGTCGACCGCGCACATGATGGCGAGCAGGGACCGCAGCTGCGCGTGCTTGGGCTCGACCCCGTCGGTGAGCCGGGGTGCAGCCGCCACGGCCTGGTCCGGCACGCTGCTCCCCTCGACCTGTCGGCCAACTGGTACGGTCCAGTCAGTACCAGTGAGGATGCACCCGGGGCCGGGACCTGTCAAGGTGGAGCACCAACGACCCGAAGGGACCCCCATGAGCAGCAAGGCAGAGCAGATCCTCGCCGGTCTCGGCGGCGCCGGCAACATCGTCGAGATCGAGCCGTGCATCACCCGGCTTCGCACCGAGGTCAAGGACGCTGCGCTCGTCGACGAGAAGGCGCTCAAGGCCGCCGGCGCGCACGGTGTCGTGCGCGCCGGGTCGGTCGTGCAGGTCGTCGTCGGCCCCGAGGCCGACAACCTGGCGGAGGACATCGAGGACCTGATGTGAGCGAGGTGCTCGCCCCCGTCGCCGGGCTGGTCCGCCCGCTGCGCGACGTGCCGGACCCGGTGTTCGCGGCCGAGATGGTGGGCGCGGGCATCGCGATCGAGCCCGCGGGAGGCGTCTCGGATGCCGTCGCCCCCGTCGCGGGAACGGTGCTCAAGCTGCACCCCCACGCGTTCGTCGTGCTGACCCCGCAGGGCACCGGCGTCCTCGTGCACCTCGGCATCGACACGGTGCGCCTGGCCGGCGCGGGCTTCGAGGTGCTCGTGCAGGAGAAGTCGTCGGTGCGGGCCGGCCAACCGGTGACCCGGTGGAGCCCCGCCGACGTCGCGGGCCGCGGGCTGAGCCCGATGGTCATCCTCTGTGTGCTCGACACCGTCGCCGGCGCGGTGACGAGCGCGCGCACCGGCGAGACCGTTGCGGCGGGCGACGCGCTCTTCGTCTGGCCCGCACCCGCGTGAGCGCCTTCCGCGTGGCCGCGCTGCTCCTCGACCTCGACGGGACGCTCGTCGACTCCGAGCCGCTGCACCGGGCGCGCTACCGGGCGTGGTTCGCGCACCGTGGCTGGCCCTACGACGACGAGATGGCGGCGCAGTTCACCGGCCGCCGGGCCGACGACGTCTTCCGCACGGTCGACGGGCCCTGGCGGGGCGAGGACCCCGCTGCCCTGCTCGCGGAGATCGTGCGGCTGCTGCCGCACCGCCGGCTGCCCGAGCCGGTCGACGGCGCCGCCGAGGCGGTCACGTGGGCGCGCGCGGCCGGCATCCCGCTGGCGTTGGTCACCTCGGCCACCACCCGTTGGGCGGGCACGGTGCTCGAGCAGTTCGGCGGCATCGAGCTCTTCGACGCCACCGTGACCCGTGACGACATCGCGACGGGCAAACCCGACCCGGCCTGCTACACGCTGGCCTGCCGTCGCCTCGGGGTGGATGCCGGCGCCGCGCTCGCCTGCGAGGACGCGCCCGACGGCGTGCGGTCGGCCGCCGCGGCCGGGGTCGGGGCCGTCGTCGGGGTGACCACCAGCTTCAGTGAGGAACAGCTGCGCGACGCCGGTGCCACCACCACCGTGCCCGACCTCACCACGCTGCCCGCCCTGCTCACCCCCTGACCGCGATGAGTGCGGAAGTGGCTGCCAGGGCGACCACTTCCGCACTCGAGGCAGGGTGTCGAGGGCTCAGTGAGGGGCGGCCACCGGCGCCTCGGCGGCATCCGACTCGGCCTTGGCCCGGTCGTCGTAGGACGAGCCCTTGCGCAGCTCGACGTGCGGGAGCATGAGCATCACGAGGAAGCCCAGCACCATGACGATCGAGCCGACGAGGAACACGGTGTCCATCGCCTCGGAGAAGCCCATGAGGAAGGGCTTCGCGATGCGCTCGTCCAACCCGGTGAGGAACGAGCTGTCCTGCAGCACCTGGCTGGCCGCCCCCCCGCCACTGGCCTGGGCGGCCTCGAGCTGCGCCGCGACGGCGGCGTTCGCCGGGTCGGCCAACGCGGCCTGGAAGTCGGCGGTCGGAGCGGCGGCCTTGAGGGCCGCGGTGATCTTCTCGCCCGCCGTGGAGAACAGGATCGACAAGAAGACGGCGGTGCCGAGCGCCCCACCGATCTGACGGGTGAAGGTGGCCGTCGACGTGGCGACACCGATCTGCTGCGGCGGCACGGCGTTCTGCACGGCCAGGGTGAGCGGCTGGAAGTTGAAGCCGAGGCCGATGCCGAAGGCGAGCATGACGACCATCGTCTGCCACAGCGGCGTGTCGAACTCGACGTAGTGGACGACGAACAACGAGATCGCGAGCAGGGCCGACCCGACGATCGGGAACATCCGGTAGCGGCCGGTGCGGGAGATGATCTGGCCGGACAGGATCGAGCCGAACATGATGCCCAGGGTCATCGGCAGCAGCAGCAGGCCGGCCTCGGTGGGCGAGGCGCCCTTGACGATCTGAAGGTAGAGCGGCAGGGCCGCGAGGCCACCGAACATCGCGACACCGATGAGCACCGAGGCCACCGACGAGACGCCGACGGTCTTGTTGGTGAACATCTTCAGCGGGAGGATCGCCTCGTCCTTCATCCGCCACTCCTGCCAGAAGAAGCCGATCGCACCCAGGATGCCGATGACGTAGCAGGCGGTCGACCTGCTGTCGAGCCACCCCCACTCGCGGCCCTGCTCGGCGACGAGCAGCAGCGGCACGAGCGCGACGGAGAGCAGCGCGGCGCCGGCCCAGTCGATGCGGTGGTCGAGGCGGGTGTGGCGCAGGTGGAGGGTCCTGGAGACCACGGCCAGCGCCGCGAAGCCGATCGGCACGTTGACGAGGAAGACCCAGCGCCAGCCGTCGATGCCGAGGATGGTGTCCTGGCCGGCGAAGAAGCCGCCGATGACCGGGCCGAGCACCGACGCGGTGCCGAACACCGCGAGGAAGTAGCCCTGGTACTTGGCGCGCTCACGCGGCGGCACGATGTCGCCGATGATGGCCAGCGCGAGCGAGAACAGGCCACCGGCGCCGAGACCCTGCACGGCGCGGTAGATCGCGAGGGTGCCCATCGAGGTGGCGAAGGTGCACAGGACCGAGCCGAAGATGAAGATCGAGATGGCGATGATGAAGAGCTTCTTGCGCCCGTAGATGTCGCCGAGCTTGCCGTAGAGCGGCGTGACGATCGTCGAGGTGATCAGGTAGGCCGTGGTGGCCCACGCCTGGTGGTTCAGGCCCTTGAGGTCGTCGGCGATGGTGCGGATCGCGGTCGCCACGATGGTCTGGTCCAGGGCCGCGAGGAACATGCCCATCATCAGGCCGATGAGGATCGTGACGATCTGGCGGTGGGTGAGCGGGCCGCTGGGGCGGTCCGGCTCGTCCGTCACCGAGGCGCGTGCCGGGGCGTCACCGCCGGTCGCCAGTGCGGCCTCCCGGACATCGGGCGGGGTGGAGTCGTTCATCGGTCGTTCCTTCGGGTGAGGGAGGGGAGGGAGGCCTCGAGGTCGGAGGCGAAGTGGCGCAGGTGCGCTGAGAACGAGGTGACGTCCTCGTCGGGCCAGTGTCCGAGCAGGCCCTTCAGCCACCGGTCGCGGTCCCCGCGGATCGCGACGAGCAGCGCCGTGCCCTCGTCGGTGAGCGAGAGCGCCTGGGCCCGGCCGTCGTCCGGGTCCGGCCCGCGCACGACGAAGCCGAGGTCGACCAGGGTGCTCACCTGGCGGCTCACGGTGGAGACGTCGGAGTGCACCGCGTCGGCCAGGGCCGAGACCCGCATCGGCCGCACCGTGAGGTTGAACAGCAGCGGGTAGGCCATCGGGTCGACCTGGGGGTGCTGGCGCGGGGCCTGCTGGCGCACGTGGTGGAGCAGCTTCACGACGCGGATGAGGTCGTCGCCGAGCGCGGCCGTCGGGGTCGACGGCACCGAGCTGAACGGCATGGGTGGCCCTCCTCATAAAGTTGCTTGCGACATACAACTATATGAGGAGCGGCGGACATTCCCCCACGCGAAGAAGCGTCGGCCGTCTAACCCCGGGTCGTCGTCGCGCCGAGGTGGGTGAGCAGGTTGTGTGAGAACCGCTGGCCCATGAGCGCGATGACGCCCTTCATCCCAGCCTCGACCGCGGGGCGCACCAGCCCGGGGAACGGCAGGTCGACCGTGATCTCCATCGAGGTCTCCAGCCGGGTACCCCTCGGGTGCTCCTTGAGGGCGTACCAGCCGATCACCCCGGCCGTCTCGCCGGCTCCCGGAGCCGGGTCGTGGGTGAAGTCGATGCGGCTCTTGGGGTCGAAGTCCATCCGCTCGCGGAAGGTGAACGAGAAGCTCTTGCCGAGTACCGGCACCTTCGTCATCTGCCAGACCCAGTGCTCGTCGCCCGCGGGTCGCACGGTGTGCAGGAAGGGCGTGAGGCGAGCGAGCAGGGCGGGGTCGGTGAGGGCCTCCCACACGGCATCCACGCCGGCGGTGACGGTGGCTGCGCTGCGGCTCGCGGTCGAGAAGGTCGCCATCAGGGGGTGATCGCCATGGCGGCCATGACGCGCCGCGCCACGTCCTCGTCACCGTGCACCACGACGTGGACGTCGTCGGGCGCCTTGCGCCCGCCGGCCAGCCGACCCGCGACCCGGGTCGACATCGTGAGCGAGGTGGTGACGACGTCGGTGTGCTCCTCGGCGTCTCCGGTGAACAACGGGATGCCGCGTGCCTTGCCGTCGTGCTCCTCGACGCGCGCACCCGCTCGCCCGACGGTCGGGCCGGTGAGGTCGAGCACGACGGCGTTGCCGGGCTCGATGGCGGCATCCCTGGCCACGATGCGCGGCAGGGCGGCGAAGAGCCGGCTCACCGTCAGCGCGGCGGCACCGGTGTCGAGGGCGCCCGGGCGCTCGACGGCCTCGCGGATGTCCTGCTCGTGCATCCAGATGTCGAAGGTGCGCACCGCCAGCAGGTCGGCCCAGGTCGTCGGGCCGAACGGGCCGCGCACCTCCTGTTCGGCCCACTCGGTGCCGGAACGGTAGAGGCGCAGCCGCTCCTCGAGGCGCTCCTCCAGCTCGTCGAGCACCTCCTCGAGGTCGCGACCGCGCCGGGACTCGACGTACTTCTCGATGCGCTCGCCGAACGAGTGGCGCACGTGGGCGTGGTGGCTGACGTCGAGATCGGGCTCGGGTTCACCAGCGACCATCGCCTCGGTGCTGACCACGTGCGCGATCTGGTCCAGGACGGTCCAGCCCGGGCAGTCGGTGGGGCGCCCGGCGTCGTCCGGGCGCATGGTGCGGCCGAGGTCGATGATGCTCTGCACGGTCTGGGCGTAGGCCTCGACGAGCTCGCCGAGGTCGCTGGGTGCCGGGGGGTGCAGGGACATGCGGCCACAGTACCTACGCTGGAGGGCATGGCCACCTCCGAGAACCCGTCGGTCGAGGGCGCACCGGGGCTCTCGCGCGCGCTCGGGCTCGCCGTGCTCGCCGGTCTCGTGGGTGCCGTCGTCGCCGCGCGGATCACCGGGGCCGTGGCCCCGCTCGCGCTGGCCGACCCCGGGCCCCTGGTCCGCTGGGGAGTGCCGCTGGTGTCGAGCGTCAGCACCCTGGCGTCCGCGGCCACCGTGGGTCTGCTCGGGCTGGCCGCGTTCCTCGCCCCGGAGCGCACGCGCACCCGCCGTCGCGTCACGGCCACCCGGTACGCCGCCTCGGCCGCCACCGTGTGGGCGGTCGCCGCGCTCCTCGAGGTCGTGCTGACCTTCGCCGACCTGGCCGGCACGCCGCTGACCAGCGCCGGTCTCGTCGAGCAGCTCGTGTCGTTCACGTGGACCCTCGAGACGACCCGGGTGCTGCTCATCAGCGCCCTGGTCGCCGTCGTCGTCGCGGTGTCGGCGCGGGTGGCCACCCGCCGGGCGCCGATGGCCTGGCTGGCGGTGTTCACGCTGGTCGCGGTCGTCATCCTCGCCCTGACCGGCCACGCGGCGGGCTCGGCGAGCCACGAGGACGCCGTCAACTCGCTCGGCGTGCACCTGATCGGCGTCGTCGTGTGGACCGGCGGCCTCATCGCGCTCGTCGTGATGCGGGTGCCGCTGGGCTCCGACCTGGGCCCCACCGTCGCGCGCTACTCGACCGTGGCCGCCTGGTGCTTCGGCGCCGTCGCGCTCACCGGCCTGCAGCAGGCGTGGATCCGGCTGGGGTCGATCGAGGGGCTGTTCACGGCCTACGGCGCGGTGGTCGCCCTCAAGACGGCGGCGATCGTCGCGCTGGGCGTGTTCGGGTGGCTGCACCGGCGCAACATCGCCGAGGTGCTCACGGCCCGGCCGGGTGACGGGCGGGCGTTCGCGCGGCTGGCAGGCGTCGAGATCGCGATCATGGGGGCCGCGACCGGTCTGGCCGCCGTGCTGGCCCGCAGCGTGCCGCCGGTGCCCGACGCGGCACCGGCGCCCAGCCGCGTGCTCGAGCTGACCGGCTACCCCGACCCGGGGCCGATGACCGGCGCCGACTGGGTGACGGCGTGGCGCCTCGACTGGCTCTTCGTCGGCACGGCGGTGCTGGCGGTCGGGCTCTACCTCGCCGGCGTCGTGCGCCTGCGCCGCCGCGGTGACGCGTGGCCGATGCTGCGCACCGTCTGCTGGGTGCTCGGCTGGGCGCTGTTCGTGTGGGCCACCTGCAGCGCGCCCGGCATCTGGGGCCGCGTGCTGTTCAGCATGCACATGGTCATGCACATGGCCGTGGCGATGACCGTGCCGCTGCTGCTCGTGCCCGGGGCGCCCCTGACCCTCGCGCTGCGTGCCCTCAAGCCCCGGCCGGACAAGACCTGGGGTCCGCGCGAGGTGCTGCTGCAGGTCGTGCACTCACGGGCGATGCGGGTGCTCGCGAACCCGGTGGTGGCGGCGGCCTTCTTCTTCTTCAGCCTGGCGGCGTTCTACTGGACAGGGCTGTTCGAGCTCTCCCTGACCACCCACACCGGGCACCTGTTGATGATGGCCCACTTCCTGCTCACCGGGTACCTGTTCGTCTGGGTGCTCATCGGGATCGACCCCGGCCCGCCGCGGTGGTCGCCGTTGATGCTGCTCGTCATCCTGTTCGCGACCATCTCCTTCCACGCGTTCTTCGGGGTCGCGCTGACCGGCAGCGAGACCCTGCTCGCGCCCGACTTCTTCGGCCAGATCAACCTGCCCTGGGGGCCCGACCCGCTGCTCGACCAGCACCGGGCCGGCGAGATCGCCTGGGGCTTCGGTGAGGCCCCCACCCTGTTCCTCGCCGTGGTGGTGGCCTTCCAGTGGTTCAAGCACGACGAGCAGGAGACCCGGCGCAAGGACCGGCAGGCCGACCGCGACGGCGATGCCGAGCTCAAGGCCTACAACGAGCACCTCGCTCGCCTGCGCAAGGAGGCCGAGCACCTCAACTGACCCTCCCCTTCCCGCGGCGAGTGCGGAAACGGTCGCTATGGCAACCACTTCCGCACTCACGGCAGGATGGGGGGATGCGCATCGCGGTGGTCCAGCTCGGGTATGACGACGACGAGCCCTTCGAGGCCCGGGTCGACCGGGCGGCGGCCACGGTCGCCGAGCAGGCCGGCCACGACCTGGTCGTGCTGCCCGAGCTGTGGGGCGCCACCGGGTTCGACTACACCCGGTGGGCGAGCGAGGCGCAGCCACTCGACGGGCCGTGGGTCAGCGCCATGTCGGATGCCGCGCGCGCGGCATCCGTGACCCTGCACGCCGGGTCGTTCGTCGAGCGGCTGCCCGAGCCCGGCGCCGACGGCAACGACCTCGCCAACACCTCACTGCTGCTGGATGCCGCCGGCAACCGTCTCGCGGTCTACCGCAAGATCCACCGCTTCGGCTTCGGCGCGGGGGAGCCTCGCCTGATGGAAGCGGGGGCCGACGTCGTCGTGGTCGAGATCCCTTCCGGTGCAGGCGGATCGGTGAAGGTCGGACTGTCGACGTGCTACGACCTGCGCTTCCCGGAGCTCTACCGGCGGCAGGTCGAGGCGGGTGCCGAGGTGTTCGTCGTCCCGGCGGCCTGGCCGGCGGCACGGGTGGCCCACTGGACCCTGCTCGGCCGGGCTCGCGCCATCGAGAACCAGTGCGTCGTCGTGCAGTGCAACACGGCCGGCACGCACGCGGGGTACGAGATGGGCGGGCACAGCCAGGTGGTCAGCGCGAGCGGCGAGGTGCTGGCCGAGGCGCGGGGCAGCGAGCAGCAGGTGCTCTCCGTCGACGTCGACCTCACCGCCACCACGGCCTACCGGGAGACCTTCCCGGTGCTCGACGACCGCCGCCTCTAGTCCCACCCCACTCTCCCCGCGGTGAGTGCGCAAGTGGTTGCTCTGGCGACCACTTCCGCACTCACGCCGGGACGAACCAGGCTCAGGCCGCGGGCACGCCGAGAGCCCGTAGGTCGGCGGCAAGCACCCACGGCTCGGTTCGCAGCTCCTGCGACGTGCACCGGATGACCGAGCGTGTCGGTGTCGTGAGCCGCCGGTGCCGACGGACGTCCAGCTCGTAGTGCCGGACCTCGATGTGGAAGGCGCCGTCGACCTCCAGCACGAGCGTTCGTCCGTCCGGGAGGTCCCACTCGCAATCCGTGTATCGCAGGGCACCGGCAGTGTCGCGGCGTCGGACCTGGCGGTCGGGCACTCGCAGGCCGTTCTCGCGACACATCCGCACGACGTCGACCTCGGCCAAGGACTGGGAACCGCCCGCGAGGTCACCCAAGAGGACGCGCATCGCTGGCGCCCTCCGGAGTGGTTTGAGCCGGTCGACCCACGATGCGAGAGCCACGGGGGTGGTCGTCGCTGCTGGACGACGGCGGCCAGCACGCCCATGCCGGACCTGACCGCCGGCGTGTGGGCTGCCCAGAGGAGCACGGCAGGTTCGAGCCTGCACGTCGGCAGCGGGGATGGATGCCGCATCAGGCCCAGCCGCCGACGGGTTCGGAAGATCTCGACGCCGACGACGGGCTCGAAGGAGTCGTCGTTCGCGACGATCACGCAGACGTCATCGCGCTCCCAGTTCTTCAGGCCGTGCACGGCGGCAGCGCTCAGCCCTCCGACGATGGCGTGCGGACCACAGTGCAGCACCGCGAGCCACAGGCGCTGTTCGCGCGACAGTGGGCCGGTGGTCGTGGTGAACACCTCCTCGGTGCGTCGGGCCCACCGGCCGGAGGCCACCTTGTTGCGTACGAGGCCCCGAGGCACCCCGAGCTCGCGCAGCTGGCGCCACGACAGCACGCCGGCCTGGGCTGCGGCGAGCTCGGGCCAGGTCTCCATGCGCCGAGAGTCTGCTCGGATCGGCTGAAACGGCCACGCGGTTCTCCACAGCCACCGTCGTGAGTGCGGAAGTGGTCGTCCTGGCGGCCACTTCCGCACTCACGGCGAGGTGGGGGGCAACTCTGGGAAGGTGGGGGCATGGACGCCGTGGTCGCCGATGCCCCCGCTGCTGTCGCCGAGCTCGTGGGGCTGCTGCCGGAGGGGGTCGTCGTCACCGCCCCGGATGCCGTCGAGAAGTACCGCTTCGACTGGACGCACGACGCCACCGCCGGCACCCCGCTCGCTGCCGTGCGCGCCGAGAACGCCGAGCAGGTCCAGGTGACGATGCGCTGGGCGAGCGCACACGGCATCCCCGTCGTGCCCCGTGGCGCCGGGTCAGGCCTCAGCGGGGGAGCGCTCGCCGTCGACGGCGGCATCGTGCTCTCCACCGAGCGGATGCGCGCCGTGGAGATCGACACCGCGAGCCGGGTCGCGGTCGTCGAGCCCGGCGCCCTCAACGTCGAGGTGAAGCACGCCGCCGCGGCGGAGGGTCTCTGGTACCCGCCGGACCCCAGCTCGTACGAGATCTGCTCGATCGGCGGCAACATCGCCACCAACGCGGGCGGCCTGTGCTGCGTGAAGTACGGCGTCACCACCGACTACGTGCTCGGCCTCGACGTCGTGCTCGCCGACGGCACGCTGGTCACCCTCGGTGGCAAGCGGGTCAAGGACGTCGCGGGCCTGCCCCTGCTCAAGCTCTTCGTCGGCTCCGAGGGCACCCTCGGCATCGTCACGAGGGCCACCCTGCGGCTGGTCCCCGCGCAGGCACCCACCTCGACGGTCGTCGCCACCTTCCCGACCGTCGCCGCCGCTGCCGCCGCCGTCATCGAGCTCGGGCGCACCGTGCGTGCCTCGCTCGTCGAGCTGATGGACCGCGCGTCGGTCAACGCGGTCGAGGACCTGCGCCCGATGGGCCTGGACCGGGATGCCGGTGCCCTCCTCCTGATCCAGAGCGACGCACCCGGCGCCGCCCGCGCCGACGAGGTCGCGGTGGCCGTCGCCGCCTGCGAGGTGGCCGGGGCCAAGGAGGTCTTCGCGACCGACGACCCCGAGGAGGGCGAGCTGTTCGTGCAGGCACGACGCCTCCACTTCACCGCCATCGAGACCCGCGGCACCGTGCTGCCCGAGGACGTCGGCGTCCCGATCCCCCAGCTGCCCGCCCTGCTCGCCGCGGTCGAGGACATCGCACGGCGGCACGACGTCGAGATCCCGGTCGTCGCCCACGCGGGCGACGGCAACACCCACCCGGCGATCATCCACGCCCCCGGTGACGCCGATGCCGAGCGCCGGGCCCGCCTCGCCTTCGACGAGATCATGGCGACCGCGATCGGGCTGGGCGGCACCATCACCGGTGAGCACGGCGTCGGCCGGCTCAAGGTCGGCTCGCTCGAGGCGCAGCTCGGCCCCGACGTCCTGGCCCTCACCCGCAGGGTCAAGCACGCCCTCGATCCGCAGGGCATCCTCAACCCCGGCGCGGGCTTCTGACCCCATCAGGTCATGGACAAGCGGGCCCCGGGGCGCCACCCTGAGGCAACGGCATCCGAGGGGGGTGCCGACGGGAGGAGCCGTCATGTGGGCATGGATCATCGGCTTTGTCGTCATCGTGGGGATCATCGTGGTCGTGACGAGCCGCAGGGGGTCGACCGGCGCGAGCCGCGCCGATGACCTGCCGTCGCCGTACCGGCACGGCGCGGGCGGGGGCGGGGGCCACGTCGGAGGTGGCGGCGACGGCGGCGACGGCGGGGGCTTCTGAATCGGGCTGTCACGCAACCCCTGATGGGGGCAGGACGCACGTAGTGTCGACGGGCTGGCGACCCCAACACCTCGACACCAGGAGAAACCATGTACATCGGACTCGGCATCGTCCTCATCGTGATCGGCGCGATCCTGGCCTTCGCGCTGAACGTCGACATCCCGGGCGTCGGCGACGACACCCTCGGCTACATCCTGATGGCCGCCGGTGCCGTCGCGATCCTGCTCTCGTTCGCCATGACCCGGCGTCGGCCGGTCGGCTACACCACGACCCGCGAGAGCCAGGTCGACCCCGCCAGCGGGTCGCGCGTCGAGCGCACGGACGTCGACCCGCGCTGAACGGCCTGCGCGGCATCCCGGATGCCGTGCCGCGCCCCTCGGAGAGCCGAACGGCCCACCCCTTCGCGGGGTGGGCCGTTCGGTGGTCCGGTCCGGGTCGGGCGCCTCCGCCCCTGCTGCGGCGCGCCCGCCCCGGGCGTCACTGGGGTCAGAATGCCGACTCGGGCACCTCCATGAGGAGGGAGTCGGTCGCCTCGGCGATGGCGCGCTCGGCGGTCAGGCGGGGGAGGACCTGCCTGGCGTAGAACTGCGCGGCGGCCACCTTGCCCTCGTAGAAGTCCTTGTCCTTGGCCGAGGCCCCGGCAGCGAGGGCGTCGAGCGCCACCGCGGCCTGGCGCAGCAGCAGCCAGCCGACCACGAGGTCGCCCGCGCCGAGGAGGAGACGGCTGGTGTTCTGGCCGACGGTGTAGAGGTTGGTGATCTCGCCACCGTTGCGCGGGTCGGACTTCATCAGCTCGCCGACCATGAAGCCCAGGATGCCCTGGACGTCCTCGAGGCCCTGGCCGAGCAGCTCGCGGTCGTGGTCGAGACGGCCCTCGTGGGCGCCGAGGTCCTTGGCGAACTCCTGCATCTGCGCGGACAGGTGGGTCAGCGCCTGGCCCTTGTCCTTGACGATCTTGCGGAAGAAGAAGTCCAGGCCCTGGATGGCGGTGGTGCCCTCGTAGAGCGTGTCGATCTTGGCGTCGCGGACGTACTGCTCGATGGGGTAGTCCTGGAGGAACCCGGAGCCACCGAAGGTCTGCAGCGACTCGGTGCCCAGCAGCACCCACGCGCGCTCGGAGCCCAGGCCCTTGACGATCGGCAGCAGCAGGTCGTTGACCCGGCTGGCGATGTCGGCGGCCGAGCCCCGGTCGAACGACTCCGAGCCGGAGGCGAGCCGCTGCTGGTCGACGATGTCCTGCTGGCTCGCCGTGAACAGCACGAGCGCGCGCAGGCCCTCCGCGTACGCCTTCTGGGTCATCAGCGAACGGCGCACGTCGGGGTGGTGCGTGATGGTGACGCGCGGCGCGAGCTTGTCGGTCGACTGGGTGAGGTCGGCGCCCTGCACGCGCTGCTTGGCGTAGTCGAGCGCGTTCAGGTAGCCGGTCGACAGGGTGGCGATGGCCTTGGTGCCGACCATCATCCGGGCGTTCTCGATGACGTGGAACATCTGCGCGATGCCGTCGTGCACGTCGCCGAGCAGGGTGCCGACGGCCGGCTTCTCGCCGCCGAAGGTCAGCTCGCAGGTCGTCGAGACCTTCAGACCCATCTTCTGCTCGAGGTTGGTGACGTAGACGCCGTTGCGCTCGCCGAGCTCCCCCGTCTCGAGGTCGACCGCGTACTTGGTCAGGATGAAGAGCGACAGACCCTTGGTGCCGGGACCGGCACCCTCGGGGCGAGCGAGCACGAAGTGCACGACGTTGTCGACCATGTCGGACTCGGCGCTGGTGATGAAGCGCTTCACGCCGGTGACGTTCCAGGTGCCGTCGTCGTTCGGTGCCGCCTTGGTGCGACCGGCGCCGACGTCGGACCCGGCATCGGGCTCGGTCAGCACCATCGTGCAGTGCCAGCCCTTCTCCACGATCCAGTGCGCGAGCTTCTTCTGGTCGTCGTTGCCCAGGGCGTACAGCAGCTTGGCGAAGCCGTACGAGGCCGCGAACATCGCCACGGCGGGGTTGGAGCCGAGCAGCATCTCGTTGACGGCCCAGCGCAGGCTCGGGGGGGCGACGGTGCCGTCGAGCTCGGCCGGCAGGTCGATGGCCCAGAAGCCGCTGTCGCGGTAGGCGTCGAACGACGCGCGGAACGACTCGGGCATCGTCACGGCCTGGGTCTGCGGGTCGTAGACGGGCGGGTTGCGGTCGCTGTCCTGGAAGGACTCGGCCAGCTCGTTCTCGGCCAGGCGGGAGACCTCCTTGAGCATCTCGCGGGCGGTGTCGGCGTCGATGGCCTCGTACGGGCCGGTGCCCAGCACCTCGCCGCGGCCCAGCACCTCGAAGAGGTTGAACTCGATGTCTCGCAGGTTGCTCTTGTAGTGGCCCATGGCCGTGGTCCTCCCGATCGGGTCAGTGAGCGCTTGCTTACCAGTGTGCTACCCACCGGTAACAAACGCAAGGGGTTCCATCGCTCGCCGACCGAACCGACCCGCTGACCTGCGACAAGTTGTGGGATCGCGTTGCGGGGCGCGCGGTCCCCTGCCACCATGTCGGCATCGTCGAGTCCGGAGCACGCGCAGGGGACCGCCGGCCAGGGTGGTTCCCCGTGGGTCGGCGGCGTTCAGTCGCATCCGTCCTGGGTGTCGTCCTCACCCTGCTGCTGTCCTACCTCGTCCTTCCCGTGGCCCCGGCGGCCGCGGCACCGGGCATCACGTTCACCAAGTCCTCGCCCGCGAGCGTGCGTGCGGGCGCGCCGATCACCTATCGCCTGACGGCCGGCAACCCCGCGAGCAACCCCGACGCCGAGAACGAGTGGAACCTCTCCTTCCGTGACGTGCTGCCCCCCGGCCTGACCTACGTGGCCGGGTCGACCACCCCGACCCGCGCGGGGGAACCGACGGTCATCACCGACCCCGGCGGGTCGACCACGCTGATCTGGACCAACGTCGCCGACATCCAGGTGGCCAGCACGTTCGAGCTGGGCTTCTCGGCCACCCCCGACCCCGACCTCTACCCGGTGGGGTCCACCGTCGCGAACGAGGCACAGGCCCACACCAACACCGACCCCCTCGTCGCCCCGGAGTTCGACGACGCCGGGGTGCTCGTGCCGGGTACCGCGACCGAGAGCGCCGCCGACGACGCGACGACGCTGGTCAGCGCACTCGAGATCACCAAGTCCGAGCCCAGCCCCGAGGGCCAGCTGCTCCGGGGGGTGCACGACCAGACCACCGTCTACACGCTTCGGGTGCGGGCCTCCGAGGTCGGGGGCACCGACGGAGTGGTCGTCACCGACTACCTGCCGGCCCAGCTCGAGTTCCTCGGCTGCGGCCGCGACGACTTCTCCGCCGGTCCGGAGTACCCCGGAGCACCGCCGCTGACCGGCACCCCCGACGTGCCGGGCTGCGTCGAGCCCGACTCGGTCGAGACCGTCACCGAGGCCGGCACGGCCCTCCCTCCCGGCGTCTACACCCGGCTGCGCTGGACCGTCGGCGACCTCGCCGCAGGCGACGAGGTCGTGCTGCCCTACGCCGCCGGGGTCCCGCTGCGGGCCAACGCGCTCTTCCCGGGCGGGGCCGAGCCCGACCCCGACACCGGCGAGCAGGGGTCGAACCTCGACAACAACACGGGCGCGTCCACGCGCGAGGGCGCGAGCGCTCAGTCGGCGACCAACTCCGCCGAGGTCGCGGGCGTCTACCAGGGCCCGGTCGCCCCCGGGTCCGGAACCGCCGTCACCGACGCGACCACCGCGACCGTGACGATCGAGGACCTGCGGATGCGCAAGTCCGTCACCCCGACCGAGTTCCAGGCCGGCGGCATCGCCCGCTACACGCTCGTCCTCGACACGAGCGAGTACACCTCCGCCTCGAACGTGCTCATCACGGATGCCGTCCCCGCGGGTCTGTGCCCGCTCGGCGGCCCCGGCACGAACTACGTCACCGGCAGCCCCCCGCAGTGCGACGGGTCCGCGGCCACGACCCCGTCGGTGCCCTACGACAGCGTGAGCCCGAACCCCGACGGCGGGTTCGTCGTCGACTTCGAGCCGGTCTCGCTTCCGGCCGACGCGTCCTTGACCATCACCTACGACGCCCGGATGCTGACGGTCTACCTGCGCGGCCCGCTCATCGGGGAGCCCACGGCCGTCGGTGACTCCTTCACCAACAACGTCTCCCTCGCCGGGTCCACCACCCCGATCCCGCTCACCGGCGAGACCGGGCTCGTCACGGTGGGCGACACCAGCTCGGCGACCCTGACGTCGGGTGGTGCAGTCCCGAACAAGACCATGCTCGCGCGCTCGCTGTCCGGCGGTACGTGTCCCACCGACACCTCGGCCTACCGCGAGAGCGCCGACCTGCCTGCCGACGAGATCCGGTTCCGGGCCGGTGACCTGGTCTGCTTCGCCCTGCGCGTCGACTTCAGCACCTCGACCCAGACCCGCAACCCGCAGGTCATCGACTTCCTCCCGTCGGGCTTCGTCGCCGTCGCAGGCTCGGCCCGGGCGACCCCCGCCAACACGGCGCCGTTCGCCACCCGCGGGCTGCTGACCGCAGTCGCGTTCAACATCGGCACCCCCGCGGACACCGGTCGGTACGTGCCACCGGGCGCCGTCTTCGAGGTCGTGCTCCAGGCCGCGGTCCTGCGGGGGGCGCCCGGCCCCGGCGTGCAGACGCGCACCAACCTGATGAAGCTCGGCATCCAGGACACCGCCGGCGTCCGGCAGTCCTACCGCGACACCGTCGACCTCACGGTCACCCCACCGCCGCCTCTGCGCGTGGTCAAGGGCGTCGAGGGCGTCGACGTGCCCGTGAACGGCCCGAACGGCCCCAACTCGAACGTGGACGGGGTCGCCGTCCAGGGTGGGTCGGTCGCGACCTTCCGCGTCGACGTGACCCACGCGGGCAC
>DASQEZ010000305.1:0-2549 GCA_035633415.1 Ornithinibacter sp. | reverse complement strand
CCAGGGCCGAGTCGGCCATCCGGCGCACCCGCAGGTCGAGCGTCTCCAGGCCCTTGGTCATCAGCCAGGCGTTGAACGGCGACAGCGACGGCCCGGTGTGGCGCATCAGGTTCTTGACCGGGCCGGTGACGAACTCCGTGGTGCCGAGCACGGCGCCCCCGAGCGCCCGCCCCTGGCCGTCGATGTGCTTGGTCGCCGAGTAGACGACGACGTCGGCTCCGAGCTCCAGCGGGTGCGAGAACACCGGGGTGCCGAAGACGTTGTCGACGACCACGGTCGCGCCGGCCGCGTGCGCCAGCTCGGAGACCGCGGCGATGTCGACGAGCTCCTGCATCGGGTTGCTCGGCGTCTCGAAGAAGACGGCGGTCGTGGGTACCGACAGCGCCGCACGCCACTGGTCGAGGTCGGCGCCGTCGACGAAGACGGTCTCGACCCCCCACCGCGGCAGGATCTCGTCGAGGATCACGAAGCACGACCCGAACAGCGCGCGCGACGACACGACCCGGTCCCCCGCCCCGCACAGCGCGGCCATCGCGGTGAACACGGCCGCCATCCCGGATGCCGTCGCGAAGCACGCCTCGGCACCCTCGAGCAGCCGCATCCGCTCCTCGAAGGTGGTCACGGTGGGGTTGCCGTAGCGGCTGTAGATGTAGTGCTCGACCTCGTCCTTGAACGCCGCCTCGGCCTGCTCGGCCGACTGGTAGACGAAGCCGGAGGTCAGGTAGAGCGCCTCGGCCGTCTCGTCGAAACCACTGCGCGCCAGCCCCCCTCGCACGGCCCGGGTCTGTGGGTGCCAGTCCTGCGGGTCCATGCTCAGCCCTGTCGCCATGGCAACCCGGCGACCTTCCAGCCCGCCACGGTGCGGTGGCCCTGTGCGTCGTGCGGCCCCTCGAACCCGTCGAGCACGTTGTAGGCCGGTCCGAGACCGGCGGCGGTCAGCGCGTCGGCGGCCGACTTCGAGCGGACGCCGGAGCGGCACAGGAGGTAGACCGGCCGCCCGGTCTCCAGGCCGGCGGCACGCACCTCGTCCACGAAGCGCTCGTTGACCCTGCCGTCGGGAAAGGTCGACCACTCCACGAACACGACGTCGTGGCTCGTGCCCTCGAGCACCGGCACACCGACGTAGGTCCACTCCGCCCGGGTGCGGACGTCGACGAGGAGGGCGGCCTCGTCGCCGGTCGTCGCGGCATACGCCTCGGTGGGGGTGACGTCACCTGCATAGGTCATGCCACGAGGGTAGGACGCCGCCGTCGCTCTCGCCCGGACGTCTCAGGTGCGGTTGGTGAAGGCCACGGAGACCTCGCCGTCGTCCCAGACCTCGACGGCGGTCAGTGACCCGGGCGCCGCGGCGAGCCGCCAGGCCCGGTCGTGGGGCAGGTCCAGCAGGTGCGAGAGCACGACGAGGATCGGCTTGCGGTGGCAGACGACGACGGTCGTGCCACCGCTGGCGACCACCCGCTCCCACGCGGGCACCACCCGCGCCACGAGGTCGTCGTGCGACTCCCCACCCGGCGGCCGGTAGGTGGGGTCGTCACGCAGCGCACGCATGGCCTCGCGCTCGCCGTCGACGAGCTCCTCGACTGACCGGCCGTCCCACTCACCGAAGGACTGCTCGTCCCACTCGGCGTCGACCACCGGCTCGGAACCGATGGCGGCGGCGACGGCCGCGCCCGTCTCCATCGCCCGCGACAGCGACGAGGTGACCACCCGGGTGGGGTGGCCCTGGACGAGGCCGGCCACCGCCGTGCCGGCGGCCACCGCCTGCGCCCGACCGGTGGCGTTGAGCCGTGGGTCGGGGCCGCCGCGGCCGTCGAGGCGGCCCTGCGCCGTGAAGTCGGTGACGCCGTGCCGCACGAGCACGACCCGGGTCGGGGTGCCGCGCCGGTCGAACCCGGTGCGGCGGGGCTGGTCGTCGGACTCCGGCTCACCCGGCACGTCGTCGACGTCCGACGGCCCGCCGAAGGTCCGGTCGACCACCCGGCCGTCCATCGCGACGTTCGAGAGGGCGTCGGCATCCTTGTTCTGGGCGCGCGGGATCCACTCGAACCGCACCGTGCCACCCGCCGAGGTGATGTCCGCCACCAGGTCGCGGGCCTGCAGGGCGAGGCGGCGCATGTCCTCGTGCTTGATCTTCCAGCGGCCCGACATCTGCTCGACGACGAGCTTGGAGTCCAACCGCACGTGGACCTCGGCGGAGGGGTCGATCGCGAGCGCGGCCTCGAGGCCGGCGATCAGCCCGCGGTACTCGGCCACGTTGTTCGACTGCTTCCCCAACGGCTCGGCACGTTCGGCGAGAAGCGCGCCGGTGTCGGTGTCGCGGACCAGGGCGCCGTAGCCGGCGACTCCCGGGTTGCCGCGCGACCCGCCGTCGGCCTCGACGGTGAGCCGACGGCTCACAGGCCGGACTCGGCGGTGCGGACCAGGATGCGGCGGCACTCCTCGCAGCGCAGCACCTCGTCGTCGGGGGCCGAGCGGATGCGCTGGATCTCGACCGGGTTCAGCTCGAGCTGGCAACCGCCGCAACGACGCTGGTGCAGCGCGGCGGCACC
>DASQEZ010000304.1:0-4400 GCA_035633415.1 Ornithinibacter sp. | reverse complement strand
GAGTGGCGGACGCGACGATGGCCCAGCTGTGGCGCACGACCCTGGAGGTGCTCGACTCCGACGGGATCCCGGTGCAGCAGAGGGCGTTCCTCTCGCTCGCGAAACTCGTCGGACTGCTCGACGACACCGCCCTGATCGCGGTGCCGAACGACTTCACCAAGGACATCGTCGAGACCCGGCTGCGTGACCGGGTCACCGCGACCCTGGGCACCCAGCTCGGCCGCGACGTGCGGCTCGCCGTCACCGTCGACCCCTCGCTCGCCGAGGCTCCCCCCCTCGACGGCGAGGACGGCGACGGCGACGGGGGGCACGACCTGCGGGCCGCCGACCGACGTCGCCAGATCGACGACCTCGACATCGGCGAGGACGAGGTGGACGGCACCGAGACGTCCGCCTTCGCCCGCAACGCCGCCGACCACGCGGCCGACCACGGCGCCGCCGACGCGGCCCGCGGACCCGACCGCGGCCCGGAACGCCACGGCATCCCCGGTCTGGTCGAGGTGCCCGGAGCCCGCCGCCCCCGACCCGGCAGCCAGGTGCCCGAGCAGGTCGAGCTGACGCGGCTCAACCCCAAGTACACCTTCGACACCTTCGTCATCGGCGCGAGCAACCGGTTCGCGCACGCCGCCGCGGTCGCGGTCGCCGAGGCGCCGGCCAAGGCCTACAACCCGCTGTTCATCTACGGCGACTCCGGGCTGGGCAAGACCCACCTGCTGCACGCCATCGGGCACTACGCCCGCAACCTGTTTCCGCACGTCAAGGTGCGCTACGTGAACTCCGAGGAGTTCACCAACGACTTCATCAACAGCATCCGTGACGACAAGGCGGCCAACTTCCAGCGCCGCTACCGCGACGTCGACGTGCTGCTCATCGACGACATCCAGTTCCTCCAGGGCAAGGTGCAGACGCAGGAGGAGTTCTTCCACACCTTCAACACGCTGCACAACGCGAACAAGCAGGTCGTCATCACCAGCGACGTGCCGCCCAAGCTGCTCAGCGGCTTCGAGGCCCGCATGCGCAGCCGCTTCGAGATGGGCCTGCTCACCGACGTGCAGCCCCCCGACCTCGAGACCCGGATCGCGATCCTGCGCAAGAAGGCGATCCAGGAACGGCTGTCGGTGCCGGACGACGTGCTCGAGTTCATCGCGTCGCGGATCTCGACCAACATCCGCGAGCTCGAGGGTGCCCTGATCCGGGTCACCGCCTTCGCCAGCCTGAACCGCCAGCCGGTCGACATGAGCCTGGCCGAGATCGTGCTGCGCGACCTCATCCCCGACGACGCCTCGAGCCAGGTCACGCCGGCGACGATCATGGCCCAGACGGCCGCCTACTTCGGGCTCACCCTCGACGACCTGCAGGGCCAGTCACGGTCCCGGGTGCTCGTCACGGCGCGACAGATCGCGATGTACCTCTGCCGCGAGCTCACCGACCTCTCGTTGCCCAAGATCGGCCAGCAGTTCGGCGGCCGCGACCACACCACGGTCATGCACGCCGACAAGAAGATCCGCCAGCTGATGGCCGAGCGACGCGCGATCTACAACCAGGTGACCGAGCTGACCAACCGGATCAAGCAGCAGTCGCACTGAGCTCGCACCACGCCGGTACCCCGGGTTGTCCACAGGCTGTCCACACGGCGTGTACAAACCCTGTAGAACCTTCGGCTCGGCGCCGCGCGGCACAGCCACCCCGCAGGTACGGGGCGGAGCGTGTTACAGGCAGGTACCAGCAGCGTCCACCCCCTGTGGGGAAGCCTGTGGACAACTCGCTTCAGGACCACGAGTCACACGCGCCCCATGGGTAGTTGTCCACACCTCCTGTGGACGACTGTGGACGAGCAGCGTGTCGAGGTGGACGCAGCGGAACCTCGACGTGGACGACCTGTGAACGCCACCGCGCCGTCCACACCCCGCCCCCGTCATGCACCGACTCGTCCACCGCTCGTCCACACCCGGGATCGCCGGGGCCACCTGCACGGACTCGGCCCCGTCCACAGGATCCACAGCTCCTACCCCTACGACGAGATCCCTAGAACTCTGATCCGGCCCCGAGCACGACCCGATCGAACCAGGACCCGACGGCACCCACCGTCGCCGTCCCCCGTCCCCGGCATCCGGTCCGGGCGTGCACCGGATCAGGTACCGCCACGTCAGGGCGTGCACTAGTGTCATGACCCCGTCTGCGTCGGCGTCGCCTCGAGCACGCCCGACCGCGCGGACGGGACTACATGTGTGCACGAGCAGGGCGCGAGACCTCGCGCCGGACGAAGGTGGTAAGCCGTGAAGTTCCGCGTCGAGCGCGACGTCCTGGCCGAGGCGGTCACCTGGGTGGCGCGCGGCCTGCCCGCCCGTCCCCCGGTGCCGGTCCTGGCCGGCATCCTGATGCAGGCCGACGACGACGGGACGCTGACCCTGTCGGCCTTCGACTACGAGGTCTCGGCCAAGATCACCGTCGCGGCGGAGGTCGCCGAGCCCGGTACCGTGCTCGTGCTCGGCCGGCTGCTCGCCGACATCTCGCGCAACCTGCCCGACCGGCCGATCGACATCGCCACCGACGGCTCGAAGGTGCAGGTCACCTGTGGCTCGTCGCGCTTCAGCCTGCTGCTGATGCCGGCCGACGACTACCCGACGCTGCCGTCCTCCCCCGAGCCCAGCGGCTCGATCGACGGTCACCTGTTCACCCAGGCCGTCGCCCAGGTGTCGGTCGCGGCCGACCGCGGCGACACCCTGCCGATCCTGACGGGGGTGCGGGTCGAGATCGAGGGCGACACGATGACGCTGCTCGCCACCGACCGCTACCGCCTGGCGATGCGCGAGCTGCACTGGAACCCCACGTCGACCGACGCGAGCCACGTGGTGCTCATCCCGGCGCGCACGCTGTCCGACACCGCTCGCTCGCTCGGGGCCAGCGGCTCGATCGACGTCGCGCTCGGCACCGCGGCCGGCGGCGACGGCCTGGTCGGCTTCGAGGCCGGCCAGCGTCGCACCACCACCCGCCTGCTCGACGGCGAGTACCCCAAGGTCTCCTCGATCTTCCCCACGACCTCCGAGACCGAGTCGGTCATCAGGACCGCCGACCTCGTCGAGGCCGTCAAGCGCGTGGCCCTGGTCGCCGAGCGCAACACGCCCGTGCGGTTGCGGTTCAGCGAGGGACAGGTGGCCATCGAGGCCGGCGCCGGCGACGACGCCCAGGCCTCCGAGGCGGTCGAGGCCGTGCTCACCGGCCCCGAGATCGAGATCGCGTTCAACCCGACCTACCTGCTCGACGGCCTCGGCGCCGTCGGTACGCCCTACAGCCGGATCTCCTTCACCCAGGCCTCGCGCCCGGCGGTGCTCTCGGGCCAGGCCGAGGAGGACGGCGAGGCCGACACCTCGTACCGCTACGTGCTCATGCCGGTGCGCTTCGCGTCCTGACCGGCCATTTCCGGATGCCGCGGGCGTAGCGTTCGACGGGAACCGCGACAGTCCGCCTGCCGGACCACACACCACGAGGAGTTCCGAGATGCAGCTGGGTCTGGTCGGTCTGGGCAAGATGGGCGGCAACATGCGCGAGCGGCTCCGCCGCGCCGGCCACGAGGTCGTGGGCTACGACCGCAACAAGGCGGTCTCCGACTCCCGCTCCCTCGCCGACATGGTGAACAAGCTCGAGGCGCCGCGGGTCGTGTGGGTCATGGTTCCGCACGGGGCTCCGACCAGGGACACGGTCGCGAAGCTGGCGGGCCTGCTCGGCAAGGGTGACCTGGTCATCGACGGTGGGAACAGCAAGTTCACCGACGACACCGAGAACGAGAAGCTGCTCAGGGCCAAGGGCATCGGCTACCTCGACTGCGGTGTGTCCGGCGGCATCTGGGGCCTGGACAACGGCTACGGCCTGATGGTCGGCGGGTCGGCGGCCAACGTGAAGAAGGCGATGCCGATCTTCGACGCGCTGCGTCCCGAGGGCCCGCGCGACGAGGGCTTCGTGCACGCCGGCAAGGTCGGCGCCGGGCACTACACGAAGATGGTGCACAACGGCATCGAGTACGGCCTGATGGCCGCGTACGCCGAGGGGTACGAGCTGCTCGAGAAGAAGGACATCGTCGAGAACGTCCCGGGCGCGTTCAAGGCGTGGAGCCGTGGCACGGTCGTGCGCTCCTGGTTGCTCGACCTGATGGTCAAGGCCCTCGAGGAGAACCCCTCCCTCAAGGACGTCTCCGACTACACCGCCGACTCCGGCGAGGGCCGGTGGACCGTGGAGGAGGCCATCGCCCTCTCGGTGCCGATGCCGGTCATCTCGGCGTCGTTGTTCGCCCGCTTCGCCTCGCGCCAGCAGAGCTCACCGACCATGCAGGCCGTCGCCGCGCTGCGCGGCCAGTTCGGCGGGCACGACGTCATGTCGATCGCCGAGGGTGACAAGCTGCGCGC
>DASQEZ010000303.1:0-2001 GCA_035633415.1 Ornithinibacter sp. | reverse complement strand
ACCGGGACGTCCGGGCCGCCGATCTCGTCGAGCAGGGCGGGCCAGGCGCGCAGGTTCGCGAGGCGCTCGGACCAGGCCAGGCCGTCGGGGCCGGGGCCGTCGAAGAACACCGGCCCGATGACGTGCCGGCTGCCGGCGGCGACGGCGCCGCGGTGGGTGGCCTGGTGGTGGAAGTACATGTCGAGCTGGGTGGTGCAGCCGCCGAGCAGGCTCTCGAGGGCCCCGAGCGTCGCGCCGAGCTCGACGGTCTCCTCGTCCATGACCGCCGCCTCGGCCGCCCAGAGGTGCTGGAGGAAGCCGTCGAGGTCGAGGTTCTCGGCCAGGCCCCGCAGGAGGGTCATCGGGAGGTGGGTGTGCAGGTTCACCAGCCCCGGCATCAGCAGCTTGCCGCGGGCGTCGATCGTGGTCACGCCAGTGGTCACCCCCGCTGCCGTCCCGGGCCCCGGGGTCCCGGGCGAGATCTCGGTGATGACGCCGTCGTCGATCTCGACGGTGGTGCTCGTGAGGATCCGGTCGTCATCGTCGACGGTGACGACGTGGGTGGCGTTCTCGATGCGCAGGCGGCTCATGCGGTGGTCTCGGTGGGGTCGGGGTCGGGGAAGGTGGCTCGGGTGTGGACCAGCTCGTCGAGGATGGCGAGCACCGTGGTGGCGCTGGTGCGCAGGACCTCGTTGATCTCGTCCATGGTGATCGGTTCGGTGGAGTCGCCGACGCCCGAGGCGGGGTTCACCACGAGGGAGATCGCGGCGTACCGCAGGCCGGCCTCGGCGGCGAGCGTCACTTCGGGCACCCCGGTCATGCCGGCGACGTCGCCACCCGCGAGCCGCGCCAGCCGGATCTCGGCGCGCGTCTCGAAGCGCGGCCCCTCGAAGCAGACGTAGACCCCACCATCACGAATGGACTGGCCCGCGCTGGAGGCGGATTCGAGGATCTCGCGCCGGATCTCGCGGTGGTAGGGCTCGACGACGTCGGTGTGGACGACGCCCTCGGGACCGGAGCCGTCGAAGAACGTGACCGGTCGCTGCTTGGTGAGGTCGAGGAAGTCGTCGAGGCAGAGCAGGTCACCGGGGCGCAGGTCGGGGTCGATCGAGCCGGTGACGTTGACCGCGACGACGTCGTGCACCCCCAGGTCGGCCAGCGCCCGGATGTTCGCCCGGTAGTTGACCAGGTGAGGGGGCACCGAGTGGCCGGCGCCGTGCCGGGTGAGGAAGACGACCGGGAGGCCGTGCCACGTGCCGCGGGTGACCCGCGCGTCGCCGAACGGGGTGCTCACCGTCGCGTCGACGGCATCCTGCAGGGCCCCGAGGTCGTAGAAGCCGGTACCGGCGATGATGCCGAGGGGCGGGCGCGTCATGCCCACGCACGCTACCGGTCCGCACGTGTTCGTGGACGGGCGCGGGGCAGCGCCCCGACCCCAGTGGCAGGATCAGGGCCATGGGTGGACGGGTGTCGATCGCGGCGACCGGGCCGGTGTCGCTCGCGGCCGGCCGCGAGGTCGCGATGGCCGGGGGGAACGCCGTCGACATCGCCGTCGCCGCCGCCCTGGCCGCGATGAGCACGGAGCCGGGGATCGTGTCGCTCGCCGGTGGCGCGTTCGTGTCGGTCTGGCCGGCCGCGGGGGAACCCGTCGTCATCGACGGCAACGTCGAGATGCCGGGTCGCGGGCTGCCGGCCGACCGCTTCGGCGGCGGGGTCCATGAGGTCGTCACCGACTACGGCGGTGGCGTGCGGCTCTTCGCCGGGCACGGGTCGGTCGCGACCCCTGGGGCGGTGACGGCCTGTGAGCTGGCGGTCGAGGAGCTCGGCGTCCTGTCCTGGGCGGACGTCATGGCCCCGGCGGCACACGCAGCTCGCCACGGCTACCCGATCGGCGGGGCGGCCGCGCGGTACCTCACCTTCACGGCGCACTCCCTCTTCGGGCGCGACCCGGACGCGTTCCGAGTCGTGACGCGCCCGGACGGCTCCCCGGTGGTCGCGGGTGACGTCATCTCCAACACCCTC
>DASQEZ010000302.1:0-2964 GCA_035633415.1 Ornithinibacter sp. | reverse complement strand
CTGATCACTGCTGGCAGGACACCCCGGGGAAAACGGGGTCATGGCCCCGGTTTCCCCGACCCTTGTCGTCACGACCTGCCCGGTGCCGGCAAGCCGCTCACCGGCCTCGGCGACTTCGATGACCCGACGTGGTGGCTGCGCCGCTACGTCGAGCGCGAACAGCTCGACCTGACCGGCGCACTCCCGCCCCCGCTGCAGCTGCGCAAGGAGGCGGCCTCCTACCCCGAGGCCCTCGCCGACCTGCGCTCCGAGGCTGCCGTGCGCGAGGTCCTCGAGGACTTCAACCGCCGGGTACGCCGCGAGCGGCTGCGGCCCCCTGACCCCGGGATGCCGCAGCTGCTGGCACCCACCGTCGACGTCGAGGCGATGGTGGAGGGCTGGCGGGCGCTGCGAGCATCCTCACAACCACCGGAGGTTGACCCGCCGGTAACAACGGGAGAGGCTCGGGTCCGGCGCCGCTGGTGGCGTCGGCGGCGGTGAGCCGGGAGCGGATGCCGGCCCCCGGCATCCGGCAGACGTCGCCGCGACCGGAGCACGGCGTACCTGACGCTGGAGACGAAGAGGGCCGATGAGCGACTACCCCCACCTGCTGGCCCCCCTGGACCTGGGTCACGTGACCCTGCCCAACCGAGTGGTCATGGGCTCGATGCACACGGGGCTCGAGGACCACGCGCGCGACTTCCCCAAGCTCGCCGCCTACTTCGCCGAGCGGGCCCGCGGGGGTGCTGGGCTGATCGTCACCGGTGGCTTCGCGCCCAACGTCGAGGGCACCTTCTACCCGATGGCGTCGAAGCTGACGACCCACCGCGAGGCGCGCCAGCACCGGCAGGTCACCGATGCCGTGCACGAGGCGGGCGGGCTGATCGCGCTGCAGATCCTCCACGCGGGCCGCTACGCCTACACCCCGTGGTGCGTGGCGCCGTCGGCGCGCAAGAGCCCGATCAGCAAGTTCCGGCCCCGAGCCCTCAGCGACCGGGGGGTGCACCGCCAGATCCGGGCGTTCGCCCGGGCCGCGCGGTTGGCGCGGGAGGCCGGCTACGACGGCGTCGAGATCATGGGGTCGGAGGGCTACCTCATCAACCAGTTCCTCGCGCCGCGCACCAACAAGCGCATCGACGCGTGGGGAGGCAGCCCGGTCAAGCGGCGCCGGTTCGCCGTCGAGACCGTGCGTGCGGTGCGCGAGGCCGTGGGCCGCGACTTCATCGTCATCTACCGGATCTCGGTGCTCGACCTCGTCGAGGAGGGGCAGACCTGGGACGAGGTGACGGCGCTCGCCGCCGAGATCGAGGCGGCCGGGGCCAGCATGCTCAACCTGGGGATCGGGTGGCACGAGGCCCGGGTGCCGACCATCGTCACCTCGGTGCCGCGGGCCGCGTTCACCTCGTACGCGTCGCGGCTCAAGGAGCACGTGTCGGTGCCGGTCGTCGCGACCAACCGGATCAACATGCCCGACGTCGCCGAGTCGGTGCTCGCCGGCGGTGCCGACCTCGTCTCGCTGGCCCGCCCGTTCCTGGCCGACCCCGAGTGGGTCCGCAAGGCGGCCGAGTCGCGCGCGGACGAGATCAACACCTGCATCGCCTGCAACCAGGCCTGCCTCGACCACACCTTCGTCAACAAGCGCGCCACCTGCCTGGTCAACCCGCGCGCCGCCCATGAGACCGAGCTCGTGCTCGGGCCGACCCGCAGGGCCAAGAGGGTGGCCGTCGTCGGTGCCGGGGTGGCCGGACTCGCCGCGGCGACGACCCTGGCCGACCGAGGCCACGAGGTCGAGCTCTTCGAGGCGCGCGACCACGTCGGCGGACAGTTCGACATCGCGATGCGCATCCCCGGCAAGGAGGAGTTCGCCGAGACGATCCGCTACTTCACCCGGCGCCTGGACCTGACCGGGGTCAAGGTGCACCTCGGCCGGAGGGTCGACGCGGACGAGCTCGCCGACGCCGGCTTCACCGAGGTCGTCGTCGCCACCGGGGTCGCACCGCGGATGCCGTCGATCCCCGGCATCGACCACCCGATGGTCATGACCTACGCCGAGCTGGTGCGCGGTGAGCGCACCGCCGGCGCCCGGGTCGCGGTCATCGGTGCGGGCGGCATCGGGGTCGACGTGAGCGAGTTCCTCACCACCGATTCCTCCGCGACGCTCGACGTCGACTCGTGGAAGGCCGAGTGGGGCGTGGGCGACCCGGCCGACACCCGCGGTGGGCTGACCCGCCCGCGGCCGGAGCCGAGCCCGCGGCAGGTCGTGCTCCTGCAGCGCAAGTCGAGCTCGATCGGGAAGGGCCTGGGCAAGACGACGGGCTGGGTGCACCGAGCCGCGCTGAAGGCCAAGGGTGTGGAGCAGGTGACGGGCGTCGTGTCGTACGACCGGATCGACGACGACGGCCTGCACGTGACCGTCGCGCTGGACGACGGCAAGGGCAAGGGCAAGGGCAAGGGCAAGGGCAAGGGCAGCAGCAGCAGGGGTGACGGGCCGGCCACTTCGGAGCGCACGTACGCCGTCGACAGCGTCGTCGTCTGTGCCGGGCAGGAGTCGGTGCGCACCGTGGCCGACGCCCTCGAGGCGCGTGGTCTGACGGTGCACGTCATCGGCGGCGCCGACGTGGCGGCCGAGCTCGACGCCAAGCGCGCCATCCGCCAGGGCACCGAGGTCGCCTCCCGCATCTGACGGCGCGCCCTCGCCCGTCGAGGTCCCGCGACACGCTGACCACCGGGCTGCGGCATCAGCGTGTCGTGGGACCTCGTGCGCCCGTCGCCAGCAGCACCCACAGCGGATGCCGTGGGGCGGGTGAACGCGACGGTCAGGCCGGGGGGAGCACGTCGGTCTGGGCGGGCAGCTCGGCGACCCCCACCGGACAGGTCAGGCCGTTCGGCCCGTGGTTGCAGTAGCCGTTGGGGTTCTTGTGCAGGTAGCCCTGGTGGTAGTCCTCGGCGAGGTAGAACGGGCCGGCCTGCTCGGCATACCGGATC
>DASQEZ010000301.1:0-16428 GCA_035633415.1 Ornithinibacter sp. | reverse complement strand
TCTCTCTGCGTCTGCCAGCCATGGAGAAGATTGACCTCAGCTGGTACTGGCACACCCAGGAGCAGCAGCCTCAGCCCTACACCGAGATCGACAGCTTCCGCTTTCGCGAGAGCCGGGGCTGGGTGGAGATCGAGGGACCGTCCGACGTCGGGGGGTGGGTTCGTTGGTGGGTGGGGCCGGATGACTCCGTTCCCAACGTCACCCTGACCATCGGCGATGACATGCGCGCGGCGCTCCTGCTGGGTGAGTGTGCCCCCGGGTCGCCCGGGGCCGTCCTGCTCGAACAGCGAGGGTCAGAGGCGGTAGCGCTGGCCCGGTACCGCGCCGGGTACGTGAACGGCGTACCACTCGTCGCCACCCACTTCCGGGTCGGGGGCGATCTCAACACGCTGCTCGCCTCGCCCCTGGAGCGTCCGCCAGCGCGGCCGGTGGCCGGCTCTTGGGCGTACGAGACGTCCCACGTGGTGGAGGCAGCCCACCGCGTCGTCCAGGCCTGCGGCGACGTGACTGTCGCGCTCGGCGAACTCAGTCCTGCCGAGCTGCGGACCATTTCGACAGGACCTCGCGCAGACTGGAGGTCCCAGCTCGAGACGGCGGCGGCCGTTTCCAAGCAGGCCAAGGACGTGCTCTCGTTGCTCAAGGTCGGACTCGGCCTCGGTAGGGACATTGCCGAGCTCATGGCGTAGAGGCAGCGCATCGAGGTCGAACCTCGCGGCCAGCCTCCTGATCTCGTTGGTTCTGCTCGCTGCCTCCGCGTGCTCTCCCCCGCCGGACGGCGCCGACGTGCCGGGTGTGCCAGAGGCGACCCCATCGGAATCGTCGGAACCGACGCGCACCGGGATCCCGTGCGCCGCCGGCGAGGGGGAGCACCTCCCCGAGTCGCTCTCGGTGACCCGGTTGGGACGCGGAGCCCTGGCCACTTGGGCGCCGGTGCCGGAGGCAGAGTGCTTCGTCGTCACCCGCACCGGCCAGGACCCCGTGAATCTAGGGGCGGGATCGCGGAGCCACACCTGGGCCGGCAGGCTCGAGCCAGTCGACCTGACCGGAGCCTCCATCGGGCCCCGCACCACCCAGGTGCGCGCCGTCCGAGCCGGTCGGACCATCCGGGTCTTCGTGCACGAGGAACCCTGCCCGGACCTGGTCTATGTCGCAGCCCGCGGATCCGGGCAGAACGGCTGGCTCACGGAACCGTTCGCCCAAGGCCTCGGCGACCGGGGCCGACGCGTGCTCGGATTCCTGCGTGAGGCCCTCGGCCGTGACTCCGAGTCACTGCCCGCCATCGCCGTCGACTATCCGGCGACAGCCGTCGGCTACAACGCCGCGGCGTGGACGCCGGAGCTCGGGAACTACCCGGCGGTCTACGCCGCAAGTGCTGAGCTGGGCGCTGTTCGGGCTCGAAACGCGGTGATGCGGACCGCGTTGGCGTGCGCAGATTCCCAGTTCGTCCTCTTCGGGTACTCGCAGGGAGGTCAGGTGATCGGAGATGCGTTCGCCGGCCTGGCGTCACCAGTCCGCGCTCGCGTCGCACGGGTGATCCTCTTTGCCGAGGCGACCTACGCGGCGGGCGATCCTCAGGTCGACTTTCGACCTGCAGCGGTCCCAGGGGCAGGCATCAAGGGCCGACGCGCGTTCTTCCCGGCATCGCCCGGGACGGTGATCGAGTCATGGTGCTGGGTGAAGGACGCCGTCTGCCAACGGCCGCCCGGTGGGACGCAATTCCACGGGGACATCTATGATGATTACGAGCGGGCGGCCGCCGCCTCCGCGGCAACCGCGATCAGGGCGCGCGTTGGGACTGGAGCGTGACCGACTCCCACGCCGACGAGGTGGCCCGGAACCGGGCGGTGTGGGCCGTGGTCAACGAGCGGTACACCGATGCAGCCGCCGACGAGCTGTGGGCTCGGCCGGATGCCGTCTGGGGCCTGTTCGCCGTCCCCGAGCGGGAGCTCGGGGTGCTCGGCGAGGTGCACGGGCTGGACGTGCTCGAGCTCGCGAGCGGCACGGCCTACGTCTCGGCCTGGCTGTCCCGTGCAGGGGCGAACCCGGTGGCCGTCGACCTCTCCGGCGAGCAGCTCGCCACCGCCCGGCGGCTCCAGCGCCGGCTCGGCCCCACCTTCCCCCTGGTGCAGTGCGACGTCGGGCGGGTGCCGCTCGCGGACCGGTGCGTCGACCTCGTCGTCAGCGAGCACGGGGCCGCGGCCTGGTGCGATCCGGAGCGGTGGCTTCCCGAGGCGGCCAGAGTGCTGCGGCCCGGCGGGCGCCTGGTCTTCCTCACCAACAGCCACCTCTCGGCGCTGTGCGTGCCGCCCGACGAGGGCGTCGCGGGGGAGCGGCTGCTGCGCGGGTACGCGCAGGCGTACCGGGTGCAGTGGGTGGGCGGCGGCATCGAGCACCACCCGTCGCACGGTGACTGGGTGCGCCTGCTGCGGCGGTCCGGGTTCGTCGTGGAGGCACTGCACGAGATCTTCGCGCCGACCGACCGCACCGACCACCCGTTCTACGAGATCGTCTCGCCCGAGTGGGCCGGCCGCTGGCCGGCCGAGGAGCTGTGGGTGGCTCGCCGCGCGTAGCAGCGCCGCGACGCCGACGTCAGTGGGCGGTCCAGCCGCCGTCCATGGCGAGGGAGGCGCCGGTGACCGAGTCGGCGTCCGGGGTACAGAGGAAGCTCGCGAACGCCGCGACCTCCGAGGGCTCGATGAGCCGCTTGCGCGCGGCAGGTGCCAGCATCACCGTCTCGACGACCTCCGACTCCGGGATGCCGTGGGCCTTCGCCTGGTCGGCGATCTGTCTCTCCACCAGGGGGGTCCGGACGTAGGCCGGGTTGAGGCAGTTGCTCGTCACGCCGTGCTCCGCGCCCTCGAGCGCGATGACCTTGCTCAACCCCTCGAGGCCGTGCTTGGCGCTGACGTAGGCCACCTTGAACGGGCTGGCCCGCAGGCCGTGGACGCTCGAGACGTTGACCACGCGGCCCCAGCCGGCGGCGTACATGTGCGGCAGCACGTGGCGCGCCAGCTGGAAGGGCGCCAGCAGCATCACCCGGTGGATCCGCTCGAAGACCTCGACGGGAAACTCGTGCACCGGGCTCACGTGCTGGATGCCGGCGTTGTTGACGAGCACGTCGACGTCGGTGGGCAGCCCCTCCATCGCGTCGGGCGCGGCCAGGTCGGTCACGATCGGCTCGACCCGGCCGGCATCCAACCCGTCGTCCTTCAAGGTCGTGCGCAGGGCGTCGAGGGACTCGCCGTCGAGGTCGAGGGCGAAGACGTCGGCGCCGTCCTCGAGGAAGCGGCGGACCATGGCTGCGCCGATGCCGCTGGCAGCACCGGTGACGAGGACGCGCATGGCGCCCACGGTATGAACAGCGCGCGCCTCGCCCTATGTGGCCGGGACACACGCTTGCGCCTCACCTGTGTCGTCCGCGGCGCGGTCGAGCACGCGCCCGCACGAGCACGACGACGGCGGCCACCATCACGGCGGTGGAGGTGATGGCGGCGGACACCCCCTCGGTCGCCGTGGTGGCACTGGTGAAGTTGAACGCGGTGTGCCACAGCGCGACCAGCAGCACGCTGCGGCCCGACCCGACGTAGAGCCGGGTCAGCACGATCGACCCGGCGACCAGCCCGAGCACCCAACCGACCGTGGCCCAGCCCATCGAGCGGAAGCCGTCGACGACCCAGAACAGGGGCAGGTGCCACGCCGCCCAGACCACCCCGACGAGCAGTGCCGCCCGTACCTCGCCGACGCGGTCGACGAGACCGTCGGCGAGCAGGCCGCGCCAGCCGAGCTCCTCGCCGTAGCCGTTGACGAGGAGCACGTAGCCGAAGAGCACCAGCGCCGACACGACCGGAGCACCGCTGTACTCGGCCAGCCCGCGGGGGTCGGCGGGGGTGCCGGTCGCCGCCGAGACGCCGACACCGACGGCCCCGAGCGCCAGGACGGCCGGCACCGACCACCACCAGCGGCCGACCCCCCGCCAGCGCACCGCACGGCGACCGAGGTCGCGCAGGGCGCCGGTCCCCTGCCAGCCGAGCGTCACGACGACGGCGGCGAACGCCGGGCCCATCAGCCCGGGCAGGTGCGTCGGCCAGCCGACGCCGCTCTGGGCGGCCTGCCCGCGCACGGCCATCGGCACCCACCACGACCAGGAGAAGAGGAACGCGAGCGCCACGTACGTGGCCAGCGCGACGCCCGGGAGGAGCGGGTGCCCGGAGGGCACGACGCGTGCCGACGGCGGCGGGCGGTGCCGTCCGCCCGTCGGCTCGACGCCACGCGGGGTCATGGCTCAGATGTCGCGGAACGTCTCGATCGTCGCGCCCAGGGCGTTGAGCCGCTCGGCGAGGTCCTCGTAGCCACGGTTGATCACGTAGACGTTGCGCAGCACCGAGGTTCCCGGCGCGGCGAGCATCGCGAGCAGGATGACGACGCCGGGCCGCAGGGCGGGCGGGCACATGACCTCGGCGGCGCGCCACTTCGGCGTCGGGCCGGTGATCATGACGCGGTGCGGGTCGAGCAGCTGCACCTGGCCGCCGACCTTGGTCAGCTCGGTGAGGTAGATCGCCCGGTTCTCGTAGACCCAGTCGTGGATCATCGTCGTGCCCTCGGCGCAGGCGGCGATGAGGGCGAAGAACGGTAGGTTGTCGATGTTCAGGCCCGGGAACGGCATCGGGGCGATCTTGTCGACCGGAGCCTTCAGCGGCCCGGGGTGGATCGTGAGGTCGAGCAACCGGGTGTGGCCGTTCTTGGCGCAGTACTCCGGCGTGATGTCGAACTTCAGGCCCATCTCCTCGAGCGTGGCCAGCTCGATCTCGAGGAACTCGATCGGCACCCGCTCGATGGTGATCGTCGACTCCGTGACCACGGCCGCCGCGATGAGGCTCATCGCCTCGATCGGGTCCTCGGACGGGTAGTACTCGATGTCCATGTCGATGTCGTGCACACCGGTGACGCTCAGGGTGGTGGTGCCGATGCCGTCGATGCGCACCCCGAGTGCCTGCAGGAAGAAGCAGAGGTCCTGCACCATGTAGTTGGGGGAGGCGTTGCGGATGATCGTCGTCCCCGGGTGACGGGCTGCCGCCAGGAGCACGTTCTCGGTGACGGTGTCGCCGCGCTCGGTGAGCACGATCGCCCGGGTGGGCTCGCGGCTCGCGTCGACGGTGGCCTCGTAGAAGCCGTGGGTCGCGGCGACGTCGAGACCGAAGTGCTTGAGCGCGGACAGGTGGGGCTCCACGGTGCGGGTGCCGAGGTCGCAACCGCCGGCGTACGGCAGCTCGAAGCTGGACATCTCGTGCAGCAGCGGGCCCAGGAACATGATCACGGTGCGGGTGCGCCGGGCGGCGTCGATGTCGATGCTCGCGAGGTCGAGGCGGGCCGGGGGCACGATCTCGAGGTCGTTGCTGTCCGGCAGCCAGCGCACGCGCACGCCGATCGAGGTCAGCACCTCGATGATCCGGTTGACCTCCTCGATCCGGGCCAGGCTGCGCAGCGTCGTGCGGCCCTTGTTGAGCATGCTCGCGCAGAGCAGGGCGACGGCGGCGTTCTTGCTGGTCTTGACCGGGATCGAGCCGGAGAGCTTGCGCCCGCCGACGATCCGCAGGTGCTGGGGGCCGCTGTGGCCGAGTGAGACGAACTCGCTGTCGAGCTTCTCGCCGACCCGGGCGAGCATCTCCAGGGAGAGGTTCTGCTTGCCCTGCTCGATCCGTGCGACCGCGCTCTGGCTGGTGCCGAGCAGGTCGGCCAGCTCGCTCTGGGTCAGCCCCTGGTGGCGCCGGGCGTCCCGGATCAGGGTGCCGATCCGGGTGAGGTAGGTGTCGGACGTGGTGGTGGGAGTCACCTGTCGAGCGTATATCACCTGTGAGATATATGGGAGGACGTCGTCCCGGCCTCCGGGCCTGCTGCCCGGGGGCGGGACGACGTTCCGGGCCGGCTCAGGCCGGGACGCTCGCGACCCCGGCGGGCAGCAGACGCCGGCCCAGGACCCGCTCGCTGACCCCTTCGCGGTCGAGGAGGGGACACAGGCCGCCGTTCCACATCTGGAAGCCGGCACCCGCCATCATGGCCAGGTCGATGTCCATCGGCGCGGCCACGACGCCCTCGGACAGCATCAGCCCGACCTCCTCGGCGAGCACGCCGAGGATGCGTTCGCGGGCCTGCTCCACGGTCAGCTCGACGGGGTGCTCGGGCTGTTCGGCCAGGGCGAGAACCTCGGGGTCGGGCACCGGGCGACCCTCCTCCATCGCGTAGTAGCCGCGCTTGCCCGCCTCGACGAGGCGCTGCAGGCTGGGTGAGACGTGGAACCGGTCGCCGAAGGCCCGGTGCAGCGTCTCGCTGTTGTGCAGCGCGATCGCCGGCCCGACCAGGCCGAGCAGCACGAACGGCGGCATGGGGGCCAGGCCCGCGACCGCCCGGTCGGCGGTGGCCACCGGGGTGCCCTCGTCGACGATCCGCGAGAACTCACCCATGTACCGGCCGAGCAGGCGGTTGACGACGAAGGATGCCGAGTCCTTGACCCGGATCGTCGTCTTGCCCAGGGTGCGGCCGGTCGCGAAGGCCGTGGCCAGCGCCGCGTCGTCGGTCGCCTCGCCGGGGATGATCTCGAGCAGGGGCATGACGGCGACCGGGTTGAAGAAGTGGAAGCCCACCACCCGCTCGGGGTGCTGCAGCCGGCTCGCCATCTCGGTGATCGACAGCGAGGAGGTGTTCGTCGCGAGCACGCACTCGGGCGAGACCACCGCCTCGACCTCGGCGAACACCTGCTGCTTGACCGCCATCTGCTCGAAGACGGCCTCGATGACGAAGTCCGCGTCGGCGAACCCGTCCTTGGTGCTCGACCCGGTGACCAGGCCGGTGAGGAACGAGGCCTTGTCGGGGGAGAGCCGGCGCTTGGCCAGCAGCCCCGCGATCTCGGCGTGCACCCAGCCGACGCCCTTGGCCACCCGCTCCTCGTCGAGGTCGGTCATGACGACCGGCACCCCGAGGCGGCGGGCGAAGAGCAGGGCGAGCTGGCTCGCCATCAGCCCGGCGCCGACGATGCCGACCTTGGTGACCGGGCGGGCCAGCGCCTTGTCGGGGGCACCGGCGGGGCGCTTGGCCCGCTTCTGCGCGAGGTCGAAGGCGTAGAGCCCGGCGCGCAGCTCGTCGGTCATGATGAGGTCGCCGAGCGCGGCGTCCTCGGCCGCGAAGGCCTCGTCGCGGCCGGCGGTGCGCGCGGCACGGACCAGCTCGACGGCGCGCAACGCTCCCGGCGCCCGACCGCCGGTCTTGGCGAGCACGAGCTTCCGCGCACCGTCGCAGGTCGCGTCCCAGGTGGCCGCGTCACGGTCCACCTCCCGGCGGCTCACGGTGACGGCACCGGCGAGCACGGCGGCGGCCCACCGCAGTGAGTCCTCGAGGAAGTCGGCGGGCTCGAGCAGCGCGTCGGCGATGCCGAGCGCAGCGACCTCCTTGGCCTTGAGCATCCGGTTCTGCGACAACGGGTTCTCGATGATGACCTTGAGCGCGTCAGCGGCCCCGACGAGGTTCGGAAGCAGGTAGCAGCCGCCCCAGCCGGGAACGAGGCCGAGGAAGGTCTCGGTCAGCGCGAACGCCGGCACGCCGGCCGAGACGGTGCGGTAGTCGCACGCGAGCGCGATCTCGACGCCTCCGCCCATGGCCGCGCCGTTGACGAACGCGAAGGTCGGCACCGGGAGGTCCAGGATCGAGGCGAAGGCCGCGTGGCCGGCGCGGGCGATGTCCAGGGCCTGCTCCCGCTGGGTGACGTACGGGACGCCGGACAGGTCGGCGCCGACGGCGAACGCGAACGGCTTGCCGGTGATGCCGACGGCCGAGATCTCGCCGGCCTCGGCCCGGGCGCGCAGGTCGTCGACGGTGGCCTGCAGGCCCGCGATGGTCTGCGGGCCGAAGGTGTTGGGCCGGGTGTGGTCGTGCCCGTTGTCGAGGGTGACCAGGGCGAGGATGCCGGCGCCACCGGGGAGCGTGACGTCCTGCACGGGGGTGTGGGTCACGACCTCCTCGGGCAGGCGGGGGGCGGTGACGGGGGTCGGGGTGGTCGTCGTCATGGCTCAGGACTCCTTGCCGTAGTCGGCGTGGTGGGGGTTCTCCCAGATGACACAACCGCCCATGCCGATGCCGATGCACATCGCGGTCAGGCCGTAGCGCACCTCGGGGTGCTCCTCGAAGTGGCGGGCGAGCTGGCTCATCAGGCGGACGCCCGAGGACGCGAGCGGGTGGCCGGTGGCGATGGCGCCGCCCCAGGGGTTGACCCGGTCGTCGTCGTCAGCGATGCCGAAGTGGTCGAGGAAGGCGATGACCTGCACGGCGAAGGCCTCGTTCAGCTCGAACAGGCCGATGTCCTCGATGGTGAGGTCGGCCTTGCCCAGCGCCTTCTCGGTGGCGGGCACCGGGCCGATGCCCATGACCTCGGGCTCGACGCCCACGAACGCGTGCGACACCAGGCGCATGCGCACCGGCAGGCCGAGCTCGGCGGCGGCCGACTCGGACGCGAGGATGCAGGCCGTCGCGCCGTCGTTGAGGCCGGCCGCGTTGCCGGCGGTCACGTTGCCGTGCGAGCGGAAGGGCGTCTTCAGCGCGCCGAGCTCCTCGAGGGTGGTACCGGGGCGGGGGGGCTCGTCGGTGGTCGCCAGGCCCCACCCCTTCTCGACGTGGCGGGTCGCGACCGGCACGAGGTCGGGCTGCACTTTGCCGGCGGTGTACGCCTGCGCGAGCTTGCGCTGGCTGTTCACGGCAAACGCGTCGCAGCGGGCCTTGGTGAGCTGCGGGAAGCGGTCGTGCAGGTTCTCGGCGGTCTTGCCCATGACCAGGGCCGACTCGTCGACGACCCGCTCGGAGATGATCCGCGGGTTGGGGTCGATGCCCTCACCCATCGGGTGGCGGCCCATGTGCTCCACGCCTCCGGCGATGGCGACGTCGATCGCGCCGACGCCGATCGAGGAGGCGATGTTGGTGACCGCGGTCATCGCACCGGCGCACATCCGGTCGATGGAGTAGCCGGGGGTGGTGTTCGGCAGGCCGGAGAGCAGCGCCGCGAGGCGGCCGAGGGTCAGGCCCTGGTCGCCGATCTGGGTCGTGGCGGCAATGGCCACCTCCTCGACCCGGTCCTTGGGCAGCTCGGGGTGGCGCCGCAGGAGCTCGCGGATGCACTTGATGACGAGGTCGTCGGCGCGGGTCTGGGCGTACATGCCCTTCTCGCCGGCCTTGCCGAACGGGGTGCGGACGCCGTCGACGAAGACGACCTCCTGGAGCGCGCGTGCCACGGGGGCCTCCCTGGGGTGGGGTGGATCGGCCCGGTTCCCCCGGGCCCTGAGGGCCTACCGTACTAAGCGGACGCTTAGTGCCCTAGGGCGCGCGGGGTGAGAGGCGTCACGCCGACGCGATTAGGCTCGCGACACCAGCTCGCCGGCCCACCACCACCACCACCACCCGAGGGGACCATGACCGACTCGAGCACGCACCCTGCCGACGTCACCTTCACGCCCTCGGCGGGGCGGACCCTCGGGGTGGAGTGGGAGCTGGGTCTGCTCGACCCCGGGACTCTCGACCTGGTGTCGCGGGCCGACGAGCTGCTCGCCCTGGCCAACGCCTCGCAGGCCGGCAGCCACGCCCGGCCGACCCGGTCCCGTTCCACGGTCACCAAGGAGCTGCTGCGCAACACCGTGGAGATCGTCACCGGCGTGTGCGCCAACGCCGAGCAGGCCGCCGCCGACCTCGCCGACGGCCTGGGGCGCGTGCAGGCCGCGGCGGGTGAGCTCGACGTGCTGCTCTACGGCGGCGGGTCGCACCCGTTCGCGCGGTGGGAGGACCAGGAGGTCAGCGAGGGCCACCGGTACGCCACCCTGATGGACCGCACCCAGTGGTGGGGTCGACAGATGGTGATCTTCGGCGTGCACGTGCACGTCGGCATCCGGTCGGCGGCGAAGGTGTGGCCGCTGGTCAACGCCCTGCTCACCTACCACCCGCACCTCACCGCCCTCTCGGCGTCCTCGCCCTACTGGTCGGGCGCCGACACCGGGTACGCGAGCAACCGCACCATGCTGTTCCAGCAGCTGCCCACCGCGGGGCTGCCCTTCCAGTTCGAGACCTGGGCGCAGTACCGCGCCTACCTGCACGACGTGGTCGCCACCGGTGTGATCAACGACGCCAGCGAGCTGCGCTGGGACATCCGGCCCTCCCCGCTGCTCGGGACGATCGAGGTGCGGGCCTGCGACGGCTTCGCCCGGCTGAAGGACGTCGTGGCCGTGGCCGCACTGATCCACTGCCTGGTCGTCGACCTCGAGCACCAGCTCGACGAGGGAGTGCTGCCCCAGCACCTGCCGCCCTGGCACGTGCAGGAGAACAAGTGGCGCGCCGCCCGCTACGGACTGGACGCGATCATCATCCGCGACGCCGACAACACCGAGGTGCACGTGGTCGACGACATCCGCGACCTCGTGGCCCGGCTCGAGCACACCGCCCGTTCCCTGGGGTGCACGCGCGAGCTGGCCGGCATCCTCGACATCCTGGCCGACGGCGCGGGCTACCAGCGGATGCGCGCGGCCGTCGACGCCGACGACACCGACGACCTGCGCGGTGCGGTGCGGGCGATGGTGGTCCGGCCCGGCGGCTGACCGCGCAGGCGGCTCGCGACCGACGCTGCTCAGCTCGCGGGGAACTGGGCGAACGCCGCGACGAGCATCGGCGCGACGACCTCGGCCTGCCAGGGCCGCGCCCCCTGGTCGAGAAGTGCCCGGGTGAAGGCGGCCTCGTCGTGGTCCGAGGGCGGCTGCCACACCACACGCCGCAGCGGGTCGGGTGAGCAGACGTTCTCGACCGGGATGACGTGCTCCTGTGCGAACGCCGTGAGGGCGGCTCGCGTCGCGCCGAGCCGGTCGGCGGCGAGCGGGTTCTTCTCGGCCCACACCCGTGGCGGCGGCGGGCCGTCGGAGGGCAGGGTGCGCGGCGGCAGGTCGTCCTCGGGGATCTCGACCGCGCGGCGCACCGCGTCGACCCACTGGCGCCCGTACCGGGAGATCGCCCGGTGTCCGCGCGGGAGGTCGGCCGGAGTCTTCGGGGCGACCTTGGCGATCTCGACCAGCGAGGCATCCGGCAGCACCCGCCCGATCGACGTGTCGCGCTCGCGGGCGATGTCGTCACGGGCGTACCAGAGCTCGCGCACGATCGCGGCCGAGCGCCGCGATCGCAACGTGTTCATGCCGGAGGTGCGCCGCCACGGGTCCACCCGTTCGGTGGGCGTCCAGGTCAGCAGCGAGGTGAACTCCTGGCGCGCCCACTCGGACTTGCCCTGGGCGGCGAGGTCGACGCCCATCAGGTTGCGCAGCTCGGTGAGCACCTCGACGTCGAGGGCGGCGTAGCGCAGCCACGGCTCGGGCAGCGGCCGGGTCGACCAGTCGACCGCCGAGTGCTCCTTGGCCAGGCTCAGGCCGAGGTAGTGCTCGACCACCGCGGCGAGGCCGACCCGGGGCAGGCCCAGGATGCGGGCGGCCAGCTCGGTGTCGAAGAGCTGACGGGGGCGCAGGCCCACCTCGGCGAGGCAGGCGAGGTCCTGGGTGGCCGCGTGCAGGATCCACTCGGCGGCGCCGATCGCCTCGTCGAGGGGGGTGAGGTCGGGGCAGCCCATCGGGTCGATGAGCCAGGTGCCTGCTCCCTCGCGGCGCACCTGCACGAGGTAGGCACGCTGGCCGTAGCGGTAGCCGGAGGCGCGCTCGGCGTCGATCGCCACCGGCCCCTCGCCGTCGGCCACGGCCCGTGCGGCCACGGACAGCCCGCGCTCGGTCTCGATGACCTGGGGGACGCCGTCGGCGGGCTCGTGGAGCGGCACCAGCGGGGGAGCGGTGTCGCCCTCAGGGGCCGGAGAGGCGGTGTCGGGGCTCATTCAGCGACGGGGTCCGGGCAGGGCGACGACACCCTCGGGCAGGGGAGGCAGCCCGGCGATCGTGCACAGCAGGTCCGACCACGCCAGCAGGTGCTCGCCGACCTCGGGCCCGAGCGGGGTCCATGACGCGCGCACCTCCATCTCGACGCTGGCCGGGCGGTCGGCGAGCCCGGCGAAGCTTTGCGAGACCACGCGGGTCACCGTGCCGGCCTCGGCGACGTAGCCGACCCCGCGCGACTCGAGGGCATCGATGAGCCAGCTCCAGCCGACCTCACCGAGCAGGGGGTCGCTGGCGAGCTCCGGCTCGAGCTCGGCGCGGGCGAAGGTCACGGCGCGCCACTCGCCACCCCACGGCTCGGGGGCGCTGGGGTCGTGAAGGAGGACGAACCGGCCCGAGGCCAGGTCGTCGTCGGTGTCGTGCGGGTCGACGACGTCGGCGGTGAGCGCGACCGCGTACGGCGCGATGCGCTGGGGGGCAGGGACCTCGGTGAGCCTGATCTCCGGGCGCAGGCGGGCGTGGTGGAGCTCTTCGAGTGCGCGGGCGAACTCGGGCGACTCCCGACCTGTCACGGTGCGGCTGGACACCCCAGCAATGTATGCCGGAAGTGCCCTTCCCGCCGCGAGGGCACGCCGTGGCGCCGTGCGCGTCGTCGCTAGGCTTCGCCGGTGCTGAGTGTCCTGGCCCTGGCCTCCTCCCTCGTGTGGGGGACCTCCGACTTCTTCGCCGGGCTCGCCTCACGGCGGCACCCGGCGGTCGCCGTCGTGGGCTGGACCCAGGGCCTGGCCCTCGTGGTGATCTCGGTCGTGGTGGCGTTCCGGTGGGAGACCCTGACCTGGACGGGCTGGCCGCCGTGGGCGGTCGCCGCCGGGCTCACCGGGATGGCCGGGCTGGTCTGCTTCTACTCGGCACTGTCGTCCGGGACCATGGGCGTGGTCGCCCCGATCGCTGCCCTCGGGGTCGTCGTCCCGGTCGTCCTGGGGGTCGCGAGCGGGGACACGCCCTCTCCGTGGGCCTGGGCCGGGATGCTCGTCGCGATCGTGGGGGTGACCCTGGCGTCCGGCCCGGAGCTGAGCGGTGACGTGTCGCCCCGGCCGGTCGTGCTCGCCGCGTGCGCCGCCGTGGGCTTCGGCCTCGCGCTCTTCTGCCTCGACCGGGGTGCTCGCGAGTCGACGCTGCTCACCCTGTGGGGCATGCGGATGACCTCGGTCACCATCCTCGTCGCCGTCGCCCTCGTGGTGCGCACGGCCGGTGGGGTCACGGCACGCGAGATCCCGGCGCTGCTCGCCATCGGCTGTGGTGACCTCCTTGCCAACGCCCTGTTCGCCTTCGCCTCGTCACGCGGGCAGGTGAGCGTGGCGTCGGTGCTCGGCTCGCTCTACCCGGTCGTCACGATTCTCTGGGCACGGTTCCTGCTCGACGAGCGGCTGCGGCGGGTGCAACAGGTCGGAGTGGTGCTCGCAGTCGGCGGCGCGGCCGTCACCGCCCTGTAGGACCCTCGACACCGAATCGGTGCGGCGCGGTGCGGGGTGGGAGGATGTCGCGTCGTGACCACCCCTGCGACCGAGCACCCCCCCGCCCCCAGCGCGCCCACCACCACGCCGGGGGATGCCGTGCGCGTCGCCACCGCCGACTCGGCCCTGGTCCGGGCGGCCCGCGCCGGCGACGTGCCGCACACGCCGGTGTGGTTCATGCGCCAGGCCGGCCGGTCGCTGCCCGAGTACCGCAAGGCCCGCGAGGGGGTCGGGATGCTCGAGTCCTGCCGCCGCCCCGACCTCGTCACCGAGATCACCCTGCAACCCGTGCGCCGCCACGGCGTCGACGCCGCGATCTTCTTCTCCGACATCGTGGTGCCGCTCTCGGCCATCGGCGTCGACCTCGACATCGTCGCCGGCGTCGGCCCCGTCGTCGCCCGCCCGATCCGCTCCCGCGCCGACCTCGCCCAGCTGCGCGACCTCACGCCCGACGACGTCACCGACATCACCGAGTCGGTGCGGCTGCTGACCGCCGAGCTCGGCGCGACCCCCCTCATCGGCTTCGCGGGGGCCCCGTTCACCCTCGCGTCCTACCTCGTCGAGGGTGGGCCGTCGAAGAACCACGAGCACACCAAGGCGCTCATGCACGGCGACCCGCGGCTCTGGCACGACCTGTGCGCCCAGCTCGCCCAGATCTCCGGCACCTTCCTGCGCGTCCAGGCCGAGGCGGGGGCCTCGGTGGTCCAGCTCTTCGACTCGTGGGCCGGCGTGCTCAGCCGCGCCGACTACACGGCATCCGTGCAGCCGCACTCGGCCACCACGCTCGCGGCGGTCGCCGACCTCGACGTGCCGCGCATCCACTTCGGCGTCGGCACCGGCGAGCTGCTCGCGCAGATGGGGGAGGCCGGGGCCGACGTCGTCGGCGTCGACTACCGGGTCTCGATCCCCGACGCGCTCGCCCGGCTGGGTGGGCGCTACGCCGTGCAGGGCAACCTCGACCCGGCCCTGCTCTTCGCGCCCTGGGAGCCGCTGGAGCGGAGGGTGCGCGCCATCGTCGAGGAGGGCCGCGCAGCCCCCGGCCACGTCTTCAACCTCGGCCACGGCGTGCTGCCCCACACCGACCCCGGCGTGCTGACCCGCGTCGTCGACCTGGTGCACGAGGCCTCCGCACGGTGACCGCCACGCCGCCGCTGGGAGACGGCCGGCTGCGGCTGGAGCCCCTGCGTGTCGAGCACGCCGACGCCATGGTGGCGGTCCTCGCGGATGCCGGGCTCTACACCTTCACGGGTGGGACGCCGCCGACCCTCGAGCACCTCCGGCAGCGCTACGGGCACCAGGTCGCCGGGTCAGGGGACCCGTCGGAGGAGTGGCACAACTGGGTGGTGTACCTCGGCGCCGCCGGCCCCGCGGTCGGGTTCGTGCAGGCGACGGTGCACCCGGAGGAGTCGTCGGCCGAGCTGGCCTGGGTCGTGGGGGAGCGGTGGCAGGGCCGCGGGATCGCCCGCGAGGCGGCTGCCCTCGTGCTCGACCACCTCCTGGGCTCGGGACGGGTCCGTCGCGTCGTCGCCGACGTGCACCCCGAGCACGTGGCGTCGCAGCGGGTCGCCGCCTCGCTCGGGCTGGCGCCCACCGACCGCGTCGTCGACGGTGAGGTCCAGTGGGAACGCGAGGACGATGGCCGGATGCGCGCGTCCCTGACACCGACCGGCATCGCCCACGACCGCGGCGGACCGCCCGGCCGGATCCCGGTGGTTCTCCTGCACGCCGGCATCGCCGACCGACGGATGTGGGACCCCCAGTGGGAGGCGTTGACCGCTGGCCGGGATGCCGTGCGCCTGGACCTGCGCGGGTTCGGCGAGTCCGACCGCCCGCCGGTGGCGGCGCTCGACCCGGTCGCCGACGTGCTGGACACCCTCGACCACCTCGGGGTCGTGACGTGCCACCTCGTCGGGTCCTCGTTCGGCGCCGGGGTCGCCGTCGAGGTCGCCCTGACCCGGCCTGCCGCGGTGCGCTCGCTGCTGCTGGCCCCACCGGGGGGCAGCCTGCTCACCGAGCGCACCGCGGCACTGGCCGACTTCGCCGCGGCGGAGAACGAGGCCATGGCCCGGGGCGACCTCGACGCAGCCGTCGAGGCCGACGTGGCGACCTGGGTCGTGGGGCCGGGGCGCGACCCGTCGGACGTGGACCCGTCGGTCACGGCATCCGTGCGGGTCATGCAGCGCCGCGCCTTCGAGGTCGAGGCGGGCTGGGGGGACGGCGGTCTCGACGAGGTCGAGCTCGACCCGCCGGCCGTCGACCGGTACGCCGAGGTCGGCCAGCCGGTGCTCCTCGTGGTCGGCGGCCACGACCTCGACACCGTGCACCTGGCTGCTGACCGCCTCGAGGCCGGCCTGCCGCAGGTGCGCCGGGTCGACCGGCCGGCAACCGCGCACCTGCCCTCGATGGAGGAGCCGGAGACATTCCTCCGGCTCCTCCTGGACTGGGTCGCCGCTCAGGACTGACGCGACCGGGTGGGTCAGGCGGCGGGCGGCGGCTGCACGGCGGCCTGCACCGGCGCCGGGGTGGTGGGGGTGCGGCGGCGCAGCCAGAGCACGAGCGGGACCACGACCAGGGCGATGACGACCGCGAACGGCAGCACGGCGCCCAGGGCGGTGAGCAGCACTGTCACCGAGCCGGTGAAGGCGGTCCAGCCGGCCGTGAGGCCCGCGAGGAAGCCGGTGTCCTCCTCGGCCTCCTCGAGCACCTGCTCGTCGGTGCTCAGCCGGACCTCGACGGGCGCCATGGCGACCGAGTCCTTGAGGGCGGCGAGCTGAGTCTGGGTCGCTTCCAGGTCGGCCTGGCGCCGGGACAGCTCGGCCTCGAGCATCACGATGTCGCCGAGCTTGGTGGCCTGGCTCATCAGGGCCCGCACCCGCTCGACGCTGGCCTGCATCGTCTTCACCCGCGACTCGGTGTCGACGTACTGCGCGGTGACGTCGTCGGTGGTCGCGTTGCGGGAGTGCACCTTGCCGAGCTCGGCCAGCCGGTCGAGAGTTGCGTCGAGCTCGTCGGTGGGCACCGAGATCGTGATC
>DASQEZ010000300.1:0-6117 GCA_035633415.1 Ornithinibacter sp. | reverse complement strand
CGCATGAGCGATGACGCCGTCGACCGGGCCCAGCGCGTGCTGGAGGAGGGGATCTCCACGGACTTCGCGCAGGCGATGTCGTACGGGGCCTACCTCGACCTCGACACCCTGCTGTCGGCGCAACACCCGCGCAGCCAGCCGGTGCAGCACGACGAGCTGCTCTTCATCGTTCAGCACCAGGTCGCCGAGCTGTGGATGAAGCTGCTCCTGCACGAGCTGCACTCGGCCCGTGCCCTGATGGCGGCCGACGAGCTGGGGCCAGCGCTGAAGCGACTGGCCCGGGTCAAGCACGTGCAGAAGCAGCTCGTGGAGCAGTGGGACGTGCTGGCCACGCTCACGCCCAGCGAGTACGCGCTGATCCGGCCGTTCCTCGCGACGAGCTCCGGGTTCCAGAGCCACCAGTACCGCGCGGTCGAGTTCCTCCTCGGCAACAAGAACGCCGACATGGTGCGGGTGTTCGAGCACTCGCCGAACGAGCACGAGTCGCTGGTGCGGTTGCTCGGCGAGCCGACGCTCTACGACGAGTTCGTGCGCTACCTCGCGCGCCGGGGGTACGCCGTGCCCGCGACGGTGCTCGAGCGTGACGTCACGAAGCCCTACCGGCTCGACGAGGCCCTGGTCGACGTGTTCGCCGGGGTCTACGCCGCACCGGCCGAGCACTGGGGGGTCTACGAGACCTGCGAGGAGCTCGTCGACATCGAGGACCTCTTCCAGCAGTGGCGTTTCCGGCACCTGCAGGTGGTCTCGCGCACGATCGGGCACAAGCAGGGCACCGGTGGGTCCAGCGGGGTCGACTTCCTGCGCCGGGCCCTGGACCTGACGTTCTTCCCCGAGCTCTACGCGGTGCGCGTCCACGTCGAGTAACACCCGGCGAGCGCCACCGGCATACTCGGCGCATGCCTCGCGTCATCCACACCGCCCAGGCACTCGTCGACGCCGTGATGGAGGTGCCGACCCTCCCGACCCGGGGCGGCAACGTCATGGCGAGCTCCTACCACCGGTACGCCGGGGGAGCCGTCACGATCCTGCTCGCGGCGGCCCGTTCGGGAGCGCGGTGCGTGCACGCGGGGGCCGTCGGCACCGGGCCGAACGGCGACCTCGTCCGGGCCGCCCTGTCCGCCGAGGGCGTCGAGGTGTCCTCGCCCCCGGTCGCCGACATCGACACGGGGGTGTGCGTGGTGCTCGTCGAGCCGACCGCCGAACGCTCCTTCGTCACCACGCAGGGAGCGGAGCGCCGCATCACCGTCGAGTCGCTCGCGGCCAGCACCCCGGTCGCCGGTGACCTCGTGTGCGTCAGCGGCTACTCCCTGGTCGGCCTGACCCGCGACCCGCTCCTCGCGTGGCTCGACACCCTCGAGCCGGGGGTCGTCGTCGTGCTCGACCCCGGCGCCACCTTCGGCGAGCTCGACGCCGGGCTGCGCGAGCGCGTGCTGGCCCGAACCAGCGTGTGGACCGGCAACGCCGACGAGGCCGCCGCGCTCACCGGGGTGCACGACATGGTCGAAGCAGCTCGGGCGGTCGCCGCCCTCCTGCCGGCGGAGGCCGTGTCCATCGTCCGCGACGGCCCCCGCGGGTGCGCGGTGCGCGAGGGCGAGGACACCGCACACCTGCCGGGCCACCCGCAGCGCCCGGTCGACACCAACGGCGCCGGTGACACCCACACCGGCGTGCTGCTCGCCGAGCGTGCGGCGGGTGCGTCGTGGGCGTCGGCCGCGGCCCGGGCCAACGCCGCCGGGGCCCTGAAGGTGACCCGGCGTGGGCCGGACACCGCCCCGACCCGAGCGGAGATCGACGCCTTCCTGGGTGCCTGAGCCGCGCCGGCCGGCATCCCCGGCGGGTCATTGAACGGTCAGCGACAGGTAAAGAAATGGTCATGATGGGCCATGGGCAGCGTGCGCCGAAGAGAGCAGGATCGCCAGGCAGTGGTCGAGCACCGCGGTGCATCACCACACGTGGAATGGCGACAAGGCAGGAAGGTGGGGCCGGCGCTCTGAGGCGGGGTGCCGGCCCTGCCGTGCCGTCCTCGCGTGGCGCCCACGGCCCTGCGGTTCGGGGTCAGGCCAGCCGGTCGAGGTCGGAGCGGCAGCGTCGCTCGAAGTCGGTGAGCTCGGACAGCGCGGCATCGATGTCGCGGCGGCGCTGCTCGAGGTCGGCACGCCGCTCGTCGATCTGGCCCAGGACGTACTCGAGCTGGCCGCGACGACCGCGCGGCACGTCGTAGAGGTCGATGATCGTGCGGATCTCCTCGAGCGGGAAGCCCAGCCGCCTACCGCGCAGCACCAGCCCCAACCGGGTGCGGTCTCGGCGGTGGTAGACCCGCGTCGTGCCGCGGCGCTCGGGCGAGATCAGGCCGAGGTCCTCGTAGTGCCGCACCGTGCGGTGGGTGACCCCGAACTCCTCGGCGACCTGCGCGATGGACCAGGTGCGGTCGCGCGCGGCATCCGTGGTGGGGGTTGGCATACCGGGGAGTATTGCTTTACGTTGACGTCAACGTCAAGAACGAGACGGCCCCCGCGCCCCGCGACCCGGGGCGGGACCACCTGCGCGAAGGAGCGCCGATGTACGAGCTGAGCAAGGACCACGAGGACTTCCGCAAGGTGGTCCGCGAGTTCGCGACCGACGCGGTCGAGCCGCACGTCGCCCAGTGGGACCGGGCGCACCACTTCCCCGCCGACCTCGTGCCGCGCCTGGGGGAGCTGGGCCTGTTCGGCCTCGTCGTGCCCGAGGAGTTCGGGGGCTCGCTCGAGGACTCCGACGGTGGCGCGTTCACCAGCCTGTGCATCGCGATCGAGGAGCTCGGCCGGGTCGACCAGTCGATCGGCATCACCCTCTCGGCCGGCGTGGGCCTGGGCATCAACCCGGTCCTCACCTACGGCAGCCAGGCCCAGAAGGAGCGCTTCCTTCCCGACCTCGTCGCCGGCCGGGCGCTCGCGGGCTTCGGCCTCACCGAGCCGGATGCCGGTAGCGACGCGGGTGCCACCCGCACCAGGGCGGTGCTCGAGAACGGGGAGTGGGTCGTCGACGGCTCGAAGGCCTTCATCACCAACTCCGGCACGTCGATCACCTCGGTCGTCACCGTCACGGCGCGCACGGGCACCGGTGATGACGGCCGACCTGAGGTCTCGGCGATCATGATCCCTTCGGGCACACCGGGGTTCACCGTCGAGGCGCCCTACGACAAGCTCGGGTGGAACATCTCCGACACCCACGGCCTGTCCTTCAACGGATGCCGGGTGCCCGAGGACCACCTGCTCGGCCAGCGCGGTCACGGCTTCCGCCAGTTCCTCAAGACCCTCGACGACGGCCGCATCGCGATCAGTGCCCTGGCGCTGGGGCTCATCACCCGCATGCGCGAGGAGGCCACGGCCTACGCGAAGACGCGCACCGCGTTCGGCAGGCCGATCGGGGTCAACCAAGGCGTCGCCTTCCCGATCGCCGACCTCGCCGTCATGGAGGAGAACGCGCGGCTGCTGACCTACCGGGCGGCCTGGCTCAAGGACGAGCAGGAGAGCGGGCGTCGCTCGGTCGCCGAGGTCAAGCAGGCCGCCGCGGTCGCGAAGCTCTACACGTCCGAGGCCGCCGTCTCGGCCACCCGGATCGCCACCCAGGTCTTCGGCGGCAACGGCTTCATGGAGGAGTACCCCGTGGCGCGGTTCTACCGGGACGCGAAGATCCTCGAGATCGGCGAGGGCACCTCCGAGGTGCAACGCATGGTCATCGCCAAGGGCCTCGGCCTCCCCACCGCCTGAAGAACTCGCCTCGAGTGCGGAAACGGTCGCCAGAGCGACCACGTCCGCACTCATGACCAGGAGGATGCCGGTGAGCCCGGACCCTGACCAGCCCGACACCGTCGTCGCCACCGAATCGGATGCCGTCGCCCGCGTCGAGCCGGATGCCGCGGCCCCCCTCAGGGACCCGCGGGTCGCGGACGTGCGCTCGCGGCTGGCGGCCGCGCACACGGCATCGCAGCGCCCGACCGACAAGGCCGCTGCCAAGCTGGCCAGCCAGAACAAGCTCTACGTGCGCGACCGGATCGCCCTGCTGGTCGACGACGGCAGCTTCGTCGAGGACGGCCGCTACGCCAACTCGCGGGCGGCGGGCCTGCCGGCCGACGGCGTGGTCACCGGACGGGGGACCGTCGACGGGCGGCCGGTCGTCGTCATCGCCAACGACCCCACGGTCAAGGCGGGCTCCTGGGGGGCGCGGACCGTCGAGAAGATCGTGCGTGCCACCGAGACCGCACTGCGCGAGGAGCTGCCGGTGTTCTGGCTCGTCGACAGCGCGGGGGCGCGGATCACCGACCAGGTCGAGATGTTCCCGGGGCGGCGCGGTGCGGGGCGCATCTTCCACAACCAGGTCGCGCTGTCGGGCAAGGTGCCGCAGATCTGCTGCCTGTTCGGGCCGTCGGCAGCAGGCGGGGCCTACATTCCCAGCTTCTGCGACGTCATCATCATGGTCGAGGGCAACGCCTCGATGTACCTCGGGTCGCCGCGGATGGCCGAGATGGTCGTCGGCGAGAAGGTCTCGCTGGAGGAGATGGGCGGGGCACGCATGCACTGCACCGTCTCGGGTGTCGGCGACCTGCTGGCACATGACGACACCGAGGCGATCGAGCTGGCCCGGCTGTACTTCTCCTACCTCCCGGGCAGCTGGCGGCTGCCGCTCCCGACCTACCATCCGGAGGAGCCGGCCGCGCCGCTGACCCGGGCCTCGGTGCCGGAGCGCGAGAGCCAGCCGTTCGACATCCACCACTTCATCGACGGGCTGGTCGACGACGGCAGCTTCTTCGAGGTCAAGCCGCTGTTCGCGGCCGAGCTGGTCGTCGGGTTCGGGCGGATGCACGGCGAGACCGTCGGCATCGTGGCCAACAACTCGGTCGTCAAGGGCGGGGTGCTGTTCAGCGACTCGGCCGACAAGGCGACCCGCTTCATCTGGCTGTGCGACGCCTTCTCGGTGCCGTTGGTCTACCTCGCCGACGTGCCGGGCTTCATGATCGGCTCGGAGGTCGAGCGCGGCGGCATCATCCGGCACGGGGCGAAGATGGTGTCGGCCGTCGCGTCGGCCACCGTGCCGCAGTTCTGCGTCGTCGTGCGCAAGGCCTACGGCGCCGGGCTCTACGCGATGGGCGGGCCGGGCTTCGGGCCGGACGCGACCATCGCGCTGCCCACCGCCCGGATCGCCGTCATGGGGCCCGAAGCTGCCGTGAACGCGGTGTACGCGAACAAGATCGCCGAGGTCGAGGAGGCCGAGGGAGTCGAGGCGCGTGACGCGTTCGTCTCGGCTCGGCGTGCGGAGTACGAGGCCGACGTCGATCTCGAGCGCCTCGCGGCCGACCTCGTCATCGACCAGGTCGTGGAGGCCGACGCCCTGCGCGAAGAGCTGCTGCACCGGCTGCGCTACGCGGCCCGACGCGACCGGCACTTCGCCGACAAGCGCCGCGACGTCCCCCCGGTCTGACCCGTTTCGCCGGCCACTTGCCCACGTGGCCCTTGTGGACCTTCACGTGACCTGCCTGCTCCACTGACGACACCTGCTTGCTCAGCACCGAGTCGGACACCTCGACCTCGTCGCGGACCAGGGCGAACTCCGCCTCGTCGACCGCGGCGAGGGTGGCGACGATGCTGAAGCGCACCGGGGCGTGGATCGCCTCGTCGAGCCGGTGCCGCGCGTGCGCCGACCGCGTGGTGCCCTCGGCGCTCACCGCCGATCGCCCCGCTCACCCCGATCGATGAGGACGGCTGCGACGACCATGGGGCGGCGACGACGAGTCCGGCGAGGACGAGCAGTGCCACGTCGTCGGTCGGGCTCGCCCCGGCGAGCTCCTGCTGCCGGTCGCGCAGGTTGAGGGTTGCGGCCACGGCCACGGCCACGGCCACGGCCACGCGGAGTCAGGAGGACTTCGCCGGTTCAGGTGGCCCTTGCCGAGTCAGGGGCGTATCCGGCCCTGACTACGCGAAGTGCTCCTGACTTCGCGCGGGAGCGGGGTGGTGCGGTGAGGTGAGGGGCGTGCGCTCGCTCCGGTCAGGGGGTCGGGTGGCGCAGGTCGTGCCAGGCGACACCGAGCTCGCGGACCAGCTCGCGCAGCAGGGGGAGCGAGACGCCGATGACGTTGCTCGG
>DASQEZ010000299.1:0-18284 GCA_035633415.1 Ornithinibacter sp. | reverse complement strand
GGTGACCTCGCCGCCCTCACCGGTGAGGGCGAGGGTCATCGGACCCTCGGCGGGTACGTCCTCCGGGCCGAACTCGAAGAACACGACGTACTCCTCACCGGTCTCGTCGATGAGGGTGACGGTGAGGCCGCCACCCTCGATCGGCGACAGCTCGCTCTGGCGGAGCAGGTCGGTGAACCCGTCGGGAAGGGTGACCGTGCCGGTGAACGGGTCGAGCGACACGCTCTCACCGACCTCGACGACGACGTCGTCGCCGATGGCGGAGTCCCAGGTGGCGCTCGCCGAGCCGGACTCCACGGTCTCGTCGACGCCGTACTCGCAGGCGTACGCGAGGTCCGCGGAGGCGGCCGAGGCGGAGGTGAGCGTGAGTGCGGCGGCGAGGAGGGCGGCGCCCCCGACGAGGCCGGCGCGCGTGGCGGCGCGGGCGGTGAGGCGCATGGTGTTCCTTGAAAACGGAGTGCGAGGGCCCCCGGTGGGGTCGAGCGGAGGCTACCGCACCCGCCGGGGCCGCCATGAGCCCGACCCGGACGTGCGGGCCGTCGCCGGTGGCGCCCCGCGACTACTTGTCGACGTCGCCGACGACGAAGAACATCGAGCCGAGCACCGCGACCATGTCGGCGACGAGGCAGCCGGGCAGCACCTGGGAGAGCACCTGCACGTTGTTGAACGACGCCGAGCGCAGCTTGAGCCGCCACGGGGTCTTCTCACCACGCGAGACCAGGTGGTAGCCGTTGAACCCCAGGGGGTTCTCGGTGGCCGTGTAGCGCTCGCCCTCGGGCACCTTGAGCACCTTGGGCAGGCGCTGGTTCACCGGGCCCGCCGGCAGCGTCCCGAGCGTGTCGAGGCAGGCCTGGGCGAGGTCGAGGCTGACGTGCACCTGCTCGAGCAGCACCTCGAGGCGGGCGAGGCAGTCGCCGTCGGTGCGGGTGACGACCCGGCCCGGCCCACCGGGGGCGAACAGTGCGCCGTACGCGAGGTAGGGGTCGTCGCGCCGCAGGTCGACGTCGAGGCCGCTGGCACGGGCGATCGGGCCCGAGACGCCGTACGCGAGGCAGGTCTCGCGGTCGAGCACGCCGACCCCGCGGGTGCGGGCCTCGACGATCTCGTTGCCGGAGATGAGGGACTCGAGCTCGGGGAGCCGACGGCGCACCCCGTGGACGGCGGCCTCGACCCGGCCGAGCCAGCCGGCGGGCACGTCCTCCTTGAGGCCTCCGACCCGGTTGAACATGTAGTGCATCCGGCCGCCGGAGGCCTCCTCCATGACGGCCTGGAGCTCCTCACGCTCCCGGAACGCGTAGAACACCGGGGTGATCGCGCCGAGCTCGAGGGGGTAGGAGCCGAGAAACATCAGGTGCGAGAGAACCCGGTTCAGCTCGGCCAGCAGGGTGCGTAGCCACACGGCCCGCTCCGGTACCTCCATGCCGAGCATCGCCTCGACCCCCAGGACCACGCCGAGCTCGTTGCTGAACGCGGAGAGCCAGTCGTGCCGGTTGGCGAGCACGGTGACCTGGCGGTAGTCGCGCACCTCGAACAGCTTCTCGGCGCCGCGGTGCATGTAGCCGATGACCGGCTCGGCCGAGATGATCCGCTCGCCGTCGAGCACGACGCGCAGCCGGAGCACCCCGTGCGTCGCCGGGTGCTGCGGGCCGATGTTGAGCACCATGTCGGCGGTCGCGAGGCCACCGGCACCCAGGCCGACGTCGAGCGCGCGCTGGCCGGTCTCGGAGGTCACGCCATCAGTCTGCCGCACCGCGCCCACGAGCCGGGGTGGGCGAGCCGGGCCCGTGAGCCGGGGTCAGCACCCGGCGAAGGTCTCGCCGCCGGTGGCCCAGCCGTCACCGTCGAGGGTGACGAGCAGGAGCCGGTCGGAGTCGGGTGCGTCGGCCAGCTCGGTGGCACCCACCGAGCGGGTCTGCAGCGGCTCCCCGTCCGCGACGCAGTGGTGGAGCAGGAACGTCGTGCCCTCGCGCACCGGGATGTCGAAGGTCTTCTTGTCGTTCTGGTTGACGTAGCGGTCGGAGCCGAGCTTCCAGGACGACACCGGCAGCCCCCGCTTCGCCAGGACGGCGTCGTCGACCTCCGGGTCGGTCCACCGGTCGACGACGAGCACGTCGACGTCACCCGACCGCTTGGCGCCGGTCACCATGCCGAAGTCGAACCTGCGGCCCTCGACGTCGCTGGTGGGCGCCTTGACCCTGGTCGAAGCGGTGCTGGAGGGAGCCGGCGTCGCGGTCGAGGGCACGCCGGACGGGGTTCCGGTGACGGTGACCACCACCTCGCGCGGGCCGTCGGAACCGCACGCGCCCAGGCTCGCAGCGGCCGCGAGGACGAGCGCGAGCGGGGCGTACGGCAGCCGGGATCGCATCGACACCACGGTGCCACGGACCGTTCACCGAGTCACTTGCCGGGCACGCGACGCAGCACCCAGCGGAAGCTGCCGAGACCGCCCGGGGCGGTCAGCGCACCGACGGCGGAGGCGGTGGCGAGGGCGGCCAGGTACGCCGCGGGGTCGGTGCGGGCCAGGTCGTGGGCCGGGGCGCCGGCATCGAGCCCCAGCGCACGCAGCGCCGCCCGCTGGGTGGTCACCTCGTCGTGCTCCAGGGAGTCGACGGCCACGTGGGCGGTGAGGTCGCACGACCCGTCCGGCACCGGCACGACGAGGCCTCCGTGGCGGTATGCCGTGAGCGTGCCTCCTGCCGGACGGTCACCACGGGTGTGCCCGTAGTCCACGGCGAGCACGGCTCCGCGCCGCACCCGGGAGAGCAGGTCGCACCAGGCCAGGTCACGGGTCAGGCCCACCTCCACCCTGGCCCCCACCGGCAGGTCCCCGAACGGCCACCAGGCAGCGCACCAGGCGAGCTCCTCGGCGGTGGGCGCGGGGCCGGTGGACTCCTCGCCGGTGCCCGGATCGACGAACACCACGGCGAGCCGCCCCGGCTCCACGACCTCGGCCACCGTGCACGGCACGACGTCGAGCCACTCGTGGGCGAGCACCAGGACGTCGTCGAGGTCGGTGAGCTGCTCGGGGAGCCCGGTGCCGCCCGCGGCGCGCAGCCAGGCCACGGCATCCGGCAGGTCGGTCGGGCGGTCGACGACGTCGACGCCGGTGAGCCGCAGGTCCGGGCGCAGTGCCGCCAGGTGGCGGAGCAGCTCGCCCCGGCCGCAGCCGACGTCCACGACGTGGCGCGCGCCCTCGCGGTCGGCCAGCCTCCCGAGGGCCGCGGCGAGGGTGGCGCCGAGCGAGCCGTGGGTCGAGGTCGTGAAGTGGCCGACGGGGCCCTCGGCGCTGCGGTAGAACCCGGTCGGGCCGTAGAGCGCGTCGTGCCACGCCTCGCTCCAGGGGACCATCACGAGCCGCACGGTACCCAAGCGCGACGTTCGACAGCTTCGTGTCGAGCAGGGGTGTCGTGGTGCGGCGAGGGGTGGTTCCGCTAGACATACCCCCAGGACCCCCGACGACGGGGGGCGAAGGGAGCGTCCGCATGTCAGCACCCCCCGAGGCGATCCCCGCCCAGCCCGGCCTCAAGGCCGGTGCCATCGGCTTCACCGACGCCCTCGTGATCGGCCTCGCCGCCACCTCTCCCGCCTACTCCCTCGCCGCGGTCATCGGTGCGATCGCGGCCCTCGTCGGGGTCTACGCGCCGGGGGTGCTGCTGGCCTCGTTCGTGCCCATGGCCCTGATCGCCACCGCGTTCTTCTACCTCAACCGCGTCGACCAGGACTGTGGCACCACCTTCAGCTGGGTGACCCGCGCGATGGGCCCCTGGTTCGGGTGGATCGGCGGGTGGGCGATCGCCATGACCGGCGTGCTCGTGGTCGGCTCCCTGGCCGACGTCGGGGTGAGCTTCAGCCTGTTGGCCGTCGGTCTCGACGACGCTGCCGAGAACGCGTGGATCCGGATGCCGCTCGCGATCGGGCTCATCCTGCTGATGACGTGGCTCTGCGTGCTCGGCACGGACATCTCGGCCCGACTGCAGAACTTCCTCATCATCGCCCAGATCGGCTCGTTGCTCGTCTTCGCCGCCGTGGCCATCACGAAGGCGGTCACCGGCAACAGCCCGCTCGACCCGATCGACCCCTCACTGTCCTGGCTCAACCCGTTCGGCGCCGGCGGCGTGGCCCTGACCTCGGGCCTGCTGCTCGGGGTCTTCGCGTACTGGGGGTGGGAGTCGGCGGTCAACCTCAGTGAGGAGACCACCGACGGCGGCTCGACACCCGGCCGGGCGGCGTTGTGGTCGACGGTCGTGCTGCTCGTCACCTACGTCTCGGTGGCCATCGCCGTCGTGGCGTTCGCCGGGACCGAGTACCTCAGCGAGAACGCCGGCGACGAGGAGTTCCTCTTCGCCGACCTCGCAGACGAGGTGATGGGCGGCTGGGGCTGGGTGGTGCTGCTCTCGGTGGCGACGTCGGCCATCGCCTCCACGCAGACGACGATCATCCCCGCCTCGCGCACCGCCCTGTCGATGGCGCGGCGACACGCCCTGCCGCCCCGCCTGGCCCACATCAGCCAGCGCCACCGCACCCCGGACGTGTCGACCTGGCTGGTCGCCGCCATCGCCATCGCCTGGTACGTCGGCATCTACCAGGTGAGCGCCAACGCGCTCTTCGACTCGCTGACGGCACTGTCGCTGCTCATCGCGTTCTACTACGCGCTGACCGGTGTGGCGTGCGCGGTCTACCACCGCAAGCACCTCACCGAGAGCCCCAAGAACCTGCTGCTCATCGGCGTCGGCCCGGTGGTGGGCGCGATCATGCTCACCGGGCTGCTCGTGCTCTCGGTGCGCGACATGTCCGACCCGGAGAACTCCTACAGCGGCCAGTCGTGGCTGGGGGTGGGCCCGCCACTGGTGATCGGCATCGGCATCTTCCTGGTCGGCGTCGTCTTCATGTTCTACTGGCGATCGCGTGACGGCCGCTTCTGGGAGGAGCGGCCGAGCCTGCCCGACCCCGACGTGGTGCGCGGTGTCAAGACCGGCGCCAAGGACCCCGACGGAATGGAGGGCTGAGCCATGGCCATCGTGCTCGGTTACGACGACTCGCCCGGTGCGGGCACCGCACTGGAGACGGCGATCCGGCTCGCGCAGCGCCTCGACGAGCCGCTCGTGCTCGTCTACGGCGCCGGGGTGCCCGGCGGCCGTGGTGAGGAGTTCCGCGCCCACCTCGACGCGCTGCACGAGATGGGCCGCAGCGCGCTCACCCACGCCGTCGAGCTGGCGGCGACCTCGGGGGTGCGAACGGAGGTCGAGCTGATCGACGAGAGCCCGGCCGAGGCCCTGCTCGAGGTCGCCGACCGGCTCGACGCCACCGTCATCGTGGTCGGCACCGCCGGCGAGAGCCCGCTCAGGGGCGCGCTCCTCGGGTCGACCCCGCACAAGCTGCTGCACCTGAGCGATCGACCGGTGCTGTGCGTGCCGACGGCGGTGCACCGGGGCCGGCCCAGCGCCTGATCGGGTCCTCCTGCGGCACGGTGCCCGTGCGGCGGGCCCGGCCGGGCCCGGGGAGGAGTAGGTTGCTCGCTCGTGGACGGCATCGAGCACCCCGCCCGGCTGACCGTGGGGGTCGTCGGTGCCGGTCGCGTCGGCGCCGTCCTCGGGGCCGCGCTCGCGCGGGCCGGCCACCGCGTCACCGGGGCCTACGCCGTGTCCGACGCGAGCCGCGCCCGCGCCGCCGACCTCCTGCCGGGAGTGCCGCTCGCCGATGTCGCGACGGTCGTGGCGGGTGCCGAGCTGGTGCTGCTCGCGGTGCCCGACGACGCACTGACCCACCTCGTCAGCGGGCTGTCCGCCACCGGGGCCTGGCAGGCCGGGCAGATGGCGGTCCACACCAGCGGGCGGCACGGGGTGGCCGTGCTCGAGCCGGCCAGGGCCCACCACGTGCTGCCGCTCGCCCTGCACCCCGCGATGACCTTCAGCGGCACTGCGATGGACCTCGACCGGTTGTCCGACTGCGCCTTCGGCGTGACCACCGACGACGAGCTGCGCCCGATCGCCGAGGCGCTCGTGCTGGAGATGGGCGGCGACGCGGTGTGGATCGCCGAGGAGGACCGGCTGGCCTACCACTGCGCCCTCGCGCACGGCGCCAACCACCTCGTCACCCTGACGAGCGAGGCGTTGGAGCTGCTGTCGCGGGCCGGGGTCGCCGAGCCGCGGCGGGTCCTCGGCCCGTTGATGCGTGCCGCGCTCGACAACGCCCTGCGGCTGGGTGACGCGGCCCTCACCGGCCCGGTGGCCCGCGGCGACGTGGGTACGGTGGAGGACCACCTGCGCGAGCTGGACCGGCTCTCGCCCGAGATCCGGAGGACCTACGTGGCGCTCGCCCGTGCCACCGCCCTGCGCGCCCTCGACAGCGGCCGGCTGCGCCCCACCGCGGCCGAGCCCCTCCTCGACACCCTCGCCGACCAGGAGTCCTGAGTGACCGCCGCCACCACCCCCGTCGTCGCGCACACCCGCGACGAGCTCAAGGGCGCCCGCGAGGCACTCTCCAGCCGCGACGTGGCCGTCGTCATGACGATGGGGGCCCTGCACGACGGTCACGCACAGCTGATCCGCGCGGCCCGCCAGCGCCACGACCACGTCGTCGTGACGATCTTCCTGAACCCGCTGCAGTTCGGTCCCAAGGAGGACCTCTCGCGCTATCCGCGCACCTTCGACGCCGACCTCGAGATCTGCACGACCGCCGGGGTCGACGTGATCTTCGCCCCGACCCCCGACGTCGTCTACCCCGAAGGGGACCCGGGCGTGCGGGTGTCGGCCGGACCGCTCGGCGAGGTGCTGGAGGGCGCCTCCCGCCCCGGCCACTTCGACGGCGTGCTCACGGTCGTGGGGAAGCTGCTCCACCTCACCGCTGCGCGCAGCGCCTACTTCGGCCAGAAGGACGCCCAGCAGCTGCTCCTCATCCGCCGGATGGTGCGCGACATCGACTTCCCGGTCGACGTCGTCTCGGTGCCCACGGTGCGAGAGCACGACGGCCTGGCGATGAGCAGCCGCAACATGTACCTCACGGAGTCCGACCGCGAGACCGCACTGTGCCTGAGCCGGGCGCTGCGGGCCGGCGGTGAGGCAGCGGCCTACGGCCCGTCGGCCATCCGCCGGGCGGCCCGCGAGGTGCTCGTGGAGGAGCCGCTGGCCCTGGTCGACTACCTGGTGCTCGTGCACCCCCAGACACTGGCCGACGTGCCCGAGTGGTACCGCGGCGAGGCCCTGCTCGCCGTGGCGGCGCGCGTCGGCACGACCCGGCTGATCGACAACACGCCGCTGCTCGTGGGCCCCGGCGGGGGTGCGCTCGACGTGTTCTCCGACGTGTCGCACGCCCGGGCCGAGGTCTGAGGGCCTGGGATGCCGGTTCCGGCCGTCACGCTGCCCCGGCGGCTCAGCGCGCCCGCGCCCGGGTGGACGACCAGCGCCGACGTCGTCGTCGTGGGCTCCGGCATCGCCGGGCTCACCTGCGCGCTACGGCTGCGCGAACGGGTCGAGCGGGTGCTGCTCGTGACCAAGACCGTGTTGTCGGCGGGCTCGACCCAGTGGGCGCAGGGCGGCATCGCCGCAGCGCTCGACCCCGAGGACACCCCGCAGGAGCACCTCGACGACACCCTCGTCGCGGGCGTCGGCCTGTGCGACCCCGAGGCGGTGCGCATCCTGGTCACCGAGGGCCCCGACCGGGTGCGCGAGCTCGTCGCCCTCGGGGCCGAGTTCGACCGCGACGCCGTCGGCGAGATCAAGCTGACCCGCGAGGGCGGCCACCACCGCGACCGGATCGCCCACGCGGGCGGTGACGCCACCGGTGCCGAGATCTCGCGCGCACTCATCGCCGCGCTGCACCGCGTCGTCGACGACCCCGGCATCGAGGTCGTCGAGCACGCCCTCGTCGTCGACCTGCTCACCGCCGACGACGGCGCGGTGTGCGGGGTGACGCTGCACGTCATCGGTGAGGGACAGGTCGACGGCGTCGGAGCGGCCTACGGCCGGGCGGTCGTGCTCGCGACCGGGGGCCTGGGGCAGATCTACACCTCGACCACGAACCCTCCGGTGGCGACCGGTGACGGGATGGCGGCCGCCCTGCGGGCCGGCGCCCGGGTCGCCGACCTGGAGTTCGTGCAGTTCCACCCGACCGTGCTCTTCCTCGGGGAGGGCTCCACCGGCCAGCAGCCGCTCATCTCCGAGGCCGTGCGCGGCGAGGGCGCCTTCCTCGTCGACGGCGCCGGAGCGCGGATCATGGCCGGCCGGCACGAGCTCGCCGACCTCGCGCCGCGTGACGTCGTGGCCCGGGCGATCCTCGACGTCATGCTCGACCAGCGGGTCGACCACGTCTGGCTCGACGCCCGGCACCTGGGGGCGGACTTCCTCGAGCAGCGCTTCCCGTCGATCGTCGCGCGGTGCCGCGAGCTCGGGTTCGACCCGGCCACCGAGCTGTTGCCGGTCGCCCCGGCCCAGCACTACGCCTCGGGCGGGGTCGAGACCGACCTGCTCGGCCGGACGTCCGTCGACGGCCTCTACGCCTGCGGGGAGTGCTCGTGCACCGGCGTCCACGGGGCCAACCGGCTCGCGTCGAACTCGCTGCTCGAGGGGCTCGTCTTCGCCAACCGGATCGCCGACGACGTGACGGCGCGGCTGGCCGCGGGCGAGCTGGCGCGGTGCGAGCCGGCGGCGGATGCCGGCGACGCGGCCGTGCTCGACGCCTCCCACCGCCTCGAGGTGCAGCGCGCGATGACGCACGGGTCGGGCCCGGTGCGCTCCGGTACCTCGACCGCCGGGACGCTCGAGGCGCTCTCGTCCCTGGCCGCGCTGCCCCCGAGCACCGCCGAACCGGGGCCGGCCACGTGGGAGACCACGAACCTGCTGCACCTCGGGCAGGCCCTCTCGCTCGTGGCGCACCTGCGGGAGGAGACCCGCGGGGGGCACGTGCGCTCCGACTTCCCCGGGCGTGACGACACCCGGTGGCTCACCCACCTCACGACGACCCGGTCGGCCGGCGGGACGCTCGTCGTCTCCGAGCGGCCGGTGGAGGATCCCGCATGACCGACCACGGCTTCCCGACCGCCGACGCCCTGCCGCTCGTCGATCGCGCCCTCGACGAGGACCTCGCGACCGGCACCGACGTCACCACGATGGCGACCATCCCGGCATCCCAGGTGTCGGTGTCGCACCTCGTGGCCCGGGCCGACGGTGTCGTCGCCGGCCTGCCCGTCGTCGCCCTCGTGCTGGATGCCGTGGCGGCCCGGCTGGGCAGCGGCGTGGTGCGCGTCGAGGTGTTGGTGGACGACGGCGCCCGGGTCGGGCGCGGCGACCACCTCGCGACCCTGCGCGGGTCGACCCGCACCACGCTCGTCGCCGAGCGGACCGTCCTCAACGTGCTGTCGCGCACCTCCGGGGTCGCCACCCACACCCGGCGCTGGGCCGACGAGCTCGCCGGGTCGGGGGCGATGGTGCTCGACACGCGCAAGACGACTCCGGGCCTGCGGGCGCTGGAGAAGTACGCGGTGCGCTGCGGCGGGGGCACCAACAAGCGGATGGGCCTGTTCGACGTCGCGATGATCAAGGACAACCACAAGCTGGCGGCGGGTGGGCTCACGGCGGCGTTCGACGCGGTGCGGCGCGCGTTCCCCGAGGTCGACATCCAGGTCGAGGTGACGACCACGGCCGAAGCCCTGGAGTCGGTGACCGCCGGAGCGCGTTTCCTGCTGTGCGACAACATGTCCACCGACCTCCTGCGCGCGACCGTTGATGCCGTGCGCACCACGGGGGAGTCGGTGGAGATCGAGGCGACCGGAGGGCTGACCCTCGAGGTGGCGGCGGCCTACGCCGCGACCGGCGTGGACTACCTCTCGGTGGGCGCGCTCACCCACTCGTCCCCGATCCTGGACGTCGCCCTCGACCTCGACCCCGAGGCCCACTGAGCGCCAGGTGCGCGTGGCCGGAACCTGCTCCCGTTCTGCACCCGTTCCGCTCCCGGGATGGCACCCGAGGCCCGGCACAGTGCTCCACATGGACGCAGCGCAGGCAGCAGCCGCTGGGGGCTGCTGCGTACGCACCACGGACCAGGCTCGCGCAGGGGGCGTGTGGTCCACCGAGCTCCACACCGTCACCACCACCACCACCGGGGTTGCAGGGCCCCGAGGGTGAGGCAGGCAGCAGCCGCAGGGGGCTGCTGCCCGCACGCCGATCGGGACGTTCGGCAGGCCAGGGGCCGCCGGAAGTGACGCAGGTCCTTGCGCGTCCCCGGGATGAGGGAGAGGCTGGGGGCGAGGACGCAGGTGGCCCACCACCGCGACCGCGGCGCGGCGTCACCGGAGAGGACACGCCGTGAACCCGGACATGCTCAGCAGGATCAGGACCGGACAGGGCTTCATCGCCGCGCTGGACCAGAGCGGCGGGAGCACGCCGACCGCGCTCGAGCGCTACGGCATCCCGAAGTCCGCATACACCGACGAGGCCGGGATGTTCGACCTCATCCACGAGATGCGCTCGCGGATCATGACCAGCGCCGCCTTCACCGGTGACCGCATCCTGGCCGCCATCCTGTTCGAGCAGACCATGGACCGGCAGGTCGACGGGCTCGGCTCGGCCGAGTACCTGTGGACGCGCAAGCACATCGTGCCCTTCGTCAAGGTCGACCAGGGCCTCGCGACGGAGGCGCACGGCGTGAGGACGATGACGCCGATGCCGAACCTCGACGGACTCCTGGAGCGGGCGAAGGCGCACGGCGTCTTCGGCACCAAGATGCGCTCGGTGGTGCTCCTGGCCGACCCGGCGGGGGTGGACGCCGTCGTCGCCCAGCAGTTCCACGTCGCGCGTCGCATCCTCGCCGCCGGCCTCGTGCCGATCATCGAGCCGGAGGTCGACATCCACAGCCCGCAGAAGGCGGCGGCCGAGGCGTTGCTGGAGGGCATGCTCCTGAGCCAGCTCGACGGCCTCGACGAGGGCCAGGACGTCATGCTCAAGCTGACCCTGCCCGAGCACGACGGGGCGCACCGTGCGCTGCTCGAGCACCCCCGGGTGCTGCGCGTCGCCGCCTTGTCCGGTGGCTACCCGCGCGAGGAGGCCGCCGAGCGGCTGACGCGCAACCCCGGGGTGATCGCGAGCTTCTCGCGGGCCCTCACCGAGGGGCTGTCCGCGGGGATGGCGGACGAGGACTTCGACGCGGCGCTCGACGCCTCGATCGCGGCCATCTACGCGGCCTCGACGACCTGACCGCGACGCCGGCTCAGCGACTGGCGTCCCGGTGGCCGAGCGCGGTCGGTGGCTCGACGACGAACAGGGTGCCGGAGTACATGCCCATCACGCAGGTGAAGGGCACCGTGCCGGCATCCAGCGCCGGCAGCTCGACGGTGTTCGGACCCTGGGCCAGGTCGACCTCCAGGCCGAGCTCGGGCACCCGGATGAAGGCGCTGCAGTCGAACTGCGACGTGCCCTCGATGACCCACGTCGTGGGCATGCCGGCGTAGAGCACGGTGTCGGCCGGCTCGTAGCCACGGGGCGTCTGGGTCATCCGAACCGTCTGGGCGCCGTCGGTGACGGTGACGTTCGAGGATGCCGTGCGCACGCCGCCTGCTGCCGCCGCGCCACCCGACAGGCCCAGGAGGTTCAGGCCGCTGGAGACGTTGAGCAGGGCGAACGCGAGCACCACCACGCCGACGACCTGCAGCACGGCGACCTGCCGCCGCCCGGCGCCGATCTCGGGCACCGAGCCCAGGGCGAGCAACCCGGGGGTCGTGCCCACCGCGAAGGTCGCCATGATGGCGCTCGCTGCGACCGGTGACGCGGTCGAGAGGGCGTAGACCTGCACGGCCTGGGTGAAGCCGCACGGCAGGAGGAACGTGGCCGCGCCGGCCAGGGCGGTTCGCCAGTGGCTGTAGCGGGCGCTCGAGGCGGTGCCGATGCCGAGTGCCCGCGACAGGGCGGCCGGCAGCCTCGGTGACCAGGCGGCCACCCGCGGCGAGACACCCGTGAGCCGGATGCCGAGCAGGAACATCACCACGGCGACCGCCAGGACGAGCACGGCGGTCACCCGGGTGGGCAGGCTCATCGTGGACCCGAGGGCGCCGAGCAGGGCACCGAGGACGGCGAAGCCGACGATGCGGCCCGCGTTGAAGGCGAGCTGGGGGCGCATCCTGGCCAGCAGCGGCGGCGCCGTCACGCCACGCACGGCCAGGGTGGACGCGTGCGAGGCGGAGAAGCCGAGCACGAGGCCGCCGACCAGGGCCATGCAGGTGGAGATGCCCGCCGTGAGGCCGAGCACGAGAACGAGCAGCAGGCCACCGCGGCCGGGGTCGGACAACCCCGAGGTGAGGTCGGCGGGCCCGACGAGGGCGATCCCCAGCGCAAGGGCACCGACGACGGCGGCGGCCACGAGCACCGTGGCCCACAGCGACCGGTCGCGGCTCAGCCACGGTGCGGCGGCCGGTTCGTAGCCCGCGGACCGGATGGCGGTGGCCAGCCGGTCGCGGTCGAGCGGCGCATCGCCACCGACCGTCGCAGTACCCCGTGCGGCGGACACGTGCACCGAGCGCACGCCGGGGACGGCCCTGAGCGCCTTGGTGACCCGGGTCTCGCAGGAGGCGCACGTCATCCCGCTGACGGGAAGGGTGAGCGACGTGACGGTATCGACGCCCGTCCTCGTGCCCACGGTCTGCCTCCCGCTGCCGGTCTGCCTGCAGGGTCCATGGTCGCATCCCCCGGGTGGCGACCTGGCGCAGTGGGACCGTGCTCACAGGGGCTGGTGGGTCAGAACCGCCTCCAGCGCAGGGCGACCGCGTAGTCGACCGTGAGCCCCTGGTGCGTCGAGAGCACGTCGTCCGCGGGCCCGGGTGGCAGCTCGATGCGCGTGACGGCCTCGAGGTGTTCCCGGCGGTCGAAGGTCCAGCTGATCGTCAACAGCTCGGTGGCGAAGCCCTGGCGGTCCCAGAACCGTTGCACGGCAACGGGATCGTAGGCCGGATACGACCGGCGAAACCACGAACCGAACGTCGACCGGGTGACGTCGTTGTCGACCACGACGGCGATGCCACCCGGCCGGAGCACGCGCGCGACCTCGGCCAGCCCCGGCTCGCACCCGGCGCCGAAGAAGTAGGCCCAGCGGGCGTGCGCGACGTCGGTGGAGTCGTCGGACAGCGGCAGCGCCTCGGCGTCGCCGGCGAGCACGGATGCCGTGCGGGTGCCGGCGTCCGAGAGCCGTGCCCGCGCGCGGGCGACCAGTGGCAGGTGCGGTTCGATGCCGATGACCCGCGCTCCGCGCTCGGCGAGCCGCGGGAGGTGGAAGCCTGTGCCGCAACCGATGTCGACGAGGTCGGCGCCACGCAGCGAGTGCAGCGCGTCGATCGTGGTGTCGATGACCCCGGCCCGGTCGGACGCGAGGTTCTCCACCTCGTAGACGTCCGGCGTGTCCCAGATGTTCGGGCTGCGGATCACGACGAGCGGCGCGGCTTCGACGCCTTGGCGGGGTTCTTCGCCGGCTTCACCGGGGCTGACGACGAGCCCTTCTTCGCCGACGTCCTGGCCGCCCGGGAACCCTTCGCCGGCGGCAGCGGGTGGGCCGGCTCGTTGGCCCCCGGAACCGGGGTCGCCGCCGGCTTGCGCGGCACCCGGGTGCGACGGCCACCGACCGTGCCCGCCTCGACCGTGGCCGGGTGCACGAGCAGCGGGATGAGCTGACGGGCACCGGCCGAGCGGGCGCGCTTGACGGTGTCGAGGTGGGCCTCGCAGCGGAGCACGAGCTCGGCGTACCCCTCCTCGCCCATCAGTGCGGTGAGCTCGGCGCGGTTGCTGCGGTAGACGGGCTCGGCGCCCACGTGTGCCTCGGTGTTCGAGGAGCAGTACCAGTCGAGGTCGTGGCCCCCGGGCCCCCAGCCGCGGCGGTCGTACTCGGCGATCGTCACCTCGAGGTAGGAGGTGTCGTCCGGGCGTTCGACGGTTCGGTACGACCGGCGGGTCGGCAGCTGCCAGCAGACGTCGGGCTTGGCCTCGTGGGGCGGGAGGCCGGTGAGGACCGCGTGCTGGTGCAGGGCGCATCCGGCTCCTGCGGGGAAGCCGGGACGGTTGAGGAAGATGCAGGCGCCGTCGACCACCTTGGTCTTGCGGGCGTCGTCCTCCATCTCGGTCCACGCCTTGAGCCGGGACGGGTCCTTGTCGCCCAGCCGGCCGCGACCGGGGTGCATCTGCCACTCGTCCTCACCGAGCTCGACCACCAGGGCCTGGACGCGCTGCACGTCGTCGTCGTCGGTGAAGTGCGCGCCCAGGGTGCAGCAGCCGTCGTCGGGACGGTCGGCGTAGATGCCCTTGCACCCCGACCCGAAGATGCACGTCCAGCTCGACGTCAGCCAGGTGAGGTCGAGCCGGAAGCGCTGGCCGGGGTTGGCGGGGTCGGGCATCTCGGCCCACGTGCGGGCGATGTCCAGGGGTGTCTCGGGCACGCGCCCCACCCTAGGGGCGGACCCGGGCAGCCACTACGTTGGGCGCATGCGCCTCGGGGTCATCGACGTGGGATCGAACACGGTCCACCTCCTCGTCGTCGACGCGCACCCGGGCGCCCAACCGCTGCCCGCCTCCAAGCACAAGATCGACCTGCGGCTGTCCGAGCACGTGACCGACGGCGGCCTCATCGCCGACGCGGGCCGCGACCGGCTCGCCGACTTCGTCCAGGAGTGCGTCGAGGTCGCGGAGGACCAGGGGGTCGAGGACCTGAGCGGCTTCGTCACCAGCGCCATCCGCGAGGCCCCGAACGGCGACGTCGTGCTGGCGACCGTCGTCGAGCGCACCGGTGTCGCGCTCGACGTGCTCAGTGGCGAGGAGGAGGCACGGCTGACCTTCCTGGCGGCGCGGCGCTGGTTCGGCTGGTCGGCCGGCACCCTGCTCGTCGCCGACATCGGCGGGGGCTCGCTCGAGCTCGCCCAGGGCATGGACGAGGACCCCGACGTCGCGGTGTCGCTGCCCCTCGGTGCCGGACGGGTCACTCGCGACCTGCTCGGCGGCGACCCACCGCCGAAGGAGGTCGTGCGCGAGGCGCGCAAGCAGGTGCGCGCGTCGATCGCCGCCCAGCTGAGGCCCCTCGCCAAGGCCGGCACCCCCGACCACGCCGTCGGCACCTCCAAGACGATGCGTTCGCTCGCCCGGATCTGCGGCGCCGCCCCCAGCAACGAGGGGATGTACGCCGCCCGCGTCCTCGAGCGCGAGACGCTCGCCGCCCGCCTGCCCGAGATCGCGGCGATGACCGCCGCCCAGCGGGCCGCCCTACCGGGGGTGTCGGGGTCTCGGTCGCGTCAGCTGCTCGCCGGAGCCGTCGTGGCCGAGGCGACCATGGACCTGCTGGGCCTGGACCGCCTGGAGATCTGCCCGTGGGCACTGCGCGAGGGCATCATCCTGCGGCACCTGGACAGGATGAGCTGAGCCGTGCCCAGACGCGCATCCGGGGCGACCGGTGAGGGGCGGCCGGTCGACGTGCCCCGGGCCCTGGTCGGCCTGTCGACGGCCTCGGTCTACCCCGAGGGCGTCGCCGCCGCGTTCGCGCTCGCCGCCCGACTGGGCTACGACGGTGTCGAGGTCATGGTCTGGACCGACCCGCTCACCCGCGAGGCGGGCGCGCTGCGCACGCTCTCCGAGCTGCACGGCATCCCCGTGCTGTCGGTGCACGCGCCCACGCTGCTGGTCACGCAGCGGGTCTGGGGCACCGACCCCTGGGAGAAGGTCGACCGCTCGATGACGCTGGCCGACGAGGTCGGCGCCGACACGGTGGTGCTGCACCCGCCGTTCCGCTGGCAGCGCGAGTACGCCCGCGACTTCGTCGGCGGCGTCGCGTCGCGGGAGGGCGACGGCCGGGTCCGGCTCGCCGTCGAGAACATGTTCCCGTGGCGGGGGCCGCGCTCTCGCGAGCTCGAGGCCTACCTGCCGCACTGGGACCCGGTGCCCCAGCCGTACGACCACGTGACGCTCGACCTCTCGCACACGTCGACCTCGGGTTCCGACGCGATGGAGATGGTGCGGCAGCTCGGCCCCCGGTTGAAGCACCTCCACCTCGCCGACGGCGTGGGTTCGGCACGTGACGAGCACCTCGTGCCCGGGCGTGGAACCCAGCCCTGCGCCGAGGTGCTCGAGACGCTCGCGCGTGGCGGGTATGCCGGCCACGTGGTCGTCGAGGTCGCGACCCGCCGCGCGGGGGAGGCCCAGCGCGAGCTCGACCTCGCCGAGGCGCTGGCCTTCGCGCGCCTGAACCTGGCCACCTCGGCCTGAGTGCGGAAACGGCTGCTCCGGCAACCACGTCCGCACTCGAGGCGGAAGCCCCGACGGTCAGGGGGCCGGTTCGTCGCGGTGGGCGAGGCCGTCGAGGCGGAGCACGTCGGAGTCGTCGCGGTGGCTGCCCGTGCTGCCGACGTGCTTGTCACTGATGCCCGCGCCGTTCTTGACGACGTGCACCAACGCCATGGCGTGGCCGCGGCCGAGGCCGTAGTCGTCGGCCAGCCAGGCGACGATGTCGCCGGCCTTGCTGTCCGCGCCGAAGCCCCTGGCGTGGGCCTCGTCGACCAGCGTCTGCGGCGTCTTGCCGGTTCTGGTCTCGATCGCATCGAGATAGGCCTGGAAGGACATGCCGGCACGGTATCGCCGCCCGGTGACGCTGCGGGGTCTTGCGGCCGGAGGGCCGCGGTGGCATATTTCATCACATGGCGAATAACACGGGTGGCGACGCCGTCGTCGTCGAGAACCTCCGGGTCCTGCGTGGTGGGCGCGAGGTGCTGCCGGGCCTGTCGGTGCGCGTGCCGCGCGGCGAGGTCGTCGGGCTGCTCGGGCCGAGCGGGGGTGGCAAGTCGACCCTGATGCGTGCGGTCGTCGGGGTGCAGGTGGTCGCCGGCGGCACGGTGACCGTGCTCGGCGAGGAGGCCGGGTCGCCGAGCCTGCGGCACCGGGTGGGCTACCTCACCCAGGCGCCGAGCGTCTACGGGGACCTGTCGGTGCGCGACAACGTCGGCTACCTCGGCCGCATCATGGGCGTCGGGGCGGATGCCGTCGACCGGGCCATCGCCGCCGTCGACCTCACCGACCACGCCGGGGTGAAGGTGGAGAACCTCTCCGGCGGCCAGCAGTCGCGCGCGAGCCTGGCGTGCACCCTGGTGGGCGACCCGGAGGTGCTCGTGCTCGACGAGCCCACGGTGGGCCTGGACCCGGTGCTGCGGCGCGACCTGTGGGACCTCTTCCGCCGCCTGGCCGCGCAGGGGTGCACCGTCTTCGTGTCGAGCCACGTCATGGACGAGGCCTCTCGCTGCGACCGGCTGCTCCTGCTGCGCGAGGGCGTGATCCTGAGCGACTCGACCCTGGCCGAGCTGCTCGAGCGCACCGGCACGGCGGATGCCGAGCAGGCCTTCCTCGCGCTCATCGACGCCGCCGACGCGGCGGAGAGGCCCGACGGAGGTGCGGCGGCATGAACGCGAGGATCACCCTGACGACGGCGGGGCGCATCCTGCGCCAGCTGCGGGCCGACCACCGCACCGTCGCGCTGATGATCGTCGTGCCGTGTGTGCTGCTCGGTCTGCTCGCGTGGATCTACGCCGACCTGCCGGGCGACGTCTTCAACCGGATCGGGCCGGCCCTGCTCGGGGTGTTCCCGTTCGTCGTGATGTTCATCGTCACGAGCGTGACGACCCTGCGCGAGCGCACCGGGGGGACGCTCGAGCGGCTGCTGACGACACCGTTGGGCAAGGGCGACCTGATGGTCGGCTACGCCCTGGCGTTCGGTGCCATGGCCATGGTGCAGGCGATCGTGGCCACCGGGTTCGCGGTCTGGGTGTGCGGCCTCGACATCGCCGGGCCGTTGTGGCTCCTCGTGGTCATCGCGCTGTTCGACGCGGTGCTCGGCACGGCGCTCGGGCTGCTGGCGAGCGGCTTCGCGCGCACCGAGTTCCAGGCGGTGCAGTTCATGCCGGCCTTCATCCTCCCCCAGTTCCTGCTGTGCGGGCTGCTGGTGCCCCGCGAGCTGCTGCCCCCGGTGCTCGAGGCCGTCTCGGACGTGCTGCCGCTCTCCTACGCCGTCGACGCCATGAAGGACGTCACCGTGCTCAGCGACCCCGTGGGCGAGGTCTGGCCGAGCCTCGCGATCATCGCGCTGTGGATCGTGCTCTCGCTGGCCCTGGGCAGCCTCACCCTGCGTCGCCGCACCCCCTGACGCCCGAGGTGGGTCGGCGAAGTCAGGAGCACTCCGCCGGTTCAGGAGGTTCTCGCCGAGTCAGGGGCGAGTACGGCCCTGACTTCGCGAAGTGCTCCTGACTTCGCGGTAGCCCCGGCCTGTGCGGCGCGTACGCCCCGGAT
>DASQEZ010000298.1:0-1591 GCA_035633415.1 Ornithinibacter sp. | reverse complement strand
TCTCGGCGAAGGTGCGGGCGGCCTCCACGTCGGCGACCGCGGCCGTCTCGGTCACCTCGACCGTCAAGCGGCTCGGGTCGACGCCTCGTTCGCGCAGGGAGCGCTCGAGGGTCAGCGCGATGGCCGGGTCGCCGATCGAGTGCGCCGACAGGTTGACGGCCAGCCGCATCGCGGGGTCGACCTCGAGGAGCCGGCCGAGCAGCGCCACGCCGTGCCGGATGACCCAGTCGTCGACGGCGGGCGCGAGGCCGGCCCGCTCGGCGACCCCGATGAAGGCACCGGGTGACACCGGCACCTCGCGGTCGACGAGGCGGATCAGCGCCTCGGCGCTGGTGACCCGGCCGCTGTCGAGGTGGAGCAGGGGCTGCAGGTACAGCTCGAAGTCGTCGTTCTCGAGGGCGGCCTCGATCCGCGCCTTCCACTCCATCCGCGCACCCGAGCGCGGCTGCACCGAGGTGCTGTCGTCGAGCACGGTGAACCGGTCCCGACCGGCGTCCTTGGCGTCGTACATCAGCATGTCGGCCAGGGCGAGCACGTCCTCGGCGCGCTCGGTGGCCCCGGCGAACGTGACCACGCCGATGCTGGCCGTGACCCGACGGTTCACGCCCTCGAGCGTGCGGCTGTTGGTGCGCACCCGTTCGACCACGGCTTCGGCGACCGTCACCGCGCCCTCGCGGTCGGCGTCGGGCAGGAGGATGGCGAACTCGTCACCGCCGAGCCGGGCGACGAGGTCCTTCTCGCGCAACGAGCCGCGCAGCACGGCCGCCGTCGACACGATGAGGTCGTCGCCCGCGTCGTGGCCCCGGGTGTCGTTGACCTCCTTGAAGTGGTCGAGGTCGAGCAGCAGGAGGGCCCCGCGCGGGCCGGAACGGGCGCACAGGTCGAGGTGTTCGGCCAGGGCCGCGTCGAACCGACGCCGGTTGGGCAGCCCGGTCAGGGTGTCGTGGTCGGCGAGGTGGGCCAGTCGCTGCTCGTAACGTCGACGCTCGGAGAGGTCGACGACGTTGACCAGGATGACCTCGTCCTCGCCGTCCTGTGCCGAGATGACCCGGCTGGTCAGGGCGACGTGCACCTCCACGCGGCCCGGTCCGGGCACGGTCCACTCCCCCACCACCCGGGAGCCGGGCAGCGCCACCGCCCGGTGCAGGTGCTCGGCGATCTCGTCGCGGTTGTCGGGGGCGAGGTCGTCGAAGCTGCGCCCCACGAGCGACTCGACCGTGCGCCCGGTGATGGCGGCGAGCGAGGAGTTGACCTGCAGGACGCGGCCGCGCATGTCGAGCACCGCGACCCCGTGCGGGGCGTCGGCGATGAGCCGCTCGGTGCGGGCGTGCGCTGCCTCGACGTCGTCGAGGCGTCGGTTCTCGTCGGTCACGTCGCGCAGCACGAGCAGGGCCCGGTCGGGCTCGTCCGTCACGCTGTCGTGGAGTGGCACGGCGTCGACCGACACCAGGCGCGGCAGGCCGGTGCCCAGGTCGTCGGCTTCGACGACGAGGCCGCGCACCGTCTCGCCGTCCAGGGCGCGCCGCGACGGTCGCTCCCGCTTGGCCAGCACCCGACCGTCCCGCCGACGGCGCGGCGGGGAGGCGAGCGC
>DASQEZ010000297.1:0-9215 GCA_035633415.1 Ornithinibacter sp. | reverse complement strand
GGTGGTCGTCGACGAGCAGCACCCGGATCACGACGCGGACCCGAGCTCGCCGTCGAGCACGAGCCGCCAGTGCGTGCCCCTACCGGGGGCGCTCGACACCTGCAGCAGCGCGCCGGGCACCGACGCGGCATCCGCGAGCAGCTGCAGGCCGAGGTGGCCCTCGCGCGGCGCAGCGCGCACCTGCTGCACGTCGAACCCCGCCCCGTCGTCCACGATGTCGAGCGTGACGGTTCCGGGGCCGTCGCGGTGCAGCGACACGGTCACCGTCGCCGGCCCGGCGTGCTTCGCGGCGTTGCGCAGGCACTCCTGGGCGACGCGGTGCACGAGGCGTTGCGCGTCGGTGGTCATGGCGAGGTCGTCCTCGTCGGACGTGTCGACGTGCACGACGAGGACGTCGCGGCGGGTGGTCTGGGCGAGGTCGTGCAGGGCTGCGACGATGCCGGAGCGCGCCAGGCTGGCCGGGTAGATGTCGACGAGGAGGGTGCGCAGCGAGCGGATGCTCGAGCGCACGGCGGCCGCGGCCGCGTCGAGGTCCTTGGCCAGGGCGCGCTGGCCGTGCGCGCCCGCGGTGGCCGAGGCGCCGGCCACCGTGAACGACGTGGCCGCGAGCTCCTGGACCGGCCCGTCGTGCAGGCTCGCGGCGATCCGACGGCGCTCGTCGGCCGACGCGTCGACGGCCCGCTGGAGCAGCTCGATCTGCTGCTCCTCGGCGCGGCGCAGGCGGCGCACGAGATGCCACACGATCGGCGCCACCATGACGACCAGGAGGACCAGACTGCTCGCGGTGACCCCGGCGAAGCCCCGCCACAGCTGGGTGGTGCGCGCACCCACCGGGTCGTAGGAGGCGTAGATCTCGAACAGGGCGGTCTGGCCGTCGGGCGCCCAGACCGGGCGGTAGACCTCCACCAGCCGGTCGGCACTCTCGAAGGCGTTCTCGGACTCGTCGAGCTCGGAGACCTCCGCGAGGGTGGCGGGCTGAGCCAGGGCGTCGCGCTGGTCGGCGCTCAGCGCGAAGGTGCGCCCGATGAGCTGGCCCTCGTCGGCGTAGAGGACGCGCCCGTCGGCGCTCCACAGCTTGACCCGCACGATCGAGTCGCTGAGCAGGTGCTCGCGGGCCACCTCGTCGAAGGCCGCGATGGCGGCCGGGTCCGCCGCCATCAGGCCGTCGGTGATCGCGGGCTCGACGACCGCCTCGGCCAGCACCCCGGCCATCGTCGCCGCGTCGTTGACGGCCTCGCGCTCGGCGAGCTGGCGGGCGGCGAGGGTGCCCAGCACCCCCACGACGAGCAGGGCGGCGACGACGCCCAGGGCGAGCAGGACGAGCACCCGGCGCGGGCTGAGCACCGGCTCGGCGCTGCCCGGCCCGCCGGGGTCGCCCACCGTCACCCAGCGCGGGGCGGCGGGCCCGCTCACCTCCGGCTGGTCGCGCCCGAGCAGCTCGTCGGCGAGCACGGAGACGTCCCCGACCGCCGCAGGGGCGGTCGGGGACCCCTCCGGGGTGGCCGGGTCAGTCGTCGGATCCGTGGCCACCCGAGTCGTCACCGCTCTCGTCGTCGTCCGAGTCGCCGCCGTGGTCGTCGTCGCTGCTGTCGTCCGAGCCCCGGCCGGACGAGTCGTCGTCGCTGCTGTCGTCCGAGCCGTGGCCGGACGAGTCGCCGTCGCTGTCGCCGGAGCCGTGGCCGGACGAGTCGTCGTCGCCGGAGCGCGGGCGGTCGCCGCCGTTGTCGTCACCGGGCTCGTCGTCGGAGACGCCGTCCGGGCGGTCTCCGCCGTGGTCGTCGACGCTGGAGGTGGGTGAGGGGGTCGAGGTGGGCTCGTCGTCGCTCGACCCGGTGGGGCTGGGGGTGGACGACGCGCCCGCCGGCGACTTCAACGGCAGTCGCTCGGCGAAGGAGGCGTTGCCGAACAGGCCGACGACGGCCGGGACGGTCACGGCGACCGCGGCGGCGAGGATGATCAGGAGGCGGCGCATGGTGGTGTCCTTTCGGGGGAAGTGTGGCAGAACAGGTCAGGCGGGGAAGACGATGCGGGCGTAGCAGGTCTGACCCGATGCCGCGTGCCTGGCGTACGCGGTGATGGTGTCCTTGCCGGCCCGGTTGGTGATCCGGCGCTCGACCTCGAACGACCCGCTGGGGGCGACCGTCTTCCGGGTGCCCGTGTAGACGAGCACGCCGTTGTCCTTCATCCGCACCGACCAGCTCTGGCCGACCCGGTTGGAGTCGACCTCGAACTCGACCTCGAGGCGGCCGTCGTCCGTCTTGGCCTTGAGCTTCCAGGTGGCGCCCTTGCTGCACGCGCCGGACTTGCGGACCTCGGGGCCCTTGGCCAGCGCCGCGGGGGCAGCGGTGGCGACGAGTGCGCCGGTGAGGGCGATCGCGGCGAGGGTGCGGCGGGTGCTGTTCATGGTGTCCTCCGTGGTCCGGGTCGGCCGGATGGTCCGGCTCGTGCAGACACACCATGGGTCCCGCGGATGGACAGCCGCCATCGGCCCTTGGTCCTAGTACCTCCCCCCGGACGCACGCCGGTGGGAGGGTCAGGCCTGCTGGTTTCGGTCGGCGTTCGCGTGGACGGCATCGTGCACGTACTGCGCGAGCCCGGGCACCAGGTCCTCGTAGGTCCTCGTGAACCGAGGGTCGGCGAGGTACATGTCGGCCAGCCCCCGGTGGAAGCCGTGGTCGAGGTCGTAGAACCACCGCTCGATGTGCGCGCGGTGCGCCTCGGCAGCGTCCATCGCCTCGGTCGACGAGGCGGGAGCCCCTGACCGCAGCGCCGCGACGAGGGCGTCGTTGACGGCATCCCCCTCAGCCTTGATCTGCGCCCAGTCGGCCGTGGTGTAGCGCGTGGTGCGCGACGCCGACTGCGTCCAGGCCCCGGTCTCGCCCCAGCGCTCCTGCGCCTCGGCCCGGTACTCCTCGTCGAAGCCCTCGCCGAACAGCTCCTTGAGCTCGTCGGTCGTGGCGGGTCGCTGTTCCATCTCTGCCTCCAGTGCTCGGTCGATGGCGCGGACGAGCTGCTCGAGCTCGCCCAGCCGGGACACGACCGCGTCGCGCTGACGGCGCAGGTGCTGCTCCGGCGTCCCCTCACCGTCGAGCAGGGCACGCACCTCGGAGAGGGACAGGCCGAGCCGCCGGTAGGTGACGACGGTGGCGAGCCGGGCCAGGTCGGCATCGGTGTAGAGGCGGTACCCGGCGTGGGTGCGCGCACTCGGCACGACGAGGCCCTCGGCGTCGTAGTGGTGCAACGTGCGCACCGTGACACCGAAGGACTGCGCCACCTGGCCGACGGTGAGCTCCACCCGTGCAGTGTGTTGGCTCGTCGCGGTCATGTCACCACCGTGCCGCCTCACGTCGGGTGAGGGTCAAGCCGGATGCCGGGTCAGGACTTGGGGGTCTCGAACCAGTTCGAGAGGCCGCTGGCCAGACCGATGTCACCGCGGGCCTTGATCTTGCCCATCATGAACATCATCGCCGGGTTGCCGGTGCCGGTGATCAGCTTGAGGAACTCCGCCGGGCCGAGCATGAGCGACAGGTCGGCGTTCTCGCTGGCCCCGTGCTCCACGGTGCATGTTCCCCGGTCGACGATGACCGCCCAGGTGTCGCTGGAGTCGTCGGGGCCACCGGTGATGCGGAAGTCGATCCGCGCGGTGCGGTCACCGGCCTTGTCGGGCCGGAACTGGTGGGGGAAGCGCGCGAAGATCGCGTGCAGCGTCTCGAGCCGGTGCTCCCCGCCGAGGTCGTCGCGGATCTCCTGGTCCGACATCCCCTTGACGAGGGTGACGAACTCGATGGGCGAGAGGTTCTCGATGGTCTCGGGGTGCAGGTGCATGCCGACTCCGCTGTCGAGCCCCGGCCACGACGGCCCGGGCGTTCCCCTGAACCTACTTGCGGGTAACCCATGGGGCAAGCGCGCCCCCGGCCGGCTCAGCGCGCGTGGGCCGGCCGCACGGGTTCGGTCACCGGATCGCCCGTGTCGGCGAGCCGCTCGAGGAGGTCGGCGGACTCCTCCGCCGCGTCATGGCGGCGCATCTCGGCCCCCACCCGCTGCGCAGCCTCCCGGTGCCCCGGGTCGTGCAGGGCACGCCGGACCGCCGACCGCAGCCGGCGTGGACCGGGCGTGGTCGAGCGGATCCGCACCCCCACGCCGGTCCACTGCACGCGGGCCCCGATCTCGGCCTTCTCCTCGGTCGACCCGGCCTGCACCAGCGGGACCCCGTGGTGCAGGGCCGTCGTCACGCCGGTGTAGCCGCCGTTGGTGACGCAGAGGTCGACGTGCGGGAGCAGCAGGTCGTAGGGCACGAAGTCGGCAATCCGGGCGTTGCGCGGCAGCGGCGCACCGAGCAGGGCCTCGACCCGCTCGGCGGAGACCCCGCCGGTGGTGGCCACGACGAGCACGTCCTCGTCGGCCAGGGCTCGCAGGGTGGGCACCACCAGCTCGCGCATGTCCGGCCGGATGCTGCCCTGGGTCACGTGCACCACGGGCCGGGCCGAGGTGCACACCTCCCCCCACCAGCTCGGCGGCGCCCACTGCTCCGGCGGGTCGGGCCGCAGGGCACCGACCCAGTGCACGGTGGCCGGCAGCCCCGGCACCGGGTACTCGAACGACGGCGTGCACGCCTGGAGGTGCAGCATCGGCGACACCGCGGACTCGAGCACGTCCCGGCCGTCCGGTGGCAGTCCCAGCGCGTCTCGCACCGCGTCGTGCCGCTCCTGGGCCCGCGCGAACACCCACCGCCGGGACGCCTCGCGCACGGCGTGGTTGCGCAGCCGTGAGAGCGGACCGCGCATCGGCAGCAGCCCCGGGCCGAAGGCGGGGGTCTCGCCGTGGGCCCGCGCCAGAGGGCCGTCGCCGAAGGTCGCAGCCGGGATGCCGCGGGCCTGCGCGAGCAGCCCGACGCCGTAGCTCAGCCCGTCGGTGAGCACGGCGTCGACGCGCTGAGCGGCCAGCACCGGCTCGAGGTCGGCGACCCGGTGCGCGGCCTCCCCGACGAAGAGCTCGGCGTACGCCCAGCCGATCGCGCGTGGTCCGCGCAGCCTCGCGAGCTCCGGGAACTCCTCGAGCAGGCGTTCGCCGTCGTAGTCGCGGGTGGCCACGAACGGCAGCGGCGTCGCCCCCACCGCGGCGATGGCGCCGTGGAAGCGGCGACTCGCGAACCACAGCACCTCATGGCCACGCTCGACGAGCCGAGCGGCCACCGGTAGCGGGTTGCGGCTGTGCGCAGGCACCGGCACCGTGGCGAACAGGAAGCGGGACATCATCGGTCTCCTGCCGGTGCGGACGCTGGTTCAGAACATACCCGCGGTGCACCCGGGAAAACCGCTGAGCTGATCAGAGGTAGCGCTGCCAGCCGGTGCCGATGACCACGCCGGCACGAACCCCACCGGTGCCGGTACCGCGGTACAGGCGCAGCTCGCCGCCCATCGTGATGCCGCCCAGGTCGGCCTTGCCGTCTCCCGAGAGATCGCGCAGCGGCAGCAACGCCCCCATGTGCTGCCAGCCCGACCCGATCTGACGACGGGCCGTGACCCCGCCCCTGCCGTTGCCCGGGTAGAGCCACAACCGACCCGAAGCATCGACGGCCGCGATGTCGTTGCGCCGGTCACCACTCAGGTCACCGGCCGAGACCACCGAGATCATCGACCCCCACCCGGTGCCGATCCGGGTCGCAGCCAGCAGGGTGCCCCGCGAGGTCATCGGATACAGCAGCAGCTCTCCCTCGGGGTTCACCGCGACGACGTCAGCGTGGCTGTCGGCGTTGAGGGTGTACCCGCCGTCGACCCAGCGCATCGTCCGCCACCCGCGAGAGCCCAGCATGACGTTGCCGCCGAACAACCACTTGGCCCAGAGGTCGTCGTGCTGGCACAGGATCTGGCCGCCGCCGTAGATGGACAGCGACGTGGCGCCGAGCTCATCACAGCCGCCCTGGTCGGCGGCGAACTGGGCCGTCGGACCCCGAAGACCTCCTGCGTCGGAGCCGGCATAGGCCATCACCGTCGTGTCCTGGGCAACGCCGTACTGACGCTGCGCCACCACGTCCGAGCGCCCGTCCCCCGTGACGTCGGCGATGCCGGTCACGTTCCCGGACAGCACCGGACGACCGGACGCCGACGCAGCCGGGCTGTCTCCCCACTGGCTGCGAGCCACGAGGGTCACGGTCTGGTTCACCCCGTTGGGAAGCCCCGCCAGGTCGAGGATGCCGGTGGACAGGGCCGCCATGCTCACCTCGCGCACCTCTCCTGCTGGCTGCAGGGTCACTCGGTAACCGGCCAGCACCGTGTCGTCGGAGCGCTCTCCGGCGACCCGCACGAGGGTCAGCCGCCCGGGCCTCGGCACCACGCGGATCTGCTGCTTCGCGGGCGCCACCTGGAGCCCCAGCGAAGAGAGGTCCAGATCGTGCGTGGCGCGACCGCCACCGACGAACAGAACCGTCCCCGTGGGTTGATAGGCGGCGTAGTTACCCTTGCCGTCGCCGACCTCGATGCTGGACAGCAGCCAGGGGCCGGCATGAGGTAGCACGGCCGTCACCGTGCCGGTTCCTGCCGATGCCACCGAGAGGTCCGACTGGGCGAACCGGTTCGACACGGGGCTGCGCCAGTTCACCTGGACGGTCTCGGGGTCGCCTGGGACATCGGTGACCGAGTAGGAGTACGTGCTCGGCTCGCCGGCACTCGCGGCCATCGACGTGCGGGCGAACGACGTGAGCTGGGGCGGGGTGCGGTCAGAGGCCCCGGACACCGTCACCGAGGGTCCGGTCAGGTCGACGTCGTGAGTCGTCGTGGCGGAGGACGGACTGCTGCTGTACCGCCCGTCGAGCAGGTAGACCGCGAAGTTGCCTGCGGCATCCTCGATCCTCAGGGAGTGGACCTGGTGGGTGCCGTTGGCCCACGAGGTCGTGACGACGAAGTCCGCGGTGAGCGGCGTGCTCTCGCCGGCGGCGTAGGAGGTGCGTCTCGATGTCCCCTCCACGAGCCGCACCTCGCTGCGGGCGACCCCGACGTCGTCAGTGGCGTCGATGGTCGCGGTGACCGTGTCGCCGGGGACGGCTGACGTCCTCGAGAGCGAGACGGAGTGCAGGACCGGAGGCGTGGTGTCGGTCGCGGCGGTCACGGCCGGCATCCCCGTGGCGACCACGATGGCCACCGCGGCCACCGCGACGATCCGGCTGACGACTCGTCCCGACATCCCGGCCTCCCGGCCCGGCAGGTGCGCCGGGCGTTCTCAGCCTCCGTTCACAGCGGAGGCATCGCGAAGGTACCAGTGCGGACCGGCACAGCACCGGGGTCCTGCGGGAACTCGCAACGCCCCACGGAACCGGCCTGGCCTCAGGCCTTCTTGGTGGCCCGCGGAGCGGCCTTCTTCGGAGCCGACTTCTTCGTGGCGGTCTTGCGCGCCGTCGTCTTCTTGGCGGTCTTGCGGGCGGTCTTCTTGACCGGCCCACGGGCCCGCTTGTCGGCGAGCAGCTCGTAACCGCGCTCCGGGGAGATCTGCTCGGGGTCGTCGTCCTTGCGCAGCGTCGCGTTGGTCTCGCCGTCGGTGACGTAGGGGCCGAACCGGCCGTCCTTGACCACCACCGGCTTGCCCGACACCGGGTCGGTGCCGAGCTCGGCCAGCGGTGGCTTGGCCGCGGCCCGGCCGCGCTGCTTGGGCTGGGCGTAGATGGCCAGGGCCTGCTCGAGGGTGATGTCGAACAGCTGCTGCTCGGTCTCGATCGAGCGCGAGTCGGTGCCCTTCTTCAGGTACGGCCCGTAGCGGCCGTTCTGGGCGGTGATCTCCTCGCCGTCCTCGGCGAGCCCGACCACCCGCGGCAGCGAGAGCAGTTTCAGGGCCGTGTCGAGGTCGATGGTCGCGAGGTCCATGTCCGTGAACAGGGATGCCGTGCGCGGCCTCGCCCTGGCGGCGGCGGCCTTGCCCCGGCCCTTGGCCGGCGGCTCGTCGGACTCGGGCAGCACCTCGGTGACGTACGGGCCGTAGCGCCCGGCCCGCGCCACGATGTCGTGGCCGCTCGCCGGGTCCTGCCCCAGCACCCGACCGTCGTCGGCCGCGGCCTCGAGCAGCTCGCGGGCCATCGCCGGGGTCAGCTCGTCGGGGGCGACGTCGTCGTTGATGGTGGCGCGGCGCGGGGTGGCGGGGGTGACGTCGTCACCCAGCGCGGCGGCATCGGTCACCTCGCCGGTGGCGGGGTCGACGCCCGCGGGAACGACCTCCTCGACGTACGGGCCGTAGCGGCCGACCCGCACGACGATGCCCTCGCCGATGTCGATCGTCGAGATCGCCCGGGCGTCGATGTCGCCGAGGTCCGCCACGAGGTCGCGCAGCCCGTCGTGCGACTTCGCCTCGTCACCGAAGTAGAAGCGGTGCAGCCAGGCCGCGCGCTCCTGGTCACCGCGGGCGATGGCGTCCAGGTCCTCCTCCATCGAGGCGGTGAAGTCGTAGTCGACCAGCCGGGAGAAGTGCTCCTCCATCAGCCGGGTCACCGCGAACGCCAGCCAGCTCGGGATGAGCGCCGAGCCGCGGTTCGACACGTAGCCACGGTCCTGGATGGTGCCGATCGTCGAGGCGTAGGTGGAGGGCCGGCCGATGCCGCGCTCCTCCATCGCCTTGACCAGGGTGGCCTCGGTGTAGCGCGGCGGCGGTGAGGTCTCGTGGCCGTTGGCCTCGGTGCGCACGGTGCGCAGCGCCGTGCCGACGCCGAGGCGGGGCAGGCGGCGCTCCTCCTGGGCCTCGTCCTTGCGGCGGGCGGCCTGGCGCTCGTCGCGGCCCTCCTCGTACGCCGCGAGGAAGCCGCGGAAGGTGATGACCGTGCCGCTCGCCGACAGCTCGACGGTGGTCGCCGGGGCCTCGTCGTCGAGCGTGGCACCGAGGCGCACGGAGGCGGTGGAGCCGCGGGCGTCGGCCATCTGCGAGGAGATGGTGCGCTTCCAGATCAGGTCGTAGAGCGCGAAGTCCTCGCCGCGCAGCTCGCCGGAAACCTGTGCGGGAGTGCGGAACCGGTCACCCGCGGGGCGGATCGCCTCGTGCGCCTCCTGGGCGTTCTTGACCTTCTTCTCGTAATGGCGCGGCGCGTCGGGCACGTACTCGGCGCCGTACATCTCGCGTGCCTGGGTGCGGGCGGCGGTCAGTGCGGACTCCGACAGCGAGGTGCTGTCGGTGCGCATGTAGGTGATGTAGCCGTTCTCGTAGAGCCGCTGGGCGACGCGCATCGCGTTGCGGCTGTTCAG
>DASQEZ010000296.1:0-21354 GCA_035633415.1 Ornithinibacter sp. | reverse complement strand
CAGCACCCTGACCCGGCCGTCGCCGCCCTGCGGCGAGATCGCACGGGGGTCGATCACACCCCCACCGACCTTCGCGTCGGTGACCACCTCGGTGCGCAGGGTGTCGGCGGGCCGGCCGATGGCGGCCGCGACGAACTGACGGGTCTCCTCGGCGAAGCCGGCCAGGGCGTCGGTGCCGCCCTGCCCGACCCAGGTCCGGGTCGGGCCGACCGGTGGACCGTCCAACCCGGCACACATCACCCGCAGCGCCGGGCCGGGCTCGAGCGTCGTCAGCGTCGACCCGATGCCGGCGTCCATGGGGACCGGCTGCCAGGCACGCTCGATGGTGCCGGTGATGTCGGGGCGCACCGTCGGGGACCATGACGCCCGCAGCACCTGGGGACGGGCCAGGACGAGCAGGAGCATGCCGGGGGAGGTCGGCACGGCGAGGGCGACCACACCCTGCGCCCCCGGCACGAACGGCCCCTGGAACGGGACCTCCTGCAGGGAGCCGGGGTCCGACTGCGCCGCTCCCATCCAGGCCTGGACGATGACGTCCTCGGTGCCCGGGTTCGACGTCGCCGAGACCACGAGGCGCTGCCCCTGCACGTCGTCGGCCCAGATCAGCCGGCCGCCACCGTTCGCCCGGCTGATGACGAGGCCCTGGACCCGCGGGTCGGTGGCGAGTCGACCGCGGGGTGCCCAGCGCGAGACGCTGTCCCAGCTCGGGTCGCCCGGCGAGGGGAGCCCCGCCGCCGACTCGCTCGCCGACGGGGCGCCGGCGCTCGTGGCGGGTGCCCGGCCCAGCAGCCACCAGCCCGCCGCACCGGCGGCCAGGGCGGCCGTGCCACCGACCACGAGCGAGCGTCGGCGGACCGCGCGACGTCGCGACTCGATGAGCGCCGAGGGGTCCGGGGGGTCGCCCTGGCCGGCGAGCAGCCGCTCGACGACCGTGTCCAGGTCACCGTCGAGCGCCCAGTCGGCCGGGTCGAGCCCCTCGGCGGCGCGGGCGGCGTCGTGCGCGGTCACGAGCCGGGCTCGCAGCGCGGCGGCGCTCTCACGAACGACTGCGGTCGGCATCCCGAGCAGGTCGGCGACCTCGTCGGGCCCGGCCGCCCACACCGAGGCGGCGGCGACCACGGCGCGCTCGAGCGGGGTGGCTGCCCGGAGCACCGCGTCGAGGGCGGGAAGGACGGGGTCGTCGGCGGGGTCGTGGCCGGTCCACGGGGTGACGGGCGGCGCGGCCCGGGACACGGCGTCCGGCGCGGCGGCGATGGCGGCGACCAGCACCGACCGGCGTGCCAGCGACCCGGGGCGGCCCTCGCCGAGGGCGTCGCGCCAGCGCTGGTGGAGGGCGGCGAGCGCCTCCGTCGTGACCCGCCGGGCCGTGGCGGAGTCGAGCGTGACCACGTACGCGACGCCCTCGAGGTCGGGCCAGCGCGCGGCCACGAACTCGCGGAAGTCGTCCTCGACGGTGAGGGTCACCGCACCAGTCTCACACCGGGCGAGCCCGGTGTGACCCCTTGTTCAGGGTCGCCCCGCCACCGCAGTCGGCTGCCGAAACGGCTGCCGGGGCGACCACCTGAGCACCCAACTCGCTCTGGAGGGCACTCAGCGCAGGGCGGCCGCGCTGTCCTCGACGTCCTCGTGGCTTCCCTCGCTGGCGGGGTCGACCTCGCCGGTGACCAGCCAGATGACCCGGTGCCCGACGCTGACCGCGTGGTCCGCGAAGCGCTCGTAGTAGCGCCCGAGGAGGGTGATGTCGACCGCGGCCTCGGTGCCGTGCTGCCAGTTCACGTCGGTGACCCGGGCGAACAGCTCGCGGTGCAGGTCGTCCATCGCGTCGTCGTCGCGCTCGATCTGGTGGGCGGCCTCGACGTCGCGGGCGGCGATGACCGACCCGGCCTTCTCGACGATCCGCTCGGCGACCTGGCCCATCTGCAGGATCGTCGCGCGCAGCTCGGCCGGCACGGCGGATGCCGGGTAGCGCAGCCGCGCGACCTTGGCCACGTGCCGGGCCAGGTCACCCATCCGCTCGATGTCGCTGCTCATCCGCATGCTCGTGACGATGACCCGCAGGTCGGTCGCGACCGGCTGCTGGCGGGCCAGGAGGTCGAACGACATCAGGTCGAGCTCGGCCCGGCGCGCGTCGATCTCGGCATCGGCGGCGATCACCGAGTCGGCGAGGTGGATGTCGGCGTCGAGCAGGGCGGTCGTCGCCCGGTTCATCGCGGACGACGCGAGGTGGGTCATCTCGACGAGCATCTCGGCGACGCGGTCGAGCTCCTCGTGGAAGGCCTTGCGCATAAGGAAGTGCCCTTCGGGGGTCGGTGTGGTGGCAGCAGGGATCGAGGTGCTTTCCCCACGGCACTGTGTCAGGCCGGGGTGAACCCGAGACGCACCCGAGGTGAACTTCTGGCGGAGGCGCGGCCGCTCCCTCGGGGATGAACCGGGTGGCCGGCACGTGGGCCGTACCCTGACGTCGTGGACCCCACGCTCGCGGCGATGCTCGGCGGGGCGGTCGGCCTCGTCATCGGGGCCGTGGCCGTCGCCGCCACCCGGTGGTCCGAGCGCAGCGCCGCCGAGCCCGAGGCCACGGAGCCGCCGCTCCCCCGAGGGGTCGGCGAGGTGCTGGCCGTGCTCCGCTCCATCGCGGTCGTCGTCGACGCGAACGATGCCGTGGTCAACACCTCGGCCTCCGCCGTCAGCTACGGGTTGGTCCGGCACGGCGAGCTCGTGCACCACGAGCTGCGCCACCTCGCTCGCCAGGTGCGCCGTGACGGCATGATCCGCGAGGCCGAGCTCGACCTCACCCGCGGCCCGGACGCCACGGCGAGCGTCTTCATGCGGGTGCGGCTCGCGCCGATCGCGGTCTCCCACGTGCTGATCCTCGCCGAGGATCACACCCACGCCCGCCGGGTCGAGGAGATCCGCCGCGACTTCGTCGCCAACGTGAGCCACGAGCTGAAGACCCCGGTCGGCGGCATCTCGCTGCTGGGTGAGGCGGTCCTCGGCGCCAAGGACGACCCGGAGGCGGTGGAGCGGTTCGCCCAGCGCATCCTCGTGGAGTCGACCCGGCTCACCCGGCTGGTCCAGGAGATCGTCGACCTGTCGCGGTTGCAGGTGGCCGACACCCTGCACGAGCCGGAGCTCGTCGACCTCGGGTCAGTGGTCGCCGAGGCGGTCGACCGGGTCCGGGTCCCCGCCGAGGCGCACCACATCGAGCTCACGCTCGCCAGCGAGGACGGCCTGCGACTGTTCGGGGATGCCGAGCTGCTCGCCACCGCGGTCGCGAACCTGGTCACCAACGCGGTCAACTACAGCGACGACGGCACACGGGTGGGCATCGGGGCGCGACGCGTCGACGACTCGCTCGAGGTGACGGTCACCGACCAGGGCCAGGGCATCCCGGCCGGCGAGCAGGAGCGCATCTTCGAGCGCTTCTACCGGGTCGACGCCGCGCGCTCGCGGGCCACGGGGGGCACCGGGCTCGGCCTGGCGATCGTCAAGCACGTCTGCGCCAACCACGGAGGCCGGGTGAGCGTCTGGAGCCAGGAGGGGCGCGGCTCCACCTTCACGATGACCCTTCCCGCGGCGGCCGACCGGCCGCACGCGGTCGAGCACGACGACGAGGGCCGCCCGCGGCCCTCGTCGCACGAGGAGAGAGCACTGCATGACGCGCATCCTGATCGTTGAGGACGAGGTGTCGTTCTCGGACCCGCTGTCCTACCTGCTCAGCAAGGAGGGCTACGAGGTGTCGGTGGCCGAGAACGGCAACGACGCGCTCAGCCAGTTCGAAGCACAGGGAGCCGACCTCGTGCTCCTCGACCTCATGCTCCCCGGGCTCTCCGGCGTCGACGTGTGCCGCGCGCTGCGCCAGAGGTCGAACGTGCCGGTCATCATGCTCACCGCGAAGGACAGCGAGATCGACAAGGTCGTCGGTCTCGAGCTGGGCGCCGACGACTACGTCACCAAGCCCTACTCCTCGCGCGAGCTGCTCGCCCGGATCAAGGCGGTGCTGCGCCGGCTGGCCGAGCCCGAGGAGATGCTGCCGACGACCCTCGAGGCCGGGCCGGTGCGGATGGACGTCGAGCGCCACGTCGTGACGGTGCGCGGGGTGCAGGTGTCGTTCCCGCTCAAGGAGTTCGAGCTGCTCGAGATGCTGCTGCGCAACAGCGGGCGGGTGCTGACCCGCGTGCAGCTGATCGACCGGGTGTGGGGCAGCGACTACGTCGGTGACACCAAGACCCTCGACGTGCACATCAAGCGGCTGCGCGCCAAGGTCGAGTCCGACCCGGCGAACCCGACGCACATCTTCACCGTGCGCGGGCTGGGCTACAAGTTCGATGCCTGAGGGCGAACGGGCCGGTCAGGACGAGGCAGTGAGGCCCGCGTAGAAGCCGGTGTTCGGCAGCACGGGCACCCGCACCACGTTGGCGCCGGCGGCGTCGGTGGTGACCGTCATCTGCACCAAGGCGCCCGGGGCGGCCGGGATGCCGGGGATCTCGACGCCGCCCGCGGCATCCGAGAGGGTGTCGCCGGAGTTGGCGGGCACGGCGACGCTGGCGGAGGAGGGCGCGCCCTCGACGGCGAACGTCACGTCGACGGCCGAGGACCCCCTGTTGACGGCCTGGCCCACCACGATTCCCGTGTCGCCCCGGGCCGGGACGACCACGGCGAGGTTGCGCAGCTCGAGCCCCACGATGCTCAGGCGCACCCCGTCGGCGGCCTCGTAGTCGTAGTCGGTCTGCATCGGCGAGAACACGGCGCACCCCGAGACGAGCAGGGCGGTGCCTGCCAGGGCGGTGGCTCGCAGGGGGGCGGCGGCGCGGATCGTCACGCGGCCAAGGATAGCCATGACCCGCCCCGGGCCGTCCACAGCGCCCACCGACATGGTGCCCGCCCGCGCCCATGCCCGCGCGCGAAGCATGACATCCACGCTCCTGTCAAGACCCGATCCGCGTCTCGCGCAGCCGCATTCAAGGGCCTGACCTGCACAAACGCCGTGACGCCGGATTATTGCGACACGCCGGTGCGTGGTATCCTGAACGTCGCGAAAGGGGACAACAACACATGGTTTTCAAGGTCGGCGAGACGGTCGTGTACCCCCACCACGGGGCCGCGCGTATCGAAGAGATCAAGATCCGGTCGGTCCGCGGAGAGGAGAAGCTCTACCTCAAGCTGAAGGTCGCCCAGGGCGACCTCGTGATCGAGGTTCCTGCCGAGAACTGCGACCTCGTCGGTGTGCGCGACGTGGTCTCGAAGGAAGGCCTGGACAAGGTATTCGAGGTGCTGCGCACCCCGTTCGCCGAGGAGCCGACCAACTGGTCGCGCCGCTTCAAGGCCAACCTCGAGAAGCTCGCCTCCGGCGACGTCATCAAGGTGGCCGAGGTCGTGCGTGACCTCTGGCGCCGAGACAAGGACCGTGGCCTGTCCGCCGGCGAGAAGCGCATGCTGGCCAAGGCCCGCCAGATCCTGGTCTCCGAGCTCGCGCTCGCCGAGAAGACCGACGAGGAGAAGGCCGAAGTCATCCTCGACGAGGTCCTCGCGTCCTGAGCACGGGTTCCACACCCTCACTGACGTGACCGACGCCGACGCTGCCCCGAGCAGCGTCGGCGTCGTCGTCGTCGCGGCCGGTTCGGGCACCCGGCTGGGGGCGGCGTTGCCGAAGGCGTTCGTCGCGCTGCGCGGGCGGCCGCTGCTCGGGTACGCCCTCGACACCGTCGGGCGCCTGCCGCACCTTCGCCGTGTGGTCGTCGTCGCCCCGCCCGAGCACACCGACCCCTCCGGGCCGCTCTGGGCGGGCATCCACCTGCCCTTGGATGTCGCGGTGGTCGCCGGCGGGGCCGAGCGCACCGACTCGGTCGCGGCCGGGCTGGCCGCGCTCGGTGACGTCGACATCGTGCTCGTCCACGACGCCGCCCGGTGCCTGACCCCCCTCGAGGTGTTCGAGCGCGTCGTCGACGCCGTTCGCGGGGGTGCGGCGGGTGCCGTCCCCGGCCTGCCGCTCGTCGACACGGTCAAGACCGTCGACCCGAGCGGCATCATCACCGGCACCCCCGACCGTGCGTCGCTGCGCGCGGTGCAGACCCCGCAGGGGTTCGCGCGGGAGGTGCTCGTCTCGGCGTACCGCAGCGGCGTGGCCGCGACCGACGACGCGGCGCTGGTGGAGCTCGGTGGTCACCACGTGGTCGTCGTCGAGGGTGACCCCCTGGCGTTCAAGGTGACCTCGCCCGACGACCTCGAGCACGCCGAGCGGGTACTGGCCCGGCGCGCCGGTGCCGCGGCCACCGCCCTGCGAGACTGACGCCATGGACGCACTGCCCAGGGTCGGCATCGGGGTCGACGTGCACGCCGTCGCCCCGGCGGGCTCCGGGCGGCAGCTCTGGGTCGCCGGGCTGCTCTGGCCCGGCGAGCCCGGTCTGGACGGCCACTCCGACGCCGACGTCGCCGCCCACGCCGCGTGCGACGCCCTCTTCTCCGCGGCCGGCATCGGCGACCTGGGCGCCCACTTCGGCACCAGCCGGCCCGAGCTGGCCGGCGCCTCGGGATGCACCCTGCTCGCCGAGGCGGCCCGTCTGGTGCGCGAGGCCGGCTACGAGATCGGCAACGTCGCGGTGCAGGTCGTCGGCAACCGGCCCAAGGTCGGCAGCCGTCGGGTCGAGGCGCAGGCCGTGCTGTCGGATGCCGTCGGCGCGCCCGTGTCGGTCAGCGGCACCACCACCGACGGGCTGGGCCTGACCGGCCGCGCGGAGGGCGTCGCGGCGATCGCCACGGCCCTGGTGGTCGCCCGTCCGCACGCCGAGCGATAGGGGCTCGTCGGGGCGGCCCCGGGCGGCCGGCGCCGGCCGCGCCGGTCCGGTCGCCCGTGCCCGGACGCGTGAGGGGGCTCGATCGGGCCATGGACACGGAGACGAACCGGGAGCAGGCTGCGAGCGCGAGCGCAGCAGGAAACGGGATGATCGGGCACCGCTCGTCAGGACTGCGTCCCGCTGATCTGGAGGCCGGCAGGGGGCCCTCGGGTCAGCGGGACCGCAGTTCGCCGCGGCGGTCGTTGCCCACGATCCGGGCCATCCGCTGCAGCTCGGCCACGTGCCCGCACAGGGCTTCACGACCGGCGGGGGTGAGGACCACGGTCGTCACCTGGCGGCCGTCGCGCACCGCTCGCTCCAGACGCGTGTAGCCCCGGGTGGTCAGTGCCTTGAGGTGTTTCGACAGGGCCGAGTCGGACAGCCCGATCTCGTCGCGAACGGTGGCGAACTCGGTGCCCGCGGACGGCACCAGCATCGCGCAGATGCGCAGCCGGTGCGGCTCGTGGATCACGTCGTCGAACACCGGGTAGGGCATGCGCCGCAGCATACGACGCAGTTTCCTCACCGGAAAGCAGTTCGAGGGCCAGCGTGCAGCGGGAGCGACGCCGGGGCGGCGGCGGGCGCGCTTCCGGCATCGGGCGTGCGGGGGTTAGCGTGGCGCGCAGACCGCCGTCGTCCGACTCGAGGAGCGCCCGTGCCCCAGACCGTCCAGGGAGTCATCGCCCGAGCCAAGGGGCGCGAGGTCGAGCTCGTCGACGTCGTGGTGCCCGACCCCGGGCCCGGGGAGGCGGTGGTGCGGGTCGAGGCGTGCGGGGTGTGCCACACCGACCTGCACTACCGCGAGGGCGGCATCAACGACGACTTCCCGTTCCTGCTGGGGCACGAGGCGGCCGGAACCGTCGAGGCGGTGGGCCCAGGGGTCACTGACGTCGCGCCGGGGGACTTCGTCATCCTCAACTGGCGGGCGGTGTGCGGCCAGTGCCGCGCCTGCCTCAAGGGAAAGCCCTGGTACTGCTTCGCCACGCACAACGCGACCCAGAAGATGACGCTCACCGACGGCACCGAGCTCACCCCGGCGCTCGGGATCGGCGCGTTCATCGAGAAGACGCTGGTGGCGTCGGGCCAGTGCACCAAGGTCGACCGCGACGCCGACGCCGCGGCCGTCGGCCTGCTGGGCTGCGGCGTGATGGCCGGCTTCGGTGCGGCCGTGAACACGGGTGGGGTCCGCCGGGGTGACTCCGTCGCGGTGATCGGGTGTGGCGGTGTCGGCAACGCCGCCATCGCCGGCGCGAGTGTCGTGGGGGCGACGACGATCATCGCCGTCGACGTCGACGACCGGAAGCTCGAGGCCGCCCGCGGGTTCGGCGCGACGCACACGGTGAACTCCTCCACCGAGGACCCGATCGAGGCCATCCGTGCCCTCACCGGGGGGCACGGTGCCGACGTCGTCGTCGAGGCGGTGGGACGGCCGGAGACCTACGAGCAGGCCTTCTACGCCCGCGACCTCGCCGGGACGGTGGTGCTCGTGGGTGTGCCGACGCCCGACAAGCAGATCACCCTGCCGCTCATCGACGTCTTCGGCCGCGGTGGTGCGCTGAAGTCGAGCTGGTACGGCGACTGCCTGCCCTCGCGCGACTTCCCGATGCTCGTCGACCTCTACCGGCAGGGCCGCTTCGACCTCGACGCGTTCGTCAGCGAGCGGATCGGCATCGGCGACGTCGAGGCGGCGTTCGACAAGATGCACCAGGGCGACGTGCTGCGCTCGGTCGTCGTCATGGACGCCGGCCAGTGACCGCCATCGGGATGCCGGTGCGCACCTCCCCGGCGGGTGTCCGGGTCGAACGGGTGGTCACCTCGGGGGTGTTCGAGCTCGACGGCGTCTCGTGGGAGGTCGACAACAACGTCTGGCTGGTCGGCGACGACAGCGAGGTGCTCGTCGTCGACGCGGCCCACGACGCCGACGCCATCGTGGCCGCGGTCGGGGGCCGGCGGGTGGTCGCGGTGGTCTGCAGCCATGCGCACAGCGACCACGTCAACGCCGTCGGTGGGCTGGTCGCGGCGACCGGCGCCACGGCTCACCTGCACCCGGACGACCGGGTGCTGTGGGACCAGACCCAGCCGGAGCCGCCCGGTGGCGAGCTCGCCGACGGGCAGGTCTTCACCGTGGGCGACGTCGAGCTGAGCGTGCTGCACACGCCGGGTCACGCGCCCGGGGCCGTCTGCCTGTACGCCCCGGCGCTCCGGGTCCTGCTCTCGGGCGACACCCTCTTCAACGGGGGGCCCGGCGCGACCGGGCGGTCGTACTCGAGCTTCCCGACCATCATCGAGTCCATTCGCACCCGGCTGCTGGACCTGCCGGCCGACACCGTCGTGCTTCCCGGGCACGGCGAGGTGACGACCATCGGCGCCGAGGAGCCGCACCTGCAGGAGTGGGTCGACCGCGGCCACTGAGGGCCGAACAACCCCGACACCGGTGTGACGTCGGGGAAGCTCAACGCTGTCGGGGAACCTTCCCCGACAGCGGTGGACAACCCCGACGTCACCGTGATGTCGGGGAAGGTCGCGCAGCCGGACGGGTGATGGAGGACGCCGCCCGCTCGAGCGCGGAGCGAAGCAGGGCCTCGACTCGGCGCGGGCGCTCCAGGTCGGCCCACGTGAGCCGCACGACCTCGTAGCCGAGCGAGCGCAGCCAGTCCTCGCGGCGCTTCTCCAACGCCAGCGCGGCCCTACCCTCGGCTCCCCCGTACTTCACGAGCCCGTCGAACTCCACGACCACCCGGCCGGCAACCAGCAGGTCGACCCGGGCGCCGACCACACCGGCGTCGTCGCTGATCTGCACCTGGCTGCGCACGTCGTGCCCCAGATCGAGCAGCAGCAGCCGAGCCCGCGTCTCGCCGACCGACTCGCTGGCCCCGTCGGCCTGCGACAGGCACCGCTGCGCCCGGCGAGCCACCCGCGCCGAACCCCCGAGCCGGTGAACCAGCTCGACGACGTGCTCCAGGGATGCCGCCCCGGTGGCCAGGGCCCGGTCGGCCGGGACGAGCGCCCCCACGCGACTCTCACGGAGGGCGACCTGGGCGAGCGCCGTGTCGACGCTGACGGCGCGGCACCCCGCGACCTCCACGACCTCGAGCGACGCGTCCGCCGGGTGGATGCGGAGCGTGCCCGGCTTGCGGATCCGCACCACGGGTGCGGCGATGTCGACGACGTCGGTCCGCACGCCGAAGAGCGGCAGCCCGTGGATGGCGAGGGCGCTCTGGTGCGTGGCGGCCTCCCCGGCCGTGCCACGCGCTCGCAGCACGGCACGGGTGCACAGGGCGAGTCGCTGCTCCGGGGTGGCGGCCCGCCAGTCGGCGCCGACGACGTAGGCGCCCCGCCGCACGCGGAGGAGGACACCCGAGCGCACGAGGGAGGCCAGGCCGTTGGCGTCGACGTCGACGGACTGCGCATCAGCGGCCGACAGCACGCCGCAGTGGGCGGCGGCGATGGCGAGGAGTCGTTCGGACATCACCCGATGGTGCTCGACCGCGCCGCAGAGCCGCAGGCGTCATCCACAGGCTGCGGTGAGGGCCCCGGCATCCGGCGCCGTCGGTGCCCGAGGAACTTCCCCGACACCGGTGTGACGTCGGGGAAGCTCACCGCTGTCGGGGAAGGTTCCCCGACAGCGGTGGACAACCCCGACGTCACCGTGATGTCGGGGTACCTCGGCGCCGCGGGCAGGCCGGCGGGCCGAGCCGTGACTCTGGCGCTTTCCCCGGCGGTGCGACATGCTCGCGCCCATGCACCTCCCGAGGCCGCTCGCGCTCACCAGGCTGATGGTCGTCGGGCAGCGCCAGCCCATCACGCGGACTCCCTCCGACGTGGGCCTGGCCTTCGAGGAGGTCGAGTTCACCGCTGTCGACGGCGTGCCGCTGCGGGGCTCGTTCGTGCCGGCCGAGGCGGGCAGCCCCGGCCCCCGACCGACCGTGGTCTTCGTGCACGGCTGGTTGTGGAACCGGATGGGCAACGTCGGCGGGCAGGTGCCCTTCGAGGACCGCGACGTCGACTTCCTTCCCGCCGTGCGGGCGCTGCACGACGCCGGGATGAACGTGCTGCTGTTCGACCTCAGCAACCACGGCAGGAGCGGGTCGCGGCTGCCGATGACGTTCGGGGCCTGGGAGGCCAGAGACGTCATCGGGGCGATGTCGTACGTCCGCGGGCGGCCCGAGGTCGACCCGGTCCGCGTCGGCGTGCTCGGCACCTCCATGGGCGGCAACACCGCGCTCGAGGCGGCACCGTACTGTCAGCCGGTCCCGGCGATGCTGCTCATCCAGCCCAACCGGGCGGGCACGTTCATCTCCCGCTTCGCCAAGGACCACCTGGGCAGGTACGGCGCCTCGATCCTGCCCCCGACCGACTGGGCCTACGCGGCGGCGCGGGCCCCGCGGCCGGGGCGGGCCGACCCGTGCGCCGCGGCCCGGCTGCTGCCAGACACGGTGCTGCGGTACGTGCAGGGCACCGGTGATCCGTGGGGAACGATGTCCGACGTTGAGGCCATGGTCGAGGCCAGCCCCCGGGCCCTGCCGCTGGTCAGGTACCCGTCGACCGGGCGGTACGAGGGGTACGGCTACATCGCCGAGCACGCCGACGAGGTCGCCGCCTTCTTCTCCGAGCACCTGTAGGCCGGCCCTCCCGGGGCGGGCGGTGAGGGCGGAATCGGGGGGTCGTCCCGGCCGGTAACCTTGCCCGGTGACCCTCAGGCTGTTCGACTCGCTCACGCGCGAGCTGCGGAACTTCGTCCCCGTCGTGCCCGGCAAGGCGGGGATCTACATCTGTGGGCTCACCACGCAGGCGCCGCCGCACCTGGGCCACGTGCGGTTCGCCGTCGCCTTCGACGTGCTCCGCCGCTGGATGACGCGCGGCCACGGACTCGACGTCACGCTCATCCGCAACGTCACCGACATCGACGACAAGATCCTCGCGAAGTCGGCCGAGAGCGGTGAGGCCTGGTTCGCGGTCTCCTACCGCAACGAGATCGAGACCGCGGCCGCGCTCGAGTCGCTCGGCGTGCTGCCACCGACCTACGAGCCGCGCGCCACCGGCCACGTGCCGGAGATGGTCACCCTGATGGAGGCGCTGATCGCCCGCGGTCACGCCTACGCGGCGCGCGACGGCAGCGGTGACGTCTACTTCGACGTGCGCAGCTGGCCGGCCTACGGCGAGCTGACCCGGCAGAAGGTCGACGACATGGTCGACGCCGAGGATGCCGACCCGCGCGGCAAGCGCGACCCCCGCGACTTCGCGCTGTGGAAGGGCCGCAAGGACAGCGAGCCCGAGACCGCGTCGTGGCCGACGCCGTTCGGTGCCGGCCGCCCCGGCTGGCACCTCGAGTGCTCGGCGATGGCCCGCAAGTACCTCGGCGACACCTTCGACGTGCACGGTGGCGGCGTCGACCTGCGCTTCCCGCACCACGAGAACGAGATGGCGCAGTCCCGCGCCGCCGGCCTCGGCTTCGCCAACTACTGGCTGCACAACGCCTGGGTCACCATGGGTGGCGAGAAGATGAGCAAGTCGCTCGGCAACTCGTTGCGGGTCAGCGAGGTCGTCAAGGAGCACCGCCCCCTCGCCGTGCGCTACTACCTCACCGCGGCCCACTACCGCTCCACGATCGAGTTCCACCCGGGCTCGATCGAGGAGTCGGCCACCGCGGTCGAGCGCATCGAGGGCTTCCTGCGGCGGGCCCTGCCCGGCGTCGTGACTGCGGTGCCGACCGGCGAGGAGACCCTGCCCGAGGGCTTCCGTGAGGCGATGGACGACGACCTCGGGGTGTCCGGCGCGCTCGCCGAGGTCCACGAGGCCGTGCGATCGGGAAACACCGCCCTCGACGACGGCGACCAGGAGGATGCCGCGGGGATCGCCCGCGTCGTCATCGCCATGACCGACGTCCTCGGCGTGAACCCGCTCGACCCGGCCTGGTCGGCCGGCGACTCCGGGGCCGCCGACGCCCTCGCGAGCCTTGACGCCCTCGTCAAGGAGCGCATCTCGGCCCGGGCCCATGCCCGGTCCGCCCGGAACTACGACACCGCGGATTCGATCCGCGACGAGCTCGCCGCCGCCGGCATCGCGCTCGAGGACACCGCTGCAGGGGCCCGATGGTCCCTTGCGCGGGGACGGAGCGAGTGAGACATGGCAGGTAACTCCCAACGCCGCGGAGCGGTGCGCACCGGCAACAAGAAGGGCCCGCAGGCCGGGTCCGGTGGCCAGCGCCGCCGCGGCCTCGAGGGCAAGGGCCCCACGCCCAAGGCCACCGACCGCCCGAACCACAAGGCGCACAAGGCGGCCAACGCCACCGAGCGTCGAGGTGGCGGGCAGGCGGGTCGCACCAGCACCCGAAAGAACAAGGCGAGCAGCGAGATGGTCGCCGGGCGCAACTCGGTGCTCGAGGCGCTGCGGGCCGACGTGCCCGTGACGACGATGTACGTCGCCGGGCGGATCGACTCCGACGACCGGGTCCGTGAGGCGCTGAAGATCGCGACCGAGCGCGGCATCCCGGTGCTCGAGACCCCGCGCGGCGAGCTCGACCGGCTCACCGACGGGTCCGTGCACCAGGGCCTGGCGCTGCAGGTCCCCCCCTACGAGTACGCGCACCCGAGCGACCTGGTCGACCCGGAGATGCCCGGCATCCCGCTCGTCGTGGCGCTCGACGGCATCACCGACCCCCGCAACCTCGGCGCCATCGTGCGCTCGGTGGCGGCGTTCGGCGGCCACGGGGTGGTCGTGCCGAGCCGCCGGTCGGCGGGGATGACGGCATCCGCCTGGAAGTCGTCTGCCGGAGCCGCAGCGCGCATCCCGGTGGCTCAGGCCACCAACCTGAACCGGGCCCTCGAGGACTACAAGAAGGCCGGCTTCTTCATCATCGGCCTCGACATGGACGGCGACGTCGAGCTGCCCGACCTCGAGCTCGCGTCGGAGCCGCTCGTGGTCGTCGTGGGGTCCGAGGGCAAGGGTCTGTCACGGCTCGTGCGCGAGCACTGCGACCAGATCGTGTCGGTGCCGATGAGCTCCGCGGTGGAGTCCCTGAACGCCGGGATCGCCACCGGCGTGACCCTCTATGAGGTCGCCCGACGCCGTCGGGGCCGCTGAGCGCACCTGTGGTCGTGCGCGGCCAATAGGCGTGGTCGCTCGATGTGGCGACCGCGTCTGTGGAAGGATCGGCGCCGCCGGAGAAACTTCGGCCCCGGGGGCATGACAACCCCCAACGTCGCTTGCAGAGAGGGAGATCATGTCCGACCAAGGTTCGACCCCCCCGCCCCCGCCCCCGGGCTCGGGTGACGGTGGCTACTCCGCCCCTCCGCCCCCGCCACCGGGCTCGGGCGAGGGTGGTTACGGGGGCGGCTACGGCGCCCCGCCGCCGCCGGCGGGTGGAGGCCCGGTGGACCACCCCAAGGGGATGACGGTCCTGATCCTGGGCATCCTGTCGCTCGTGTGCTGCTCGCCGCTGGGCATCGCCGCCTTCGTCATGGGCAACAACGCCCTCAAGGAGATCGACGCGCAGCCGGGTCGCTACGGCAACCGCCAGATCGTGCAGATCGGCCGGATCCTCGGCATCATCGGCATGGTGTTCCTGGTGCTGACCATCATCTGGTTCCTGTTCCTGGGCGGGCTCGCGGCGCTCTCGGGCGACTCCAGCAGCATGTGAGATGACGCTCGTGCAGGAGGCGGCGCGCCCCGGACCCACCAGGGCCCGGGCGCGCCGCCTCGCGCTTCCGGGGGCGGTGGTGGCTGCGGCCGCCCTCGGCTCGACCTACGTGGCGGCCGTCGACCCCAACCAGGCCGGCCACTACCCGGTGTGCCCGACGTACGCGCTCGCCGGTGTCTACTGCCCCGGCTGCGGGATGCTGCGGGCGACGCACGACCTCGCCCACCTCGACCTGGTCGGGGCGTTCGCGCGCAACCCCCTGGCCCTGCCGATCTACCTCGGCATCGCCTGGCTGTTCGTGCGCTGGGTGACAGCACGGTGGCGGGGCGAGCAGCTGCGGTGGGACCCGCCCACCTGGCTGCCCGCCGTGCTGGCCGTCGCCTTCGTCGCCTACACCGTGGCGCGCAACATCCCGGGCTGGACCTGGCTCTCGCCCGCCTGAGGCCGGGGGGTCGGGTCAGTTCTTGGGCACGACCACCACGCTGGAGTGCACGGCCTTGTCACCGAGCGTCTGCTTGTCGGCGTCCCAGAGCATCCAGAGCCACCCGAGGTAGACGATCTGGTTGACCAGGCTCTGCACGACCTCGCGCAGGAAGGACATGCCGGCGCCCACCGGCTGGCCGGTCTTGTCGTCGAGCAGGTACAGGCCGATCACCTTCTTGCCGACGCTCTGGCCGGTGCGACCCATCTTGAAGATGCGGTTCCAGATGGTGATGCCCAGGCTGACCAGCGCGCCGAGCGCGATGAGCAGGCCGCCCACGACGGCTAGCACGGGGTCGAAGTCGCCCGTGGTGGTGGTGTAGCCGAACTCGTCGGTGGTGACCGTGTTGGACGCGCCCACGGCCAGCACGATGATGCCGATGACCATCGGCACCAGCCCGATGAGGGTGATGGCCACGTCGATCAGGTACGCCAGCGCGCGCTGACCGAAGCCGGCGACCATTCCGAAGTTCTGCTCGACGTAGGCGAGCGAGCCGGGGTAGGCCGGGCCGCCACCGGCGGCGTAGACCGGCGCCTGGGCGTAGCCGCCGTAGGGGTTGGCGGCGGGGGGCTGGTAACCCGGCTGTGCCCCAACGGGGTTCGGCGGGTATCCCGGCTGCGCACCGTATGGTGCCGGGGCGCCGTACGGAGCGGCCGGGGGCGCAGCCGGCGGCGTGGGGGGCACCGGGGGCGCGGCGCCCGCCGGTGGGGGTGCTGCCGCCTCCGCCGGACCCGGCTGGGGACCGGCCTCGGCCGGGGGAGTCGGAGGTGCGGTGGGGGCGTCGGGCGTCGGCTCGGCGGGGCCCTGCGGCTGGTCGGTCATGGTGTCCCCTTGGCGAGACGAAGCGGTGCGTGCACCTCGATCCTAGGCTCGTCCCTGCGGTGTCGCGATGACGGGTAGCTCGCGCGTGTCGACGCCGAGCACGGCCTGCTCGTCGGGCTTCCCGGGCAGCACCGAGGCCACGTAGTCCTCGATCGCAATCTCGATCGGGATGTCGTGCTGCGCGCGCTCGGCCATGTACCAGCGGTGCTCGAGCACCTCGTGGAACACCTCGGCCGGCTCCAGCTTCGAGACGAGCCCCCGCGGCACCCGCCGGGTGACCGGCTCGTAGATGTTGGCCAACCAGTCGTGGGCGACGATCTCCTCGTCCTCCCCCTGGCGCCCGGTGGCCGCCGTGTAGGCATCGAGGTCGTTGAGCAACCGGCGAGCCTGGTTCTCGCGCACGTCGAGGCCGGTGAGCCGCAGCAGCCGGCGGGAGTGGTGGCCGGCGTCGACGACCTTCGGCTGGATCTGGATCGACGTGCCGCCGATGTCCGTGGTGATCGCGAGCTCGTCGACGTCGAACCCGAGGGCGTTGAGCCGCCGGATCCGGTCGTCGACCCGCCAGCGCTCGGCGTCGTCGATGAGCTCGGTGCCGGTGAGGGCATCCCACAGCTCGCGGTAGCGCGCCATCATCCGCTCGCTGACCGCGATCGGGTCGCGGTCCTCCTGGAGCAGGCCACCGGCCTCGAGGTCCATCAGCTCGCCGGCGATGTTGACCCGGGCGATGTCGAGGTCGTGCTCGCGCTGACCGTCGCTGAGCCGCTCGCGCAGCTCGCCGGTCTCGGCGTCGACGAGGTAGGCGGCGAACGCCCCGGCGTCCCGGCGGAAGAGGGTGTTCGACAGCGACACGTCGCCCCACCAGAACCCGGAGAGGTGCAGGCGCACGAGCAGCACGGCGAGGGCGTCGATGAGCCGGATCGCGGTGCCCTTGCGCAGGTTCTGGCTGTACAGGGCGCGGTAGGGCAGCGAGAACTGCAGGTGCCGGGTGATCAGGCAGGCGTCGAGCGGCTCGCCGTCCAGGCCGATCCGCCCGCTGACGACGGCGAACGGCTCGACGCACGGCATGTTCAACCTGTTCAGGCTGCGCAGCAGGTCGTACTCGCGCCGGGCGATGTCGGCCTTGATCTCCTTGACCGCCAGCACCCGACCGGACAGCCGCACGAACCGCACGACGTGCCGCGAGATGCCCCGGGGCAGCGCGGCCAGGAGGTCCTCGGGCCACTCCTCCAACGGCACCCGCCAGGGCAGGTCGAGCAGTGCCGGGTCCGGTCGGGCGGCGGTGATCTCGAGAGCCATGCGAGGGCCTTCCGTGGTGCGACGGTGGGCGGTGGCGAGCCTACGACGGGACGTGGCGTACGGCATCCGGCCGCAGATGCCGCGACGCCCCGGACGGAGGCCGTCCGTCCGGGGCGTCGCGGTGCTGGCGGGGCGTCAGCCGAGGCGTAGGCCGCTCTCGGGGTCGAACACGTGCATGTGCTCGGGGTTGGGGTAGACGAAGATGTTCGACCCCTTGTCGGGCACGGCGCGGCCGTCGACGCGGGCGATGAACGGCTTGGCGAGGCCGTCGTCGCCGCCCTCGAGCTTCACGCTCTCGTTGGCCGGGGTGGCGTAGACGTAGGCGTCGGCGCCGAGCTCCTCGACGACGTCGACGATCAGCTCGAGGCCGTCCTCGTTGGTCGTGACCTCGACGTCCTCGGGGCGCATGCCGACGATGACCTGGTTGCCGACCTTGCCGAGCAGCGAGCGGTCGACGGGCAGGCGGTGGCTGCCGAACTGCACGCCGTCCTCGGTGACGGGCACCGAGACGAGGTTCATGGCCGGGGAGCCGATGAAGCCCGCGACGAACACGTTGTTGGGCCGGTCGTACATCTCGCGCGGGGTCGCGCACTGCTGGAGGATGCCGTCCTTGAGCAGTGCGATGCGGTCGCCCATCGTCATGGCCTCGATCTGGTCGTGGGTGACGTAGACCGTGGTGACGCCGAGTCGCCGCTGGAGAGAAGCGATCTGGGTGCGGGTCTGGACGCGGAGCTTGGCGTCGAGGTTCGACAGCGGCTCGTCCATGAGGAACACCTGGGGGGAGCGGACGATGGCCCGGCCCATCGCGACGCGCTGGCGCTGGCCACCCGAGAGGGCCTTCGGCTTGCGCTCGAGGTAGTCGGTGAGGTCGAGGATCTGGGCGGCCTCGGCCACGCGCTTCTTGATCTCGCTCTTGTCGACGCCGGCGATCTTGAGGGCGAAGCCCATGTTGTCGGCGACCGTCATGTGGGGGTATAGGGCGTAGTTCTGGAAGACCATCGCCACGTCACGGTCCTTGGGCGAGAGGTCGGTGACGTCGCGGTCACCGATCCAGATCTTGCCGCCGTTGACCTCTTCGAGGCCGGCGAGCATGCGAAGCGAGGTGGACTTGCCACACCCGGAGGGACCGACGAGGACGAGGAACTCCCCGTCTTCCACGTCGATGTTGAGGCGGTCGACCGAGGGCGAGTCGTTGCCCGGGTAGATCCTGGTGGCCTCGTCGAACTTGACAGTTGCCATGGCGTCATTGCCTTCCTTCACCGGCAGGAACGTGCCGGACGATCCGTTGTAAAGGTGGTGGAGCTCCCGCCACATCGGTGTAAGCGGTTACGCCAGTATGCCGTGTCCTGGCCTCCGTGGGGTAGTCCCGTACAGCGGACCTGACGCGCCGTTGCGCCGGACGTTGTTAGATTTCGCCCCGTGAACGAGTCGCGGTCCGCCCGCCTGGCCGACATCGCGGCTCAGGCCGACGTGAGCGAGGCCACGGTCAGCCGGGTGCTCAACGACCGGCCGGGGGTGTCCGGGCCGACCCGACAGGCGGTGCTCACCGCGATCGACGTGCTCGGCTACGACCGCCCGAACCGCCTGAAGCCCAAGTCGGCACTGCTCGTCGGGCTCGTGATGCCCGAGCTGGTCAACCCGATCTTCCCGGCGTTCGCGCAGGTCATCGAGACGGCACTGGCCGCAGAGGGCTTCACGCCGGTGCTGTGCACGCAGACCCCGGGCGGGGTGCACGAGGACGACTACGTGCGGATGCTGCTCGACCGTGGGGTGTCCGGGATCATCTTCCTGAGCGGCCAGCACGCCGACGCCACCTCCGACCCGGCCCGATACCAGGGGCTGCGTGAGCGCGGGCTGCCGATCGTGCTGGTCAACGGGTGGCTCGCCGGGGTCGACGCCCCGTTCGTCTCCAACGACGACGTCGCGTCGATGGACCTTGCCGTGAGCCACCTCGTGCAGCTGGGCCACACCGAGATCGGGCTGGCCCTGGGGCCAGAGCGCTACACCCCGGTCATCCGCAAGGTGCGGGGCTTCCGGGAGGCGATGCGCGAGCACCTCGGGGTCGAGTCGGCTCACCTCGAGCGGCTGGTCACGCACACCGTGTTCAGCCTCGAGGGTGGTGCGGCGGCGGCCGGCCGGCTGATCACGCGGGGTGCGACCGCCGTGATCTGTGGGTCGGACCTGATGGCACTCGGCGCCATCCGGCAGGCCCGCGCGATGGGCCTGATGGTGCCCCGGAACATCTCGGTGGTCGGCTACGACGACTCGACGATGATGGCGTTCACCGACCCGCCGCTGACGACGATCCGCCAGTCGGTCGAGGCCATGGGGGATGCCGCGGTGCGGGCGCTGCTCGACGAGATCGGCGGCGAGGGCCCGCCACGGGCTGAGTACGTCTTTCGTCCGGAGCTCGTCGTGCGCGGCTCGACCGGCGCGGCACCGCAGCGGGCCTGATCCGTGGGCGATCTCTGGCGCGTCGGCGGAGGCACCCCTAAGGTCAAGGCATGAGGATCTCGGACGTGATCAGGCGCAAGGGCGGCGATGTCATCACCGTGCGCACCGACGCATCAGTGAGCGAGCTGCTGTCCCTCCTCTCGGAGCACAGGATCGGCGCGGTCGTGGTGAGCGACGACGGCGAGAGCGTGCACGGCATCGTCAGCGAGCGCGACATCGTGCGCCACCTGCACACCGACGGCGCGGCCCTGCTCGACGCCCCGGTCGGGCAGATCATGACCGTCGAGGTGCACACCGCCAGCCCGGACGACAGCCTCGACGTCCTCGAGTCGGCGATGACCGAGCGGCGCTTCCGGCACGTTCCGGTGGTCGTCGACGGAAAGCTCGTCGCCATCGTCAGCATCGGTGACGTGGTCAAGAACCGCATCGACGACCTGCAGGCCGAGCGCGACCAGCTGCGCACCTACATCCAGTCCTGACCCACGCCCCACCCGACTTCTCGCGGTCCAGCGACACCCCGCGGGCGTCTGCACGGGTGGGGGCTGTCCGGATTCCGCAACAGGTCGGGGGAGCGGGCTCGAGGGCGGGGTCCAGCGGACACCCAGCAACACGGCATACCGTGGTGGGCATGACCGCCGACGCCATCGCCGACGGCCCCGAGCCGGAGGACGACGAGACCCTGCACCCGCGTGAGCACGCGCGTCTGGGGGAGTACCGCCTCGTACAGCCGCTCGGCGAGGGCGGGATGGGCGTGGTGCACCTCGCGCTCGACCGGCACGGCCGTGCGGTGGCGATCAAGGTGCTGCGCCAGCACATCGCCCATGACCCGGACGCGCGGGCGCGCCTGACCCGCGAGGTCAGCACGTTGAGCCGGATCCGCAGCCCCAGGGTCGCCCCGATCATCGACGCCGACGTCGACGGAGTGACCCCCTACATCGTCACCCGCTACGTGCCCGGCCCCTCGCTCGACGACTACGTGTCCCAGCGAGGCCTGCTGCCCCCGGCCGACCTGCACCGGGTCGCGTCCGGCCTGGCCGAGGCGCTCGACGCCATCCATTCGGCGGGCGTCGTGCACCGCGACGTCAAGCCGGGCAACGTGCTGCTCGTCGACGGCGACCCGGTGCTCATCGACTTCGGCATCGCCCACGTGGCCGACGACATCCGGCTCACGATGACCGGGCTCGTGATGGGCACGCCGGGCTACCTGGCGCCCGAGGTCGTCGGCGGCGAGGACGTCACGCCGGCCACCGACTGGTGGGGCTGGGCCGCGACGACCGCGTTCGCGGCCAGTGGCACACCGCCGTTCGGCACCGGTCCGATGAGCGCGGTGCTCGCCCGGGTCGCGGCCGGAGACCCCGACCTCGAGGCCGTCGACCCGCGCATCGAGCCCTTGCTGTATGCCGCCCTGTCACCGCACGCTGCCGACCGCCCGCACCACGACGAGGTCGTCGCCGCGCTCGAGCGCTATGCGCACGGCGCCCCGGTGACCGAGGCGATCCAGGTGCGCCGGGTGCGCCCGCAGACCCAGCAGCTCGCGACGGCGCCGACCTCCGCGCTGCCGGTTCCCCCGCCACCGGCCGCTGCCACCACGCCGCCGCCCGCTGCCACCACGCCGCCGCCCGGCCTCGCAGCGGTGGCCGGCGTCGGGGCCACCGGCGTCGGGGGGTACGCCGTGCCGCCGGTCGCCGCTCCGTCCGCGCCCGTGCCCGCGCCTCCGTCGCCCGACCCGCTTCCGCCGCCGATGGTGACGACCGGCCGCCCGGCCGGCCCGCCCGGATGGGAGCAGGCCCGCCCGGTGAGCCGGCAGCCCGCACCGCCGGCGCCGGTGCGGA
>DASQEZ010000295.1:0-10550 GCA_035633415.1 Ornithinibacter sp. | reverse complement strand
GGACCCCGCGCAGCCAGGTGGCGGCGACGAACCCGGCGAGGTCGGTGACGGTGCCGCCGCCGACGGCCACCACGGCGTCCGAGCGGGTGAAGGCGTGCCGGCCCAGCTGCGCCCACAGGGTGGCCGCGACGTCGGCCGTCTTGGCCACCTCGGCGTCCGGCACGGCGGCCTCGTGCACGACGAGGCCGGCTCCGCGCAGCTGAGCCACGACGGGCTCGGCGAGCCGGGCCAGCGAGTCCGGCCGGACGAGAAGAACCTGCCGCACACCACCGCCGAGCAGGCCGACGACCCGGTCGGTCACCCCGTGACCCACCACGACGTCGTAGACGTCCCCGACCCGGATGACGGTGGCGCCGGTGCCGCCGTCGGCGCCGCTCACGACTTCTCCAGCAGGCCGGCGACCTCGACCGCGACCTCCTGGGGCGAGCGTCCGGCGGTGTCGACCCGGAAGGTCGCGACCGCCTCGTAGAGCGGTCGACGCTCGTTCATCAGGCGCACCCACGACGCCCGCGGGTTCACGGCCAGCAGTGGTCGGCTCTGGTCGAAACCGACCCGTGTGGACGCGTCGGCGATGCCGACGTCGAGGAACACCACGGTCTGCGCGGCGAGCAGCTGCGCGGTGCCCGGGTCGACGGGCGCTCCCCCGCCCAGCGCCAGCACGCCGTGCTCCTCGGCGAGCGCCCGGGCCACCTCGGCGCGCTCGAGAGCGCGGAAGGCCGGCTCGCCGTCCTCGACGAAGACGTCGGCGATCGTGCGGCCCTGAGCGGCCTCGATCGCGGCGTCGGTGTCGTGCAGCGGCAGGCCGAGCAGCGCGGCCAGGGCCGCCCCGACGGTGCTCTTGCCGGACCCGGGCGGGCCGACGAGGACGACGCGCGCCATCAGTCCTGCCAGGTGCGCATGGAGGCCGGGATGGCCGCGAGGTAGGACGCGTGGTTGCGCGCGGTCTCGCCCACGGAGTCGCCGCCGAACTTCTCCAGGCACGCCTCCGCCAGCACCAGCGCGACCATCGCCTCGGCCACGACCCCCGCGGCCGGCACGGCGCACACGTCGGAGCGCTGGTGGATGGCACGGGCCGGCTCGTCCGAGGCGACGTCGACCGTCTCCAGCGCCCGCGGCACGGTGGAGATCGGTTTCATCGCCGCGCGCACGCGCAGCAGGCCGCCGACCGACATCCCGCCCTCGGTGCCACCGGCCCGGCCGGTGCGGCGGCGGATGACGCCGTCGGCGCCCCGTTCCATCTCGTCGTGGGCGACCGAGCCGCGCCGGGCGGCGGTGCGGAAGCCGTCGCCGATCTCGACGCCCTTGATCGCCTGGATGCCCATCAGCCCGGCCGCGAGCCTGGCGTCGAGCCGGCGGTCCCAGTGCACGTGCGAGCCCAGGCCCGGCGGCAGGCCGGTGACGACCACCTCGACGACCCCGCCGAGGGTGTCGCCGTCCTTGTGCGCGGCATCGACCTCGGCGACCATGGCGGCCGACCCCTCGGGGTCGAACGCGCGCACCGGGTCGGCGTCCAGGGCCCCGACGTCGTCGGCGGTCGGCAGGGGTGCGTCGTCGGGCACCGTGGCCCAGCCGATCGCCACGGTGTGCGAGACCAGCCGGATGCCGTAGGCCTGCTGGAGGAACCTCGCGGCCACCTCGCCCAGTGCGACCCGCGCCGCTGTCTCACGGGCCGAGGCCCGCTCGAGCACCGGCCGGGCGTCCTCGAAGGCGTACTTCTGCATGCCGACGAGGTCGGCGTGACCGGGGCGAGGTCGGGTGAGCGGCCGGTTGCGGGCGATCTCCTTCTCGGCGTTGACGTCGTCGGCCGCGGCGAACGCGGCGGCGTCGACCGGGTCGGGGCTCATCACCGTCTGCCACCTGGGCCACTCCGAGTTGCCCACCCGGATGGCGATCGGCGACCCCAGCGTCAGGCCGTGCCGCACCCCACCGAGGAACTCGACGTCGTCCTGCTCGAACTTCATCCGGGCGCCACGGCCGTAGCCCAGCCGGCGGCGCGCCAGGGCACGGGCGAGGTCGGACGTGGTGACCCCGATGCCCGCGGGCAGCCCGTCGATGGTCGCGACGAGCGCGGGCCCGTGCGACTCCCCAGCGGTCAACCAGCGCAGCATGTGCCGAATCCTTCCACGCGACCCTCAGCCGCCCACGAGCCAGGTCATGATCCGGGACGAGAACGCGATCCCGATCCAGGCCCCGAGGCACATCGCCGGACCGTAGGCGATGGACGTGCGCAGGCCGACCCGTCGCAGCGCGAGCAGCGCGATCGCCGCCACCCCGCCGACGAAGAACCCCGCCAGGAGGCCGACGACGAACGGGCCCAGCCCCAGCCAGCCGAGCAGGCCACCGATGACCGGGGCGAGCCGCACGTCGCCGCCGCCGACCCCACCACCGGGCAGCGCGGCGATGAGGAGGTACACCGCGCCCATGACCACCGCGCCCACGAGCGCGGCGAACCACCGCAGGTCGGCCGTCGCGAGCGAGGCCACGACGAGCAGCAGGGCCAGCCATCCGCTCGTCGGCAGGACCAGGCCCACGGGCAGGCGGTGCACGTCGAGGTCGATCCAGACCAGCCCCACGGTCAGCCAGGCGAAGAGCAGGTAGGTCGGCAGTGCGGCCCAGCCGCCCAGGTCGCCGACGGCCCACGTCGCCAGGGCCGCCAGCCCGGCGGTGGCCGGTCCGGGCCACCAGTTGCGGCCGGGTGGGTGGTCGGCCTCGTCCTCGTCGATGCGGTAGCCACCGGTCGCGAGCTCGCGCCCGGTGAGGTGCCCCACCACGCCCATCGCCAGGGCCGCGAGGAGCACGGTCCAGACCGGGCTCACGCCTGCTCCAGAGCGGCACGGCCCGCGGCGGCCATCGCCGCGAACGGTGGCTCCTGGCCGGTGAAGAGCCGGAACTGCTCGGCGGCCTGGTGCACGAGCATGTCCAGACCGCCGACCACGGTCATGCCGGCGTCCTCGGCGGCGCGGGCGAGCGCGGTGGGCCACCCGGCGTACACGACGTCGAGCAGCACCCCGCGGTGCTCCGCCGGCACCCCCGCCGCGGCGACCTCCCCCGCCGAGCCCGGCAGGGTCGACACGACGACGTCGTCACGGGCGGTGACCCACGGGCCCAGCGCGGCGACCGAACCGTTGCGGATGCCGGTGCCCAGGTCGACCGCCCACGCCAGCAGGTCGGCGGCGCGGCTGGTGTCGCGGGCCCGGACGGTGAGCGTCGTGATGCCGAGCTCGGCCAGCGCCAGCACCGCCGAGCGGGCCGTGGCCCCGGCCCCGAGCACCAGCGCCCGGCGGGCTCCGGCGGGCAGATGCGGTTCGAGCGCGCGGAGCACGCCGACGACGTCGGTGTTCGTGGCGTCCCAGCCACCGTCACCACGGCGGACGAGGGTGTTGACCGCGGCCGTGCGGCGAGCGACGTCGTCGACGGTGGTCGCAACCGCGGCGCCGACCTCCTTCAGGGGCATGGTCAGCGACAGGCCCCGCCACTCGGCACCCAGCGCGCCCACGAACCCGGGCAGCCCCGCGGCCTCGACCTCGTGGGCGTCGTACTGCCACCCGGCCAGCCCGGCCGCGGCGAACCCCGCGCGGTGGAGCACCGGCGAGAGCGAGTGGGCGATCGGCGAGCCGAGAACGGCCGCTCTCAGCACTTGCCCGGGTTCGCCGAGCACCAGGCCTGGAACTCCTGCACGTTGCGGTCGTGCTCCTCCTGGGTCGCGGCGAACTTGGTCTCACCGGTGCCCGGGTCGACGGTGACGAAGAAGTGCCAGTCCCCGTCGGCCGGGTTCGCGGCCGCCCCGATCGAGGCCTCGCCGGGATTGCCGATCGGGCCGGGGGGCAGGCCCTGGACCTTGTAGGTGTTGTACGGGCTGTCGGACGCCCGCTGCTCGTTCGTGGTGCCCGCCTTGCCGCGCTCCTGGGCGATGAAGTGCACCGTGGAGTCCATCTGGAGCAGCCCGTAGTTCGGCGGGCCGTCGTCGAGCCGGTTGAAGATGACGCGGGCGACCTTGGCCCGGTCGGCGTCACCGTTGACCTCGCCCTCGACGATCGAGGCGATCGTCAGCGTGCGCTGCCAGTCCTTGCGCGGGATCTCGGCACCCTCGAGGACCTTCACCGTCTGCGCGACCATGGCCTTGAGCTGCTCCGTGGCGGTGGCCTCGTCCGAGAACTCGTAGCTCGACGGGAACAGCCAGCCCTCGACCTTGCCCTTGGCCTCCTTGGGCAGGCCGATCGCCTTGGTGTCCTTGGCGGCCTTCTCGTACTCCTCGACCGGGACACCCGTCGACTTCGACAGCGCCGCGAACGTCTCGGCGGTCCACAGCCCCTCACGGATGGTGGTGCGGTTGACGTCGCGGTTGGCCGGATCGGCGAGGGCGTCGAAGGCGTCCTGGGCCCGCATCCCCTTGAGCAGGACGTAGGAGCCGGGCTGGATGGCCGCGGCGCGCTTCGGGTCGCTCGCCGCGACCTCGAGGTACGCCGTGCGCGACTTGACCACGCCGGCGTCGCGCAGCGTGGTGGCGATGTCCTCGCCGGTCTGCCCCGGCTCGACGACGACGTCGACCTGGCCCTCACCGGGGCCGGCGAAGTCCCCGGACTCGGACTGGCTGAACAGGCCCGACACCATCGGGGAGAGGACGCTGAACGCGGCGTAGCAGGCGCCGCCGACGAGCACTACGGCGAGCAGGAGGACCAGCCACCTGCGGTTGCTGCGGCGCGGGGGCCTGCGGTGGCGGTCGCGACGGCGATGGGCCGGCGGCGGGGGCTCACCGAAGATCGTCTCGGTGAAGTCGTGCTGCTGCGTCACGGCCTCGCGCCCTTCGTCCGCGGCTTGCGCCGTCCTGGCCCGACCTGCTCCCCGGGAGGGGCGCCGGTGCTGCGCTCCGTGTCCAGGGCCGTCTGCAGGATCAGTACGGCTGCGGCCTGGTCGACCACCGCTCGCTGTCGCCTGCCGGCGACGCCACTGTCACGAAGCGTGCGATGCGCATCGACACTGGTGAGGCGCTCGTCGACGAGACGCACCCAGACCGGCGCGATGCGCGCCGCCACCACGGCAGCATACTTGCGTGCCCGGGCCGCAGCGGGACCTTCGTCCCCGGAAAGCGACCGGGGCAGCCCGACCACCACGCCGACGGCCCCGTGCTCCTCCACGAGCGCGGCGATCGTCTCGACGTCGGAGTCGCCGGGGGCGGGCTCCCCCGGCGCCGTGCGGGGCACGGTCGCCACCGGCGTCGCGAGGATGCCGTCCGGGTCGCTCGTGGCGACCCCGACCCGCACCGAGCCGACGTCGACGCCCAGGCGCACCCCGCGTTCCCGCGCGTCCGGCATCAGCCGGCGAGCTCCCCGACTCGCCACTCGACGGCCGCGAGAGCCTCGCCGACCTTCGACGCGTCCTGGCCACCGCCCTGGGCGATGTCGTCCTTGCCGCCACCGCCACCACCGAGGGCCGTGGCCGCGACCCGCACCAGGTCACCGGCCCGGATGCCGCGCCCGCGGGCGGCCTCGTTGGTCGCCACGACGACCACCGGCCGGCCCTTGGCCGCCCCGGTGATCGCGACGACGCTCGGACGCTCGGCGCCGAGCCGGTTGCGCAGGTCGAGCACCATGGTGCGCACGTCGTCGGCGCCGGCGTCGCCGGCGTCGTGGCCGAGGTAGGTGACCCCGTTGACGTCGCGGGCCCGCTCGGTCAGGGTGCCGGCCGCGGCCTGCACCTGCTCGCGCCGCGCCCGCTCGAGCTCGCGCTCGGCATCCTTGAGGCGGGTCACCATCGCGCCGACCCGCTCGGCGAGCTCATCGGGCCGGGCCCCGACCAGACCGGTCAGCTCGGCGACGATCGCCCGCTCCTTGGCGAGGAACCGCAGCGCGTCGATGCCGACGAAGGCCTCGACGCGGCGCACGCCCGAGCCGATCGACGACTCACCGGTGATGGTGAGGGCGCCGATCTGGCTGGAGTGCTGCACGTGGGTGCCACCGCAGAGCTCGCGGCTCCACGGGCCGCCGATCTCGACGACGCGCACGTCCTCGTCATAGGTCTCGCCGAACAGGGCCAGGGCCCCGATCTCGCGCGCCTGCGGCAGTGGCATCAACGTCGCCGACACCGGGAGGTCCTTGCGCACCGCGAGGTTGGCGACCTCCTCGATCTCGCTGCGGGTCGCCGCCGACAGCCCCTGACCCCAGGCGAAGTCGAGCCGCAGGTACCCCGGCTTGTTGTACGAGCCGGACTGCAGGGCCGACGGGCCGAGCACCTGGCGCAGTGCCGCGTGCACGACGTGCGTGCCCGAGTGCGCCTGGCACGCGGACAGCCGCCACTCGGGGTCGACGTCCGCCTGGACGCTCGCACCGGTGCGCAGCGGGCCGGTGACGACCTCGACGGTGTGCGCGAGCAGACCCTTGACAGGTCGCTGCACGTCGACCACGCGCAGGTGCACGCCGTCGGCGGTGATGATGCCCTCGTCGGCGACCTGGCCGCCGGACTCCGCGTAGAACGGCGTGCGGTTGAGCACGACCTGGCCGCGCCGGCCCGGCTCGATCTCGCTGACGGCCACGCCGTCGACGACGAGACCGATCACCGTCGCCTCGCTGCTGAGCTCCTGGTAGGCCAGGAACTCGGTGGCCCCGTTCGCCCGCAGGTCACGCCACACCTCGGTGTTCGCGTGCCCGGACTTCTTGGACCTCGCGTCGGCCTTGGCCCGCTGGCGCTGCTCGCGCATCAGGTGGGCGAACCCCTCACGGTCGACCTCGAGACCCTGCTCGGCCGCCATCTCCAGGGTGAGGTCGATGGGGAAGCCGTAGGTGTCGTGCAGCTGGAACGCGTCCGCGGCGGACAACGTGGGCCGCACGAGGTCGCCCTGCTCGTCCCGCACCTCGCCGTCCGCGGCAATCGCGGCGTGGCCCTGCAGCGCGGCGCTCGCCTTGGTGTCGAGGATGGTCGTCCCCGCGGCCAGGGTGCGCCGGAACGCCTCCTCCTCCGCGTAGGCGATCTGGCCGATCCGGTCGAAGCCGGCCTCCAGCTCGGGGTAGGACTGCTTCATCCGCTCCAGCGAGATGGGGAGCAGCTCGGGAAGGCACGGGTCCTCGTATCCGAGCAGGCGCATCGAGCGCACCGAGCGGCGCAGCATCCGGCGCAGCACGTAGCCGCGGCCCTCGTTGCCCGGGGTGACGCCGTCGCCGATGAGCATGAGCGAGGAGCGCACGTGGTCGGCGACGACTCGCAGCCGCACGTCGTCGGGGTGGCTGGAGCCGGCCGAATGGCCCGAGTGCTCGCCGTAACGCTTGCCGGTCATCTCCGCGGCGCGGGCGATCACCGGGTAGACCTCGTCGATCTCGTAGAGGTTGTCGACGCCCTGCAGGAGGGTCGCCATCCGCTCCAGGCCCATGCCGGTGTCGATGTTGCGCTTGGGCAGCGGTCCGGAGATGTCGAAGTCGTCCTTGGCGCGGACCGCCGAGAGCTCCTCCTGCATGAACACCAGGTTCCAGAACTCGAGGTAGCGGTCCTCGTCGACGGCCGGGCCGCCCTCCGGGCCGTACTCGGGACCACGGTCGAGGTAGATCTCGCTGCAGGGGCCTCCGGGGCCGGGAACGCCCATGTGCCAGTAGTTGTCGAGCTTGCCACGGCGGGTGATCCGCGCCTCGGGGACACCGATGGTCTCGCGCCAGATCGCGAAGGCCTCGTCGTCGTCCTCGTAGACGGTCGGCCAGATCAGGTCCGCGTCCAGGCCGTAGCCGCCCTGGGACTGGGGCGTCGTCACGAGCTCCCAGGCCAGGGAGATGGCGCCCTCCTTGAAGTAGTCGCCGAACGAGAAGTTGCCGTTCATCTGGAAGAAGGTGCCGTGCCGCGAGGTCTTGCCGACCTCCTCGATGTCACCGGTGCGCACGCACTTCTGCACGCTCGTCGCCCGGTCCCACGTCGGCGTCTCCTGGCCGAGGAAGTACGGCTTGAAGGGCACCATGCCGGCGTTGACGAACAACAGGTTCGGGTCGTCGTGGATCAGCGGCGCGGAGGGGACGACGGTGTGGCCGTGCTTCTCGAAGAACGCCAGCCAGCGACGCCGGATCTCAGCGGTTTCCATGGGGAATCAGTCCTCGGGTGTTCTGTCTGCCACCGGGCACGGGCACGCGACATCGTATGCCGGTCCGCGCCGGTGGATCGGTCGGGGCAGGGCGGAGTTCGGGGGCCGGAAGGGCTGGGGGCGCGCCGGCCCCTACGGAGCTCGCTCGCCGGTGGGGTCCAACAGCAGCGCCCGCGCCTCCTCGGGCGTGAGCGAGCGACCCGGGTCCTCGGCACCCAGCGAGGATGCCGGAGCCGCGGCGCCGCGGGGGCGGTCGCGGTCCCAGCCGGCCTCCACGTCGAGGTCCGGTGTGTCGGACCACGCGGCATGGCGGGGCGCCCGGGTGGTGGCGTCGGTCTCGACGGCCACCTCGACGGCCTCGCGCAGCTCGGCCTCGCGTCGGGCCGAGGCCTCCTTGTAGGTCGTGACGAAGCGCTGGGTGACCGGGAGCCTCCACAGCGCGTAACCCACACCGACCGCCGCGACGGCCAGCAGCACGGTGCGGCCCCTCACGACGGGTCCTTCCTGCTCAACCCGCGCACCGCGGTGCGCACGCCGTAGCTGAAGGCCGCGACCTTGATGAGCGGCGTGCCGATGGTCGCCGCCGTCAGCGACGTCAGCGCCGACGCGTTGGTCGTCATCGTCGTCACCGAGCTCGTGATCGAGTCGACCCGGGTCAGCTGGTCGTTGGTGAGGCTGACGGTGTCGGTGAGGCCCTTGAGGGTCGGCTGCACGTTGTCGCTCGTCGTGCGCAGGCTCACCGTCGTCTCGTCGAGGATCTGCCCGGCCTTGCCGAGCAGCCCGCCGAGGCGCACCACGAGGTACGTGAACGCGAGCGCGGCGATGAGCCCCGCGATCCCTCCGAGCGTCACCGTCATGCGGACGAGCCTATCGTCCGCCCGGCGCCCGTTCCCCCGGGTTCCCGGCCCGTCCCGTCACGGGCGGCCCAGCCGCCCCTTGAGCCAGGTCCACCGCTCCTGCAGCCGGGCCTCGAAGCCGCGGTCGGTGGGGCGGTAGTAGTCGGCGGCGCCGGCCAGGTCGTCGGGCAGGTACTGCTGCGCGGCCACGGCATCCGGTTCGTCGTGGGCGTAGACGTAGCCCTTGCCGTGCCCCAGCCGCGCGGCGCCGGCGTAGCCGCTGCCGCGCAGGTGCGCCGGCACGGGACCTCCCTTGCCGGCCCGCACGTCGGCCACCGCCTCGTTGATGCCGGTGTAGGCGGCGTTCGACTTCGGGGCCAGCGCGTTGTGGACGACGGCCTGGGCCAGGATGATCCGCGCCTCGGGCATCCCGATCTGGGCGACGGCGTGCATCGCGGCGACAGCGCTCTGGAGCGCCGTCGGGTCGGCGAGGCCGACGTCCTCGGACGCCGCGATGACCACCCGCCGCGCGATGAACCGGGGGTCCTCCCCCGCCTCGAGCATCCGGGCGAGGTAGTGCAGGGCGGCGTCGACGTCGGAGCCACGCATCGACTTGATCAGCGCCGAGGCCACGTCGTAGTGCTGGTCGCCGGTGCGGTCGTAGCGCACCGCGGCGTGCGCGACGGCCTGCTCGGCCTGGGCGAGGGTGACCGGCACGGCATCCGGGCGGTCGGCGCCGGGCGCGACCGCGTCGTCGGCCACGCCTGCCGCCGCCTCGAGGAAGGTCAGTGCCCGGCGGGCATCGCCGCCGGCCAGGCGCACGAGGTGGTCGCGGGCGTCGTCGTCGAGGACGTAGGCACCGTCGAGGCCGCGCGGGTCGGCCGCCGCGGAGGTCAGCACGTCGGCGACGTCGGCGTCGGTCAGTGGCACCAGGGTGACGAGCATCGACCGGGACAACAGCGGCGCGATGACCGAGAACGACGGGTTCTCGGTGGTCGCGGCGACGAGCACGACCTGGCGGTTCTCGACCCCGGGCAGCAGGGCGTCCTGCTGGGCCTTGGTGAACCGGTGGATCTCGTCGAGGAAGAGGACGGTCTGGCGGCCGTACATGTCGCGGGCCCGGTTGGCGTGCTCCATGACGGCGCGCACGTCCTTGACCCCGGCGGTGACCGCCGACAGCTCGACGAACTCGCGGTCGGCCGCCGTGGCGACGAGGTGGGCCAGGGTGGTCTTCCCCGTGCCCGGCGGGCCCCAGAGGATCGCCGAGATCGGCCCGGCGGCACCCGCGCTGCCCTCGATCAGCCGACGCAGTGGGCTGCCCGGGCGCAGCACGTCGCCCTGGCCGCGCACCTCGTCGATGTTCCGGGGACGCATCCGGACCGCGAGCGGGGGCAGCGATGCCCCGCTGCCACCCACGCCGTCACCGGCCGAGGCGGCCGCGCCGAAGAGGTCGGTGTCGTCGATGCTCACGGTGGCGAGGCTATCCCGCGACGACGACGAGGGCGCCCGTCCCCTCCACGGCGCAGAACCAGCCGGAGGCGTGACCCACGCCGCGGTCGCTCGATGGAGGATCCCCGACACCACCGTGGTGTCGGGGATCCTCCTCCGCGGCGGGGAAGTATCCCCGACAGCCGGGGACTTCCCCGCCGTCACCGTGATGT
>DASQEZ010000294.1:0-33709 GCA_035633415.1 Ornithinibacter sp. | reverse complement strand
GTCTGGTTGCTGCACACCGGTTTCGGGATGCCGCTGGCGCTCTACACCCTGCGCAACTACATGGCGACGCTGCCGGTCAGCATCGTCGAGTCGGCAAAGGTCGACGGGTGCAGCCACTACCAGACGTTCTGGAAGCTGGTGGCCCCGATGGCCGTGCCGGCGATGGCGGCCTTCGCGACGCTCCAGTTCCTCTGGGTCTGGAACGACCTGCTCATCGCCAAGCTGTTCCTCAACGCCGACAACTCGACCGTCATCGTCCAGGTCCAGCAGCTGCTGGGCACCCAGGGTCAGGGCAAGGAGCTGCTGACGGCCGCGGCCTTCATCTCGATGATCGTGCCGATGATCGTGTTCTTCTCGCTCCAGCGGTTCTTCGTGCGCGGCCTCACCTCGGGTGCGGTCAAGGGCTGAGCGGAGTCACCGCGCCGCTCGGCGGGCCAGGGCGGAGCGGTCGCGCACCTCGACCGAGCCGCGGTGGAGCACGACGACCCCCTCCTTCGCCAGTGCTCGCAGCACCCGGTTCGTGGTCGGCCGGGCGGCACCGGCGAGCTCGCCGATCTCGCTCTGGGTGAGGGGCACGAGCGCCGGACGCGCGTCCCCGGTGGGCGCGTAGCTCTCGCAGAGCGCTGACAGGCGCCGGACCACCCGCTGGTCCGCCGGCACGTGCAGCGCCTCGAGCAGGTGGTCGGAGAGGCGTCGCACCCGCTGGGCGAGCAGGTCGACGAGCAGCCGCTCGACGGCCGGGTGCGCCGCCCGGAGCCGGTCGACGTCGCCGAAGCCCAGGCTCAGTGTCACGGCCGGCTCGAGGGCGGTCACGGTCGAGCTGCGGCGCGGGTGCGACGCGAGCATCGCCATCTCCCCGAAGGCCTCGCCCGGCCCCAGCACCGCGAAGATGACCGTGCTTCCGCCCGGTGTGCTGCGCCGGACCGCGAGGTGGCCCTGCGCGACGAAGTGGACGGTGTCGGCGAGGTCCTCCTCGTGGAAGACGACCTCCCCCGTCGCGAACCGGCGCCTGCGGGCCGAGCCCAGGACGACCCGGCGTTCGGCCTCCGGCAGGCCACCGAGCAGTCCCCAGTCCATGTCGACAGTGGAGCACGCCGCGGACGGCTGTGTCACGAGCAGCACACAGCGGGCGCCGCGACGGGAACAGACCTCGACGGTCGGGGTCGCGAGGGTGGAGGGACGGCGGAGCACCGCTTCGCATCGCAAGGGAGGAGGCCGAGATGAGGACCTACCGGAGCCACCGGGACACCGCGCACCACCACCCGAGCGTGCACCGCGTGCGGGGGTGCTGGGTCTGGGAGTGCGGCTGCGGCGGCGCCTCGCGTCGGACGGGACGCGAGCCGCGCACCTGGCACCAGGCCGTCATCGAGGCGCTGGTCCATGCCGACGCCCTGGCGCCGTGACGCGTCCTCAGGCAGGCAGCGGCGGCGGGGCCGCTGCCTGCCGTGCCTCGTCGAGCAGCGCGCGCTCCGCCGCCTCGTAGAGCCCCTGGGCGTCGGCGGGGGTGTGGCCGATCGCCGTCATGCCCACCCGCCCGAAGGTGGTCAGGGCGCTGAGCATGTGGAAGACGACACCCGTCTGCCTCGCCTGGTCGAAGCTGAGGCCGGTGCGGGCGAGCAGGTCGAACAGGTCCTCCACGCGCAGCGCCCGCAGGCTGTCGTGCTCGAAGTGGTCGGTCGCCACGAGGTGGCGCTCCTCACCGCTGGGTGTGACGAACCGGCCCGCGCCGGGGTCGTATCGGCCGTCGGTGAGGAACTGCAGCGTGAGGAACGGGTGCGTCGTGCCGCCCTTGCGCAGGTTGACCTCGATCGCGTCGGCCTCCCAGTCCGCGCCCCGTCGCACGGTCACGAAGTCGACGGCGAACCGCCCGAGGACGCCCTCCTGCGCGAGCAGCTCACCGATCCGCTGCGCGTCCCTGGTGATCATCGCGGCGTAGGCGAGGTCGGCGGGGAACCGGCACCCGAGGTAGGACTGCCCGCTCGGGCCGCCGAGCACCTGGTCGTGCGTCGACAGCACCTCGACCTCGCCCAGCGGGGTCACCCGCATCTGCACGCTCGGGCTGCGCAGCTCGTCACCGACGATGCGTTCCTCGACGATGCCGCCGCGCTCGTCGAGCTTGGCGAGGTAGGCCCCCACCTCGATGCGGGTGTCCTCGAGCTCCATCTCCTCGACCCGGTCCGCCAGCGCGGCCCGCTCCCCCGGGCTGCCGGGCGCCGGGAGGTCGGCGAGGTCGACGACGGCGTTGCCGGCACCCGAGACCCCTTCGTTGAGCTTGACCATCGCGGCCCTGATGTCCGGTCGCTGGGCTCGCAGGACGACCAGCGCCTCCTCGAGGTCGTCGCGAGTGTGCAGGTCCTCGACGCCCGGTGGGTACCGGACCCCCGCGCGGGCGAACAGCCGCCTGCACCCGGTCTTCGTGCCGAGCGGGAAGAGCCGAGGGTCCGCGCCGTACATCGGGATGCCGAGCAGCAGCGCGAGGTCGCGCTCCAGGGCGGTCGTGTTGTACGGAATCAGGTGCGACAGCGAGCGCTCCGGCACCAGGTCACGGATCCGCGCGATGACCCGGGGCCTCGCCAGGATCTTCTCGACCAGCGGCTCCGGGCCGGAGTCGTCGACCGAGACGAGCGAGAGCCGGGACCGCGCGTGACCGGGGATGACACCCGGGAGCAGCGAGAGGTAGTAGTCGACGATGAGCGGGTTGATCGGCTGTGAGGTGACGTAGACCATCCGCAGCCGGGGTTGTCGCAGCAGCAGCAGGAAGAACAGGAAGCGCTCCTCCAGCGCCTGGCTCATCCCCCCGGCGTTGGTCACGACGCGGTCGAGGGTCATCGACGGCACGACGACCACCGACTCGCGCGGGTCGTCGCGTCGCATGGCCGTCCACACCTCGGGCATCTGGGCCTGGAGCCGGTCGAAGACCGCGTTGCGGCCCGCCTCGTCGAGCTCGTCGAGCGTCGTTCCGTTCCCTGCGACGTCGTCCATGACGCCACCTCCGTCCTAGTGCAGAGCGATGATCTCGTGCGCCTCCACCGGCCGGCTGAAACCCCTGAGCTCCAGCGGCCCCACCTCACGGCAGTCCACCGACCCGACGATGCCGTGCCTGACCCGCTGCGAGACGAGGATCTGGCCCGCCTGCGCCATGGCGCACAACCGCGCCGCGAGGTTGGTCACCGTGCCGATGGCGGCGTAGTCGTAGCGACCGGGGAACCCCACCCGGCCGAGCGTGGCGTAGCCCTGGGCGATGCCCACGCCGAAGCCGAGGTCGTGGCCCTTGCGGCGCCACCCCTGGGCGAGCTCGGCGACCTGCGCCCGCATGTCCACGGCCATCCGGACCGCGCGGTCGGGTGCGTCCGGGCAGGGGACGGGGTCGTTGAAGAACACGAGCAGCCCGTCGCCCGCGAAGTGCTCGAGGGTGCCCTCGTAGGCGAACACGAGCTCACCGAGGGCCAGGTGGTACTCGGCCAGCACCTCCATCGTCTCCTCCGGCTCGCCGCTCTCGGCGAACGCGGTGAAGCCCCGCAGGTCGGTGAACACCGAGACGATCTCGCGTCGGTGGCTGCGCAGGAACGACTCGTCACCGGTGTCGACGACGAGCTGCGCGACCTGCGGCGAGAGGAAGCGCCGCAGCCGGCCGAGCCGCTCGAGCTCGGCCACCTGCTCGGCCACCCGTTCCTCCAGCTCCTGGTTCAGCTGCGCCAGGGCCTTCGCCTGCGCCACCACGGTGTCGTGGTACCGCTTGACCCGTACGAGCGAGCGGACCCTCGCCAGCAGCTCGGCCCGGTCCAGCGGTTTGGTGACGAAGTCGTCGGCCCCCGCCTCGATGGCCCGGACCTTCTCCGCGTCACCACTGGCGGTCACCATCACGACGGGGATGAAGGACGTGGCGGGTTCCTGACGGATCCTGCGGCAGGTCTCGTAGCCGTCCATCCCCGGCATCATGATGTCGAGCAGCACGATGTCCGGCAGCCGCCCCGCGAGCAGCTCCAGGGCCTCCTCACCCGAGGACGCGGACAGCACCGTGAACCCCTGGGGCGACAGCACCGCGTCGAGCAGCCGCCTGTTCTGGGGCAGGTCGTCGACCACGAGGACCGTGGCGTCGTCCCGGGTCACTCGCCACCGCCCGGGCGCCGCGCATGGTCGCGCACCTGGTCGGGGAAGTCGCGCACGCTGATCGGCTTCATGAGATACCCGTCGAAGCCCGAGCCCAGGGCCCGCTCGCGGTCGGCCGGCATCGCGAAGGCGCTCACCGCGACGACGGGGATGCCGGCGGTGCGCGGGTCGGCCCGCAGCCGCGACAACGCGGCGTGGCCATCGATGCCGGGCAGCTGGAGGTCCATCAGGATGACGTCCGGCACCCCCGCCAGGGCCGCGGTGAGGGCGTCCTCCCCCGACGTCACCGCGGTGACGCAGAAGCCGGCGTGCTCGAGCACGTCACGGGCCAGCTTGAGGTTGCGGGGGTTGTCCTCCACGAGGAGCACCGCCAACCCGCTCACGGCTGCACCTCCTGGTCGTCGCCGGGGCCGCTGCCGGCCGCGACGTGGGTCAGCCGGGCGGCGAGCCAGCTGAGGTCGAGCTCGCCCTTGGAGGCCACGAACTCGATGCGGCCCTGGAGGCGCTGCCGGTCCTGCGCCGTCAGCGACTTCGCCGTGAGCACGACGACCGGGGTGGCGGCGGTTCGCGGGTCGGCCCGCAACGCGTCGACGACCTCGAACCCGTCGACCTCGGGCATGAGCAGGTCGACCAGCACGATGGAGGGGTTCACCGCACGGATGACGGAGAGCGCCTCCGCTCCGCTCGTGCACGTCGTCACGGTCCACCCGTGCGGCTCCAGGGTCGCCCGGACCAGCTCCAGCGCCACGGGGTCGTCGTCGATGACCACGACGTCGCGCCGGCCGCTCGCGCGGTCGACCCGCTCCGCGACCGCTCGCCACACCGCTCCGAGCAGTCCCTCCTTCGACACCGGCTTCACGAGGTAGTCGGCCGCGCCGAGCGCGAAGCCGCGCCCGCGTTCGGGGAGCACGGACACCACGACGACCGGTGTCGGTGCCAGCTGCGGGTCGGCCTTGATCGCGCTCAGCACGTCCCAGCCGTCCATGCCCGGCAGGTGGATGTCCAGGACGACCGCCGCGGGCCGAAGGGCCCGGACGGCGGCCAGGCCCTCCTCGCCGGTGCGCACCGCGACGGGGCGCAGGCCGGCGGCGGTGAGGTGCACCGCCACGAGCTCGGCGGAGCTGGGGTCGTCCTCGATGACGACGATGGCGCGTCGGCCGTCGTCGACCGCCGACCCGGTCCAGCCCGCCACCGGCCCGGGGTGCACCTGGCGGGGAAGGGCCAGGCCGAAGGTGCTGCCGACCCCGAGCTCGCTCTCGAGCCACATCCGGCCGCCGTGCAGCTCGACGATCCGGCGGGTCAGGGTCAGCCCCAGGCCGGTGCCCTCCGAGCTCGACGCCGACCGGGTCCCCTGTTGGAAGGAGTCGAAGATCCGCGAGCGGTCGCTCTCGGCGATCCCGATGCCGGTGTCGGTCACGGTGATGAGCACCTCGGGGCCCTCGGTCCAGGTTCGCAGGGTGACGGTGCCGCCCTCCGGGGTGAACTTGACGGCGTTCCCGATCACGTTGAGGAGCACCTGCTTGAGCCTCAGCTCGTCCGCGGTGATGTGCGTCGGCGCCTCCGCGGAGTCGAAGCGCAGCTCCACCCCGTGCTGGCCGGCGCGCTCGCGCACGAGCGCGAGGACCCCCTGGATGGCGTCGCCGGCGGGAAAGGTCGTCACCTCGAGCTCCATCCGCCCCGCCTCGACCTTGGACAGGTCGAGCACGTCGTTGAGGAGGGCGAGCAGGTGCCGTCCGGCGTCGAGGATGTCCTGCACGTACTCGGCCTGGCGGTCGTTGAGGTCGCCGAACATCCGCTCGAGCAGCACCTCGGAGAAGCCGATGACCGCGTTGAGCGGGGTGCGGAGCTCGTGCGACATGCTCGCGAGGAAGTCGGACTTGTGTTGGCTCGTCGTGGCGAGCTCGCGCCGCTGGAGCTCGAGCTGCTCGTACAGGCGGGCGTTCGTCAGGGCGATGGCCGACTGGCTGGCGAAGGCGGTGAGCATGGCGCACGCCTCGTCACTGAAGGCGCCCGGCATCAGCCGTCGCACCACGAGCGCCCCGACGATCCGGTCGGGCCGAACGAGCGGGATCACCACGAGGGACCGCCAGCCGGCGTCGAAGAGCAGCCTGAGGTGCGGGTCCAGCTCGGCCCGCGCCAGGTCCTCGAGCTGCACGGGTGCACCCGAGGCCGCGGCCCGGCCGACGAAGGACTCGTCGACGTGGATGCGGACGGTCGTGAGCCGCTCGCGGACGTCGTCGCTCGTGCCGTAGGTCGCCCGCACCCGGAAGAGCCGTCGCTCCTCGTCGTACTCCATGAGGGACCCGCCGTCGGCGCCGGAGAGCTCGACGGCGTGCTCGACGATCGTCGTGAGCACCTCGTCCGGGTCGAGCGTCGAGCTGATCGCCTTCCCGATCTCGGCCAGGGCCTCGAGCTCGTCGACCTTGCGGGCCAGCTCGGCGGAGCGCGCCTGCAGCACCGAGGAGAGCTCGACGTTGCGCAGGGCGAGTGCGGCCTGCTCCGCGAACGTCGTCAGCAGGGCACGGGAGTGCTCGTCGAACGGCTCGACCGTGGTGCGCCAGACCGTCAGGACGCCGACCACCTCGTCGTCGACGATCATCGGCGCCGCGATGATCGAGCGGTACCCGCCGAGCCGCTGGAACTCGGGGAGGTTGTAGTCGGGGTCGGCCAGCACGTCGTCGATCTGGTGCGTGCGGCGGTCGATCGCCACACGACCGGTCAGGGTCCGCCGGCCTCGGGGCACCGGGTGACCGGCCGCGAACGCCGCGTACTGCGGGTTGAGCCCCTTTGCGCTCACGAGTCGGTACCCCTCCGCGTCGGCGAGGTTGATCAGGGCGGCCTGGCCGCCACACAGCCTGCGGGCGTTCTCGATGACCGCCTCGAAGACGTCGTCCTCGGACGAGGACGCCCGCGCGAGGACCGAGAGGATCTCCCGCGTCGCGGCGAGCTGGTCCTGGGCCTGCGCCAGCCGCGCGGCCAGCCACACCGGGTCGTCCGCCTCGGCGGAACGACCGGGGGTGGTCCGCTCGTCTCGTGGCTCGCTCACGGGTCTCCGATTCCGAGGGGGACCCGGTCGTCCCCCTGCCGGTTACCCCCAGCAGTGTGCTCCCCCCGGACCCCACCTGTCAGTGGGCAATCCGGGCCACACCCGGGCCGGGCGGGTCGCGGTGCCTCAGCCGACCGGGGGCGGCGGATACTGCTGGGGCCGTGGCGCCGGTTGCTGCGCGACCCGAGCCTGCTCGGCCTCCCGGGCCCGCCGGACCTGCTCCTGAGCGGCGCGCATCGGGTCCATCTCGGTGAGCAGCTCACGGCCGCGCTGGACGTGCTTGTGCTCGCAGAGCACCTCGTACTTGGCGGCGACGACGAGGCTGACCGAGGTGAAGTCACGTGCGCCGGCACTGGTGAACCGGTAGACCACCGCCGTCCAGACGAGGCCGAAGAGGGCACCGAACGCCATCGTCGTCACGACGCTGAGGATGTTGAAACCGTCCGGGTCGAACAGCGCGAACAGCGTGCCGATGAACAGGCCGAACCAGGCTCCGGACAGGGCACCCCCACCCATGACCCGGCCACGCGTGAGGCGGCCGGTGACCCGCTCGAGCTGCTTGAGGTCGGTGCCGACGATGAGCACGTCCTGCACCGGGAACTCGTGGTCCGAGAGGTAGTCGACGGCGCGCTGGGCGTCGTCGTAGGAGTCGTAGACCCCGAGCGACATGGGGTACTCGAGCGAGAGGGTGGCGCGCAGGCCCGGGCGCGTGGGCTGGGTGCTCATGCCCCCATTATCCCCGGACATCGGGCGACCTCGGACGTCGCCTACCGGTCGGACAGCGCCTAGGGTCACTCCTCATGACGGCCCCGGAACCACGACACCTCGCCCTGGCGGCGGTGGCGGTGGTCGCCGTGGCCGGGCTCGGCCTCGCCGTGGCCGGCCCGCTGACGCCCTCGGAGCCGCCTGCGCGGTCGGTGCCGCCGGCTGCCTCACCCCCGCCCTCGGCGTCCACGTCGCCGTCCGCGACACCCTCCCCCTCGCCGTCGGCCGTCGCCGCGCTTCCCAGGACCCGGCCACCACAGGGCCGGCTCGCGGGCGACGACCTCTACGCGATGTCGGTCGCCGCCTCGCGCGCGGCGTTCCCCGGCACGGCCCGCGCCCCCGTCGTCTTCCTCGTCTCCGGCGAGTCGCAGGCCCAGGCCTACGGCGCTGTCCCGGCGGCGGCGGCGCTCGGTGGCGCGGTGCTGCTGACCAGGCCCGACGGCATCCCGCGCGTGACCGCGGCCGAGCTCGACCGCCTCGACCCCGACCGCATCGTCCTGGTGGGTGGTGGCACCGTGATTCGCGCCGCCGTGGCGCGGGCGGCCGCGACCCACGCACCCGACGTCGAGCGGGTCGACGGTGACAGCCGGGCCGGGACGTCGTTGGCGCTCGCGCGGTTCGCCTTCGGCACGGCGACCAAGGCCTGGGTCGTCTCGAGGGACCACCCCGAGCACGCGGTCGTCGCCGCGGCGGCGGCCGCCGGTCAGCGATCGCCCGTCCTGGTGGTCGACGGCGACGCAGCGGCGCTGCCGGCTGCGCATGCCGCCCTGCTGCGCGATCTCGGCGCCACGGACGTGACCGTCGTCGGGCCGACCTCGGCGGTGTCGACCGGCATCGCCGACGACCTCGAGGACCTGGTCGGCTCGGGCGGCGTGCGGCGTGCCTCGGGCGCGGACCGCTACGCGGTCGCGGCGAAGGTCAACGCGCTCGCCCGGCCCTCCCTCTCCGAGGGGGTCGCCTACCTGGCGAACGGGCGCAAGCCCACCACCGCGTTCGTCGGGGCGTTCCTCGCCGGCCTGTCCCAGCGCCCCCTGCACTACTCGCTCCCCTACTGCGTGCCGGCGTCGGTGCGCCCCGCTCTCGTCGGCACGGGCGTGTCGCGGGTGGTGCTGGTCGGCGGCGAGAGCTCGGTGCGTCGGCTCGCGGGCCGGCTCGAGCCCTGCCGCAGCATCGAGGACCCTTCGAGCACGTGGGTCCTGGTCAACAAGCGCAACGGCCTGTCGCCCCGGGGCTTCGTTCCGTCGGACCTGCGGGTGCCCGCGATGGAGCATGCCGGTGGGCACGAACTGCGCGCCGACGCCGCCAAGGCCCTCGCCACCATGGCTGCCGCCTCGGTGGACGCCGGGGTGGGGCGCATCGGGATCGACACGGCCTTTCGGTCCTACGCCACCCAGGACGCCCTGTACGACTCGAGAGTCGCCAGCCGTGGCCGGGCCTGGGCCGACACCTGGTACCTGCGGCCCGGGTACAGCGAGCACCAGACCGGCCTGACCGTGGACCTGCTGCCCATCGGGCGATCCAACTGCACGATCAACGACTGCATCGACGAGACACCCCAGGGCGTGTGGCTCGCCAGGAACGCCTGGCGGCACGGCTTCATCCTGCGCTACGAGAGGGGCCACACGTCGACGACCGGTGTCGGGTTCGAGCCGTGGCACTTCCGCTACGTCGGCAAGCCCCTGGCCGAGGCCTACCGCGACGGGGGCTGGAACACCCTCGAGGCCTTCCTCGACGAGCCCGCTGCCCCGAGCTACTGAGCGTCGACGGGCGCCGGCGCCCACGACGACCTACCATCCCCGCATGAGGGCTTCCCGACACCGCAACCTCGTCGTCACCGCAATCGCGCTGGCGGCGACCCTGCTGGTGGCGACGGCCCCGGCGACAGCAGCGCCGGCCCCGCCCTCGGTCGCCTCCCCCGCCATCGGGCGCCTCGCGGGTGTCGACCGGTACGCGACGTCCGCGGCATCCTCCCGACAGGCGTACCCGAGCGGACCGGTCCCCGTGGCCTACCTCGTCTCGGGCGGCGCCATGTCGAACCTCGGGTACGCGGCCATCGCGGCGGGGGCGACCCAGGGCGGCCCGGCGCTCCTCACGGCGCGCGACTCCATCCCCTCGGCGATCGCGGCCGAGCTGACCCGGCTCCGCCCCACCACGGTCGTCGTCGTCGGGTCGACCGCCGCGGTCTCGTCGGCCGTCGAACGTGCCGCGAGTCGCTGGACGAAGGACGTGCGCCGCCTCGGCAACAGCAGCCGCGCCGCGACCGCCCAGGCGATCAACCGCTTCGCCTTCACCTCGGCCACCCAGGCGTGGGTCGTCGACCAGTCCGACGTGTCCGACGGGATCGTCGGCGCGGTCGCGGCGGGTGCGCACCGCGGACCCGTCGTCGTGCTCGACGGCGATGCCACCGACCTGCACCCGACCAACGCCTCGTTGCTTCGCGACCTCGGCGTCTCGAAGGTGACGATCGTCGGGCCCACCTCGGCCGTCGGCAGCGGCATCGAGAACGACCTCAAGGCCCTCGTCGGGAGCAGCGGGGTGGTCCGGGCCGCCGGCACCGACTCGTCGTCGACGTCCGCCCGGGTCAATACCCTCGCCTGGCCGAGCCCGGCTCCCGGGACGGCCTACCTCGCCGACGGCCTCGTGCTGACCGACGCCTTCGCGGGCGCCCCCCTCGCCGCGCGCACCCAGCGCCCCCTCTTCGTCACCGTGCCCTACTGCGCCGACGCCACCGTCCGCTCGGCCCTCCTCGGCCCCGGATACACGCGCGTCGTCCTCTTGGGGGGTGAGACGTCGATCCGCGTGTTGGCCGGGCGGCTCGAGACCTGCCGCAGCATCGAGTCGTCGGGCAGCGTGTGGGCGCTCGTCAACAAGCGGAACCCGTTGTCGCCCAGGACCTTCGTCCCCAACAACCTCGTCGTTCCCTCGATGCCGTACGCGAACGGCCGTCAGCTCCGCTCGGACGCCGCGGCCGCCCTCTCGCGGATGGCGTCGGCGGCGTACGCCGCCGGTGCCGGGCGCATCGGCATCGACACGGCGTACCGCTCGTACTCGACCCAGAAGGCGCTCTACGACAAGTACCTCGCGCTCAAGGGCCGCACGTGGACCGACACCTGGTACATGAGGCCCGGGTACAGCGAGCACCAGACCGGGCTCGCCGTCGACCTGCTCCCGATCGGCCGCTCGAACTGCCGGATCAACGACTGCATCGACGAGACGCCGCAGGGCGTGTGGCTCGCGAAGAACTCGTGGCGGTACGGCTTCCTCCTCCGCTACGAGGAGGGTCGCACCTCGACCACCGGGATGGGCTTCGAACCGTGGCACTTCCGTTTCGTGGGCACCCCACTCGCGACCGCGTACCACGACGCGAACTGGCACACCTACGAGCAGTTCCTCCGCCAGCCCGCGGCCCGCACCTACTGACGGGCGGCCCCACGGCATCGGGTCGTGGGTGTCAGCGGGCCTTGTAGTCCTCGAGGAGGCGCCGACCGATGATCATCTTCTGGATCTCGGCGGTGCCCTCACCGATGAGGAGCATCGGCGCCTCGCGGTACAGCCGCTCGATCTCGTACTCCTTGGAGTAGCCGTAGCCACCGTGGATCCGGAACGACTGCTCCACGACGTTCGCGCAGTTCTCCGAGGCGAGGTACTTCGCCATCCCCGCCTCGAGGTCGTTGCGCTCCCCGGCGTCCTTGAGCCGGGCGGCCTTGACCATCATCTGGTGGCTGGCCTCGACCATGGTCGCCATGTCGGCGAGCCGGAACAGGATGCCCTGGTGCTCGGCGATCTTCTTGCCGAAGGTCTCACGCTGCTGGGAGTAGGCGATGCCGAGCTCGAAGGCCCGCATCGACAGGCCGCAGGCCCGGGCCGCGACGTTCACGCGGCCCACCTCGACGCCGTCCATCATCTGGTAGAAGCCCTTGCCCGGAGCCCCGCCGAGCAGCTGGGCCTCGGTCGTGCGGTGCCCCTCCATGATCAGCTCGGTGGTGTCGACGCCCTTGTAGCCCATCTTCTCGATCTTGCCGGGCACCGTCACACCCTGGGCCGTCTCGCCGAAGCCGGACTCCTTGTCGATGAGGAAGGTCGACATGTTCTTGTACGGGCTGTCGCTCTCGCCGAGGTCGGTGCGCATGAGCACCGCGACCAGGTTGGCCGAGCCACCGTTGGTCAACCACATCTTCTGGCCGGTGAGCACCCACTCGTCGCCGTCGCGCACCGCCTTGCTGCGGATCGCCGCGACGTCGGAGCCCATCCCGGGCTCGGACATCGAGAACGCGCCGCGCACCTCTCCGGTCGCCATCCGCGGCAGGTAGCGCTGCTTCTGCTCCTCGGTGCCGTGCTGGAGGATCAGGTAGGCCACGATGAAGTGGGTGTTGATGATCCCGCTGACCGACATCCAGCCGCGCGCGATCTCCTCGACGACCAGAGCGTAGGTCAGCAGCGACTCGCCGAGCCCGCCGTACTCCTCGGGGATCATCAGGCCGAAGATCCCCATCTCCTTCATGCCCTCGACGATGTCGGTGGGGTACTCGTCCTTGTGCTCGAGCGCGGTCGCGACCGGGATGATCTGCTCGTCGACGAACTCGCGGACCAGCTTGATGAGCTCGTGCTGCTCCTCGGTGAGGCCGTCCGTGGTCTGGAGTCGGGACATGCGGAATCGCCGCCTTCGGCTGGAGTTGGGGTCTGCCTCCCGAGTATGCCGTCGGTCCGCCTGCCGATCGACATGGCGGGGATGTGAGTCCTCCCACCCCGACCTCGCCGTCCGCCTCGACGCCGGCGGGCGCCGGGGCCACCATGGAGCGATGACCCCCGTCACGCGCACCGACGGCGGGCCCGCACCGGCCCCGCCACCCGTGGTCGGGGGCAGGTACGCCCCGATTCTGGGGCTGCGGCGCAACGCCGTCGAGTTCGCCGAGAGCTCGTGGCGCCGGCACGGGGACCTCGTGCGGATGGTCGTGGGGCCGCCGGGAGCCAGCCGCGACGTGTGGTGGGTGCACCACCCCGACGGCGCCGCGCGGGTGCTGTCGGGCAGCTCGTGGCGGGCCTACTCCAAGCAGGACCGCGTGCACGACGAGATCGTGCGGTGGCTCGGCCCCGGCCTGCTCACCGCTGAGGGTGGGGACTGGACGCGCCAGAAGCGCTTCCTGCAGCCGCTGTTCACCAAGCCGGCCGTCGACGGCTACGCCGACCTCATGGTCCGCGAGATCGAGACGGTCGTGGGCGAGTGGGACGTCGGGGGCTCCCCCACGGTCGACCTCAGCCTGCAGATGCAGCGGCTCACCCTGCGGGTCGTGCTGGCCGCCCTGTTCGGGGAGGGGGCCGACGACCTGCTGCCCCACGTGCGCCGCTCCTTCCCCGCGGTCTCGGACACGATCCTGCGCCGCGGGCTGGGTGCGGTGCGGATGCCGGCCGGCATCCCCACCCGCCGCGTGCTCCGTGGCCGGGCCGCCCGCGAGGACCTCTTCGGGGTGTGCGACAGCATCGTGTCCGCGCGCCGGCAGGGGCGCACCACGGGCGAGACCGACCTGCTCAGCAGGCTGCTCGCCGCACACGACGGGGACGAGCCGATCGGCGACGAGGAGGTGCGCAGCCAGGTGCTCCTGTTCATGATGGCCGGCCACGAGACCACGGCCATCGCGCTCACCTTCGCCCTGCACCTGCTGGGCCGTCACCGGGACGTGCAGGACGCCGTGCGTGTCGAGGTGCGCCGAGCGCTCGGCGAGCACCCCCCCACGGCTGCGACCGTGACCGCCCTGCCCCTGACGACGGCGGTGCTCAAGGAGGCCATGCGGCTCTACCCCTCCGCGCCCATCCTCGGTCGGCTGACCGTGCAGGAGGACGACCTGATGGGGCACCGGGTGCCGCCGGGCACCACCGTCGTCGTCGCCCCGTGGACCATCCACCGCCACCCGGCCTTCTGGGCCGACCCGCTCGTCTTCGACCCCGGCCGCTTCACCGGCACCGGCAGCCGCCCGGAGCCGTCGCACCGTTACGCATGGATGCCGTTCGGCGGCGGCCCGCGCGCGTGCATCGGCCAGCACTTCTCGATGGTCGAGGCGGTGCTGGCCCTGGCGCTGATCCTGCGAGGGCACCGGGTCACGGCACTCGCGGACACCGACCAGCTGCCGGTCGGCTCGCTCATCACCCTCTTCCCCACCCAGCCCGTACTGGCCGGGGTCGAGCGACTCGCCTGAGCCGACGCTCCGCATCGGGAAAACCGGTGGCGGGGGCGGGCCCGGTGCGCCACGCTGGGAGGCGAACACCCGGCATCCGCCTGCGGATGCCACGACGAACCGCCACGACCGACGAAGGAGGCCGACATGTCGCCGACTGTCCGGGCCCTCACCGAGCCCTCCCCTTCCTTCGTCCTCCAGGAGCACCACCGTGGCACACCAGCCGTTCCACCTGCCCGAGAAGCAGGCCCTCTTCTCGATCGACACCTCACCTGACGCACCTCCCGAGGGGGACCGCTGGTCCTCCTGGGACGGCGCGACCCATGGCCCGAAACCGCGCCCGGACTGGGTCGTCACCGATCTCGGCGCCGTCGAGAGCGACCTCGGGGTCCTCAAGACCGGCAAGGAGGCCGACGTCCACGTCCTGCGCCGCTGGGTACCGGGGTCTGCGCGGGTCAGCACGATGGCCGCCAAGCGCTACCGCAACGGCGAGCACCGGCTCTTCCACCGCGACGCCGGCTACCTCGAAGGACGCCGGGTCCGCAAGAGCCGCGAGATGCGGGCCATGGCCCGGCGCACCGACTTCGGCAAGCAGCTGATCGCCGGGCAGTGGGCGGCTGCGGAGTTCGACGCCCTCGGTCGGCTCTGGGAGCTCGACCTCCCCGTGCCCTACCCCGTGCAGCTCGACGAGTCCGAGATGCTGATGGCGTTCGTCGGCGACGACAGCGGTGACACCCCGGTCGCGGCGCCGCGGCTGGTCTCCACCCGGCCCGAGCCGGCGCTGCTCGCCGAGCTGTTCGAGCAGCTGCGCACGGCGATGCTCACCCTGGCGCACCACGGCTGGGCGCACGGTGACCTCTCGCCGTACAACGTGCTGCTGCACGAGGAGCGGATCGTCATCATCGACTGGCCGCAGATCGTCGACGTCATCGGCAACCCACAGGGCTTCGACTTCCTCGAGCGCGACGCCACGACGATGGCGACCTGGTTCGCGCGCAAGGGGCTCGACGTCGACCCCGGAGAGCTCGTCGGCGACCTCGTGGCGGAGGCCACGGCCCGGTTCTGAGGGGGGCGGACGGCCTACGCTGCGTCGTATGCCGTCCGCGCCCCTCACGCTCGCTGCCCCGTCCGTGCCCGACCCCATGCACGCACCCGCGATCCGTTGGGGCGTGCTCGCACCCGGCGGCATCGCCAACACGTTCGCGGATGCCGTGCACCATGGCACCCGCTCGCGGGTCGTCGCCGTCGGCTCGCGGTCGCGGGAGCGGGCGCAGGAGTTCGCCGGGCGGCACGGCGTGGACCGAGCGCACGGGTCGTACGCCGACCTCGTGACCGACCCCGACGTGGATGCCGTGTACGTCGCGAGCCCCCACAGCCAGCACCACGAGCACGCCCTCCTCGCGTTGCGCGCAGGCAAGCCCGTGCTCGTCGAGAAGGCGTTCACCCGCAGCCTGCGCGAGGCCGACGAGGTGCTCGGAACCGCGCGGGCCGCGGGTCTGCTGGCCGCGGAGGCGATGTGGAGCCGTTACCTGCCGCACTACGACGTCATCCGGCGCACCGTCGAGGCGGGCACCCTCGGCGAGGTGGTGCTCGTCGACGCCGACCACGGCCAGCTGCTGTGGCCCAACGGCCCCGCCCGGCTCTCCCAGCCCGAGCTCGCCGGTGGCGCGCTGCTCGACCTCGGCGTGTACCCGCTGTCGTTCGCCGACCACGTGCTCGGCGGGATCGAGGTCGTCGGGGCGCACGGCACCCTCACCGACCTCGGGGTCGATGCCACCACCACGATCCAGGCGCGCGGCCCCGCCGGGGGCATCGCCGACCTGTGGTGCTCGATGGCCGCCGCGACGTCGTGCCCGGCGCGGGTGGTCGGCACGCGGGCCCGGCTCGAGGTCGACGGCCGCTTCTACAACGTGCAGAGCCGGGTGCGGCTCGTGGCGCCGGACGGCAGCGTGCTCGACGAGTTCGTGCCTGCGGTGGCCACGCACGGGTTCCGGTTCGAGGCCGCCGAGGTCGCCCGCGCCCTCGACGAGGGGCGCCTCGAGACCTGGTCGATGCCGTGGGCGGCCACCCGACGGGTCATGGCGGCGATGGACGAGGTGCGCCGCCGGGTCGGCGTCGTCTACCCCGGCGAGGCGGGGGACGCGTGAACCCGTGGCTGGCCCTGGTCATCGTCGCCGCCGTGACGACGGTGACGGTGACGTCCATGCTGCTCCTGCGGCGGCGGGCTCCCGCGGGCAGCTACTTCAGTGACGGGGACCGCGCCTCGGGGGTCTTCGGCGTGCTGGCCACCGGCTTCTCGGTGCTGCTCGGCTTCATCATCTTCCTCGCCTTCGCGGCCTACGACGACACTCGCGCGGGCGCCGAGACCGAGGCCGCGGTCGTGGCCCAGATGGTGCAGACCGCCCAGCTGATGCCGGCCGGCTCGTCCGAGCGGCTCACCGGCGAGCTGGTCTGCTACGGCCGCTCGGTCGTGGGAACCGAGTGGGATGCCGTGGCATCCGGCAGCCTCCAGGACTCGATCAACCCGTGGGGGGCGACGATGTTCAGGACGGTCGCGGCGCTCGAGCCGGCGACGGCCACCGAGCAGTCGGCCTATGACCGTTGGATGGCCCAGACCTCCGAGCGCCAACTGGCGCGCAACGACCGGGTGCACACGGCGCAGGGCATCATCCCGGCTCCGTTGTGGCTGGCCCTCTCCCTGATCTGTGCCGTGATCTTCGGCTACCTGCTGTTCTTCGCCGACAGTGCCGAGCGGGCCACCACGCAGGCGATGCTCATGGGGAGCGTCACCGTGGTCATCACCGTGCTGATGCTGCTCCTTGTCTTCTTCGACAACCCCCACGGCGAGGGCCTGGGTGGGCTGCAGCCCACCGCCATGGAGCGCTCATTGCGCCTCGTCGACGGCCAGCTCGAGGCCCTCGCGCTGACGGCGACGCCCCCGTGCGACGCGCAGGGCAACGCGCGCTGACGCACGGCCTCACGCGGTGTCGGCGGCGGTCCGGTCCGGGGGGCGGGTGACCAGGATGACGACGCTCACGAGCAGCACCCAGAGGGGGAAGACGAGCTGGGTCCACTTGTTCTCCCCCGCGGCCACGAGCAGCACGAGGGCGGCCGCGTACCCGAGGTAGGAGACCCAGCGCGGCATCGCGCCGGTCCGGATGCCGACCGTGCTCACCGACAGGGTGAAGACGGCTGCCATCCGCATGGCGTACACCGAGACCAGGGTCTGGGTGTTGTCGCGGCCGAACTCCCAGACGGCCGAGTCCGGGTCCGGCCGGGCCAGCAGCTCGAGGATGCCAGTCGAGGACGCCGCGCCGGTGAACAGCATCGCGAGGAAGAGCAGCCCGCTGCCGAGGAACACCGTGGAGAAGAGCCGGTCCTCGACCTCCCCGAGCTGCTCGCGCACCACACCGATGAACCACAGGAAGGCGATGCCGGCGAACGGGACGAGGTTCAGGGCCCACCCGACGAGACGACGGCTCGCGGCATCCGACTGCAGGGTGGTGAGGCTGTCGTCGGCGAGGGCGAGGCGCATCATCGTCATGGCGGTGAGGAGCAGCACGGCGAAGACGATGCCGGCGACGGCGGCCGACCGCCGGGTTCGCCAGAAGGAGGCGGTCAGGTGGGGCGGGGCGGGAGCGGCGGGCACGCGACCAGCATCGGGGCTGGCGGGCGGCGTGTCGAGAACCGCCCGAGCGGTGTCCGCCGGTCAGTGCACCAGGACGCGGCTGCCGATCGGCATCAGGTCGGTCGCCCAGATCATGTCGATGGCGGCGTTGCTGAGCCGGGCACAGCCGTGCGAGTCGGGCCACGGCGGGATGTTCTGGGAGCCGTGCACCGCGATGCCGCGGTTGAAGAAGCGCGGCCGCCAGAGCTGGCCCAGGGAGTTCGTGACCGGGCCGTCGACGGCGCGGTAGACCGTGTAGCTGCCACGCGGCGTCGTGGCGATGGCGCGGTTGCCCGAGGTGGAGGTGTACTCCTCCCGGTTGCCGGTGGAGGTGTTGAGGATGGTGCGCACCGTGCCGTCGCGCACGACGAGCAGGATCTGCCGGTCGAGGTCGATCTCGACCCCGTCGCCGCCGAGCCTGGCCTTCGGCCGGACGCCGGCCTCGAGGGCCTTGCGGGTCTTCGGTCCGACGACGCCGTCACGCCGCAGGCCCGCCGACTTCTGGAACGCCCAGACGGCCTGCTGGGTCAGCGAGCCGAACGACCCGTCAGGCGTGCCGAGCCAGTAGCCCAGCGCCTTCAGGCGCTGCTGCAGAGCGAGGACCTTTGGCCCCGAGTCGCCCCGGATCAGGCTGGTGCGCGGCGTCGTGGTCTTCGTGGGGGTCGGCTTCGCCGTCGCCGAGGGCGACGGGGTCGAGGTGGCGGTCGGCGTGGGGGTCACGGACCGGGTGGGCGTGGGGTCGGTCGTCGGGGTGGGCGTGACCGGGGGGGCCACGCTCGTCGCCGAGCCGGCCGCGGCCGGGGAGCCGTCACCACTGGGGGTCCACGAGCCACCGAGCCCGCAGCCCGCGAGCAGCACCGCGGCAGCGGTCAGCCACCCTGCGGCAAGCGCCGCGCGGGTGCTGCTGGTCGGGCCCATCCGTCGCGTTCCCTCCGTCGCCGCAGTTGCCCACCACCGGGCACCACCAGAAGACGGGACACGGGCCGGTTCGCGCCACTCAACGCGCCGATCGTGACCGACTCGTTGCCCGGGCCGCGACCCGGCGTCGTCAGCCCCGGTTCCGGATCGCCTCGTCCGTGGCGATCACCCTCTGGGCGATCTCGACGTGGAGGTTCTCCACCATCTTCCCGCGGTGGGTGACCACCCCCGCGCCGGCGCCGGCCTCCCAGGCGGCCAGGATCTCGCGGGCCTCGTCGACCTCCTGGCCGGTGGGCGAGAACGCGGCGTTGCACGGCTCGACCTGTCCGGGGTGGATCAGGGTCTTGCCGTCGAAGCCCAGGTCACGGCCCTGGCGGCACTCCGCACCGAAGCCGTCGAGGTCGGTGACGTCGTTGTAGACGCCGTCGAGGATCGCGATGCCGGACCGTCGGGCGGCGAGCAGGGCCAGGGAGAGTGCCGTCAGGAGAGGCTCGCGACCCGGCACGTGGCGCGCGCCCAGCTCCTTGACCAGGTCGTTGGTGCCCATGACCAGCGTCGCGAGCCGGGGTGACGCCGAGGCGATCTCGCTGACGCCGAGCACGGCCTCCGGGGTCTCGACCATCGCCCACAGGCGGGTGTGCTCCGGCGCCCCGTGACGCTCCATCGCGGCAACGAGCGAGCGCACCTCCTCGGCGCTGTCCACCTTCGGCACGACGATGCCGTCGGGCCCGGCCGCGCAGGCAGCCGCGAGGTCGTCGTCGTGCCACGCGGTACCGCTGCCGTTGACCCGGATCGTCACCTCCCGTGAACCGTACTCCCCCGATGCCGCTGCGGCACAAGCATTCTCGCGCGCCGCCACCTTGTGGTCGGGGCCGACGGCGTCCTCCAGGTCGAGGATCAGCCCGTCGACGGGGAGGGTCTTGGCCTTCTCCAGCGCTCGCTCGTTGCTGCTCGGCATGTAGAGCACCGAGCGTCGCGGCCGGTACACCGCCGCGCTGGTCACGTCCCCACCTCCGGGGCCGCGGTGGGGGGTGGCACGGCATACAGCTCGGCGAGCTCGGGGTCGTTGGCCGAGAGCCGGCCGGCGAGCTCGAGGATGACGAGGCACTGCTTCAGGCTCGCGTCGTCCTCCATCTTGCCGTCGAGCATGACCGCGCCGGTGCCGTCACCCATGGCCTCCTTGACGCGGCGCGCGTGGGCGACGTCCTCGGCGCTGGGGCTGAAGACCTTCTTGGCGATGGAGATCTGCGCGGGGTGCAGGGTCCACGTGCCGACGCAGCCGAGGAGGAAGGCGTTGCGGAACTGGTCCTCGCAGGCGACGACGTCCGCGATGTCCCCGAAGGGGCCGTAGTACGGGAAGATCCCGTGCATCGCGCAGGCGTCGACCATTCGCGCGATCGTGTAGTGCCACAGGTCCTGCTGGTAGGTGGCGCGCTCCCCCGCGATGTCGCCACCGACCGGGTCCTGGCGCACCAGGTAGCCGGGGTGCCCGCCCCCGACGCGGGTCGTCTTCATCCGACGGTCGGCGGCGAGGTCGGCGGGGCCCAGGCTGATGCCCTGCATCCGCGGGCTGGCACCGGCGATCTCCTCCACGCTCGCCATGCCGCGGGCGGTCTCGAGGATCGCGTGGACCAGGATCGGGCGCGTCAGGCCGGCACGCGCCTCGAGCTGGGCGAGCAGGCGGTCGACGTAGTGGATGTCCTCGGGCCCCTGCACCTTGGGCACCATGACGACGTCGAGCCGGTCACCGATCTCGGTCACGAGCGTGGTGAGGTCGTCGAGAGCCCACGGCGAGTCGAGCGAGTTGACCCGGGTCCAGAGCTGGGTGTGCTCACCGAAGTCGGTGGACCGGGCGATCTCGACCAGTCCGGCGCGGGCGGCCTCCTTGTTCTCGGCCTTGACGGCGTCCTCGAGGTTGCCGAGGAGCACGTCGACCGTGCCGACCAGCTGGGGCACCTTCGCGGCCATCTTCGGGTTGCTCGGGTCGAAGAAGTGGATCATCCGGCTCGGGCGGGCGGGAACCTCGCGGAGCGGGGTCGGGGCGCCCACGGCGAGGGGCGTGAAGAAGTCCTTGGCGCTGCGCATGCGGGGCCTCTCGTCGGCGGGACCGGGTCTGCCGGGGACGCTAGCAGCGCGGCACGCGACAGGTGCATGAGCCACGTCACGTGTGACCCAGGACGCGCACGCAGGACTTCGGATGCCACGCTGCAATCGCTGCGTGCGACCCGAACTGCTGCGTGGGAGAGTGGCGGGATGAGCGAGGAGGCGCCGGCACCGGCATCCGTCAACGTCACCCGCCTCATCCACGAGGCCGCGAGCAGGTCCGGGCTGCTGTGGTTGCGGGTGCCACAGGGCGGCACCCACCCCGTCTGGCACGTGTGGCACGACGACGGCGACGACCGGGGCACCGGGCCGGCCGCCTACGTCGTGTCGGGGCCGGGCGAGCAGTCGCTGCCCTGGCTACCCGACGAGGTCGAGCTCATCCTGCGCAGCAAGGACACCGGCGGCCGGCTGGTCACGGTCCACGCGACGGCCCGTGAGGTCGCCCCCGAGGATGCCGGCTGGGACGCCGCGGTCGCGGTGCTGCGTCCCGAGCGGCTCAACGCCGTCGGGGACACCGCGCAGCGGTGGCGGCAGTCCTGCACCATCCACGTGCTCACCCCGCACGGGCGCCTCGTCGAGGGCCCGGGGTCGTACGACGACGGGTCCGGCGCCGCAGCCGTGCGCCCGGCCGCCGCCGCGACGAGCCGCTGGCGGCCGTGGCACTGGCGCGGGCGGGCCGGCGCCCGCCGCAACACCCGCCCGCCCGCCTGACCCCGGGGTGCCGGGGTGGAGGGTCTCACCCCGATAGCCTGTCCGGGTGAGTACGCCGACCCGCGCCTTCGTCGGCCGCCTGACCGAGCTGAGCGTCTTCGACCCGCTCGGCGACCAGGTCGGCCGCGTCCGCGACGTGGTCATCACGTTCAGCCAGACCCGTAGCCGCCCCCGGGCCATCGGTCTGGTCGTCGAGGTGCCCGGCCGCCGGAGGGTGTTCGTGCCGATGACCCGGGTGACCTCCGTCGAGGGTGGCCAGGTGATCACGACCGGTCTGGTCAACATGCGCCGCTTCGAGCAGCGCGCCAACGAGACCCTCGTCGTCGCCGAGCTCTTCGAGCGCCCCGTCCGGGTGCGCACCGACGAGGGCCAGGTGGTCGAGGCCATGGTCGAGGACGTCGGGATCGAGCAGCTCGGCACCCGCGGCTGGGCCGTCGCGCGCGCCTTCGTGCGCACCGGGGCGAACCGCGGCGCCCTGGGCCGGCTGGGCCGCCGGCGCGGTGAGACCCTGCTCGTGTCGATCGAGGACGTCCTCGGGCTGCGCGAGCCCAGTGACGGGCAGAGCGCGGCACGCCTCCTCGAGGCCTACGAGGACCTCAAGCCCGCCGACCTCGCCGAGGTCATCCACGACCTCAGCCCGCGCCGCCGCGCAGAGGTCGCCGCGGCACTGGACGACGACCGGCTCGCGGACGTCATCGAGGAGCTGCCGGAGGACGACCAGGTCGAGATCCTGGCCGGTCTGGCGGTCGGCCGCGCCGCCGACGTGCTCGAGGCCATGGAGCCCGACGACGCCGCCGACCTGCTCGCCGAGCTGCCCAAGGAGCGCCAGGAGGAGCTGCTCCAGAAGATGGAGCCCGACGAGGCGGCCGACCTGCGCCGCCTGCTCACCTACGACGAGAACACCGCCGGTGGCCTGATGACCACCGAGCCGGTGATCCTCGGCCCGGAGGCCTCGATCGCCGAGGCGCTGGCGGTGGTGCGCCGGGTCGAGCTCTCGACGGCCCTGGCCACGACCGTCTTCGTGTGCCGCTCCCCGCTCGAGACCCCCACCGGTCGCTACCTCGGCATGGTCCACATCCAGCGCCTGCTGCGTGAGCCCCCGCACGCCCCGATCGGCGGCATCCTCGACAAGGACGTCGAGCCGCTGCCGCCCGACGCCACCCTGGGCCAGGTCGCCCGGATGCTGGCCACGTACGACCTCGTGGGCCTGCCGGTCGTCGACGCCGAGGGCCACCTGCTCGGCGCCGTCACGGTCGACGACGTGCTCGACCACATCCTCCCCGAGGACTGGCGCGAGGAGCGCCACGACGTGATGACCCCCGAGGGGGTGCGCCGTGGCTGAGCGCGAGCGCCGGGCCCGCATCGACCAGCCGCGAGAGGGGCGTCGCCGCTGGAACGCCCCGACGATGTTCACGGAGGAGACCTTCGGGGTGCTCTCGGAGAAGTTCGCGCGCTACATGGGCACGCCGTACTTCCTCATCGGGATGACCGTCTTCGTCGCCGCGTGGCTGCTGTGGAACACGATCGCACCCAGCGACCTGCGCTGGGACCCCTACGCGTTCATCTTCCTCACCCTCATGCTCAGCCTGCAGGCGTCGTACGCCGCGCCACTGATCCTGCTCGCGCAGAACCGGCAGGCCGACCGCGACCGGTTCGCCCTCGAGCAGGACCGCAGCCGCGACGAGCGCAACCTGGCCGACACCGAGTTCCTCACCCGCGAGGTCGCCGCCCTGCGCATCGCCCTGCGTGACCAGGCCACCCGCGACTTCGTGCGTGGCGAGCTGCGCGACCTGCTCGACGAGCTCGAGGAGCGCGGACTGGTGCTCGTGCGGCGCGAGGACCTCAAGGCCGCAGGCGAGCCGACGGCCACCACCGCGGACAAGGCCCCCGGCCAGGCGACCTAGACTGGGACCATGCCCCAGGTCAGCACCGACGCCCTCCGCGCTGCTCTCGAGACGGTCATCGACCCCGAGATCCGCAAGCCGGTCACCGAGCTCGGCATGGTCGAGAGCGTGGCCGCCGACGAGACCGGCCACGTCGCGGTCACGATCCTGCTGACCGTCGCGGCCTGTCCGCTCAAGGACACCCTGACCAAGGACACCACCGCGGCCCTGTCCGCCGTCGAGGGCGTCACCGGCGTCACCGTCACCCTCGGCGTGATGAGCGACGAGCAGCGCGGCGAGCTCAAGACGATGCTGCGTGGCGGCGTCGCCGAGCGGGAGGTGCCGTTCGCGCGGCCCGGCTCGCTCACCCGCGTCTACGCCGTGGCGTCCGGGAAGGGCGGCGTCGGCAAGTCCTCGGTCACGGCCAACCTCGCGGCATCGCTCGCGGTGCAGGGCCTGCGGGTCGGCGTCGTCGACGCCGACATCTACGGGTTCTCCATCCCGCGCATGCTCGGGGTCACCGGCCGGCCGACCCAGGTCGACGACATGATCCTGCCGCCGTTGAGCCACGACGTGAAGGTCATCTCGATCGGGATGTTCGTGCCGGGCAACCAGCCGGTCGTGTGGCGCGGGCCGATGCTGCACCGGGCCCTGCAGCAGTTCCTCGCCGACGTCTTCTGGGGCGACCTCGACGTCCTCCTCCTCGACCTCCCCCCGGGCACCGGCGACATCGCGATCTCGGTGGCCCAGCTCATCCCCGGGGCGGAGATCCTCGTCGTCACCACCCCGCAGGCGGCCGCCGCCGAGGTCGCCGAGCGGGCCGGTGCGATCGCGCTGCAGACCCACCAGCGGGTGGCGGGCGTCATCGAGAACATGAGCTGGCTCGAGCTGCCCGACGGCAGCCGTCAGGAGATCTTCGGCTCCGGCGGTGGCCAGGAGGTCGCCGAGTCGCTGACCCGTGCCATCGGCTCCGACGTGCCGCTGCTCGGCCAGATCCCGCTCGACACCCGCCTGCGGATCGGCGCCGACCAGGGGATGCCGGTCGTGCTCGGTGAACCGGACTCCCCCGCGGCGGTCGCGCTGCGCGGCATCGCCAAGGGGCTGGGCAGCCGGGCTCGCGGTCTCGCCGGGCGTTCGCTCGGGCTCACCCCCGCGGGTTCCTGACCGACGGGTCCCGGTTCGACCTCAGGTCGCGTCGGGATCCCAGGGGGTCGGTCGGGCCGGGTCCCAGGTGCGCGCGTCGGACGGCGCCACGAACCCCGAGTCACCCATGGTGCTGTAGACCGCCGGGTCGGCCGAGGACCTCTGGGCGGTCTGCGCGGCCACGCCGACCGCACCGGCAGCCGCACCTGCGGTGACCGCACTGGTGTCCGCGCCCCGCACGGAGGCCGCCGAGCGCACCGAGCCGATCTCGTCACGCACCGGGGTGATGGCGTCGTCGAGAGGGTCGAGCAGGGCCTCCTTGACGATCCGGCGCGGGTCGTACTGGCGCGGGTCGTACTGCTGCCAGTTGATGTCCTCGTACTCCGGGCCGAGCTGGTCCTTGAGCTGGTCCTTGGCGCCCTCGGCCATGACTCGCAGCTTGCGGATCCCGCGGGCCAGCTTGGCGGCGTACTCCGGCAGGCGGTCGGGGCCCAGCACGAAGACGGCGATCACAGCGATCAGCACGAACTCCAGACCGTTCACGCCGAACACCGTGCCGTCACCGCCCTCTCGTCGACCACGCCGGGCGACGCGTGGTCACTCGCCCGAACCCTCGAGGACCATCGTGACATCCCGCTCGCTCCCGTCGCGACGGATCGTGAGGGTGACCTTCTCGCCGACGGTGCGGGCGCGGATGGCGACGACCAGCTCGCCGCCCTCGGAGACCGGCTTGCCATCGAAGGCGATGACGACGTCGCCCGCCTCGAGGCCGGCGTCGTCGGCCGGGCCGTCGGGGTTGACCGCCGGCTGGCCGTTGGGGCCCTCGTCGGCGATGCGCACCCCCTCGCCGGTGTAGCTCGAGTCGAGGTACACGCCGATGACCGGGTGCACGGCCTTGCCGGTGCTGATCAGCTGCACGACGGTGGTGCGTACCTGGTCGCTCGGGATGGCGAAGCCGACGCCGATGTTGCCGCCCTGCCCGCTGAGGCCGGACCCGGGCGCCTGCGCGATCGCGGAGTTGACCCCGATGACCTGACCCTGCATGTCGAGCAGCGGGCCCCCGGAGTTGCCCGGGTTGATCGCGGCGTCGGTCTGGATCGCGTTGATGTAGGACTGGTCGTCGTCCTGGCCGGGCGTCACCGGGCGGTTGAGGGCACTGACGATGCCGGCGGTGACGGTGGAGTCCAGTCCGAGCGGCGCACCGACCGCGATGACCTCGTCGCCGACGACGACGTCGGCGGAGCGGCCGAGGACGAGGGGCTTGAGGTCGCTGCGGTCGACCTTGACGACGGCTAGGTCGTAGGACGCGTCGCGACCGACGACCTCGCCGGCGATCTGCTGACCGTTCGCGAGGACGACCGTGATCTCGCCGCTGTCGGCAGCGCTCGCCACGACGTGGTTGTTCGTGACGATGTGGCCGCTGGCGTCGTAGACCCACCCGGACCCGGTGCCAGAGCCGTCGGCGCCTTGCACCCGAAGGGTGACCACGCTCGGCGTGGCGCGCGCGGCGATGTTGGCGACGGTGCCGTTCGGCCGGCTGGTCGCACCCGCTCCGGCGCTCGGCGCGGGAGCGCCGCTGGTGCCGGTGGACCCACGGTCGGCGAGTGCCCCGCCGAGCAGGCCCCCGAGCAGTCCGGCCACGAGGGCGACGGCGAGGGAGACCCCGATGAGGGCGCCCCAGCCCGGCCCGCGGCGGTCTCGGGGCTCGGAACCGGTGCGGGTCGTCAGCGGGGGGTACGTCGGGTAGGCCGGGGCGGTCGCCGTGGCGACGGGCGGGGCGGGTGCGTACGGGTCGTGGCCGGCATACGGGTCGCGCCCGGCGTAGGGGTCGTGCCCCGCGTAGGGGTCGTGGCCGGCATACGGGTCGTGGCCGGCGGACGACGCCTCGGCGGCGTAGGACGTCGCGACCGGCTCCGGGGTCGCCCACACGGGCACGGGGGCCTGCGGGATCTCCGCGGTCTGCGCGGGGTCACCGGTCGGGTCGCCGCCCTCGGGGCGGGCCCACGGGCTCCAGTCGTCGCGCCCGGGCTCGTGCTCGGTGGTCATGGCGTCGATTCTGCACGTTCGCCGAGGCGACCGACGACGACGGTCTGGTTCAGTCGCACCTGGGTGACCGACACCGGGACGGCGGTGGTGCGGACCGCGGCGGCGGGCGAGGAGACCGGCGTGGTGGCCGTGGCCAGCCCCGGGCGGGCACCCGCCGGTGAGGGCACGACGGTCAGGCTCCAGGCGGCGGCCGCAGAGACCCCCGCGGCGGCGGCGGCGATGACGGTCGCGCGCAGGGCGCTGCGGTGGCAGGGCGGGGCCGACGGCGCGAGCAGGGCGAGCTGGTCGTGCGCTGCGGTCACGGGACGCGGCCCGAGGTCGACCGACAGCGCGTTGCCGAGCGCCAGCAGGGACGAGCGCAGGTCACCGGGCATCGACGGGGCGCCGGCGAGCGCGCTGCGCAGCCGGCGCTCCTGCGCCACGTCGTGGGCGCAGGCCTGGCAGGCGACGAGGTGCCGGTCCCAGGCCCACTGGCGGTCCAGCGGGAGGCGGCCGGCGGCGTACTCCGTCAGCTCCTCCCCCTGGCACCGCACCCGCATGGCGTCGGTCATACGGTCCCCGCGGCGGGACGGCGGATGATCCGGCCCCGGCTCTTGGTCGGTGTGGTCGAGGGCTGCGGCGCACGGTGGGCGAGGGACTCACGAAGCTGGGCGCGGCCGCGGTGGATGCGCGAGCGCACCGTGCCCAGCTTGATGCCCAGGGTCGCGGCGACCTCCTCGTAGGACAGGCCCTCGATGTCGCACAGCACGACCGCGGCCCGGAAGTCGGGCGACAGGGCGTCGAGGGCGCGCTGCACGTCGTCGTCGAAGTGGGCGTCGTGGTAGGTCTGCTCGGGCCCGGGGCCGCGGCTGGGCAGCCGGGCGGCGGACTCGTCCGACAGCGCGTCGAAGCGGATTCGCTGCTTGCGGCGCATCTTGTCGAGGAAGACGTTGGTGGTGATGCGGTGCAGCCAGCCCTCGAAGGTGCCCGGCTGGTAGGTGTGCAGCGACCGGAACACCCGCACGAACACGTCCTGGGTGAGGTCCTCGGCGTCGTGCACGTTCCCGGTGAGGCGGTAGGCCAGTCGGTAGACCCGGGCGGAGTGCTGCTCGACGACCTCCTCCCAGGTCGGGGGCACCCAACCGGCAGCCGGCGTCTCGCCAGCCTGCGCGGCATACGTCGTCGTCATCGGTTCTTCCCTCACCAGGCTGCTCATGTCACCCATCGATACGCGTCCGAGGTACAAATTGTTCCCGGTCTTCCTGAACGAACGCTGGGAACCCGTGTCCGCGTGAAGGCGGGGGCTGCGGGCCGTAGGGTGGCGCCATGAGCCAACTCAAGCCGGCCAGCTGGTCCTACGCCGAGGAGTTCATACCCGAACCGGAGGTCGTCGAAACCGCACGGCGCCGCGGCATGGAGTTCGGCGACGCCAGCCCCGTGGGCACCGGCGCGGGCGCGGCGTTGCGCTTCGTCGCCGCGGCGGTGCAGGCGCGACACGTCGTCGAGATCGGCACGGGTGCGGGCACCTCGGGCCTGTGGCTGCTCGCCGGGATGCCGGAGGACGGCATCCTGACGACGATCGACTCCTCCGCCGAGCACCAGCGCGCCGCTCGCGAGGCGTACGCCGAGGCGGGTTACGCACACCAGCGCACCCGGGTCATCACCGGTGCCGCGGCCGACGTGCTTCCCCGGATGACCGACGGCGCCTACGACCTCGTGGTCGTCGACGCCGACAAGGGTGGCTACCCGGTCTACGTCGAGCACGCCGTGCGGTTGCTGCGCTCCGGGGGCGTGCTCGTCATGGACAACATGCTGTGGCACGACCAGGTCGCCGACCCGGCCGCGCGTGACGCCACGACGAGCACCCTGCGCGACCTCGGCAAGTCGCTGCGCGACCACGACGAGCTCGTCACCGCGCTGCTGCCGGTCAGCGACGGCCTGCTCGTCGCGGTCAAGCGCTGACCACCCCCTCGCGGCTCAGCTGACGTCGGGGCCGGCTCCGCGGCGGAAGCCCGCGGGGCCCTCGGCGATCGCGACGACCTCCCAGTCCTCCAGGAGCACCGGCGAGGAGCCGATGATGGTGCTGCCGGGAGCGTTGGCCGCGCCGGGCTCGAAACCCTCGCGGAAGAGGGTGCGGTCCTGCTCGCTGTCGAAGACGTAGGTGCCCTCGAACCACTCGCCCGCGCGCATCCGCCAGACCTTGAACGCCAGGCCGTCGAGGAACATGAAGCGCGCGATCGAGGTGCCGACGACGTACTCGCGCAGCTGGTCGGCGGCGTCCTGCGGGGCGTTCTCCAGCGACCAACGCACCGTCAGCCCGTACCCGGCGTTCATGCCATCTCCTCCAGCCACCGCAGCAGCAGTCGTGTCCCGAACCCGGTGGCCCCCTTCGTGGAGCTGCCGGCGTCGACGTCCGAGCGGCCGGTGCCGGCGATGTCGAGGTGCGCCCACCGGCGCTCGCCCACGAACTCGCGGAGGAACAGGGCCGCCGTGACCGCTCCGCCACCCACACCAGGAGCGATGTGGTTGAGGTCGGCGACGTCGGAGTCGAGGGCTCGACGGTAGGTGTCCGGCAGGGGCATCGGCCAGAGCGTCTCACCAGTCGTCGCGCCGGCCGCGACGAGCGCGTCGGTCAGGCCCGCATCCGTCGAGAAGACGGGGGCCAGGGCCCGGCCCAGGGCGATGCGGGCCGCACCGGTCAACGTCGCGACGTCGACGAGCCAGGCGGGGTCGAGGTGGGCGTCGGCATATGCCAGCGCGTCGGCCATGACGATGCGGCCCTCGGCGTCGGTGTTGCCGATCTCGACAGTGCGCCCGCCGTAGTGCGTGACGACGTCACCCGGACGGTACGCGGCTCCCCCGACGGCGTTCTCCGCGATCGCGAGCAGCCCCGTGACACGCACCGGCACCTCCAGCTCGCGGCAGGCCGAGAGCACGGCCAGGACGACGGCGGCGCCGGACATGTCGGTCTTCATCGCGACCATGCCGTCGACCGGCTTCACCTGGAGCCCACCGGTGTCGAACGTGATGCCCTTGCCCACGAGCACCACTCGGGGCGTGGATGCCGTGGCTCCCGGTGGTTCGTGGTCGAGGCGCACCAGCCGCGGCGGGGTGGCCGAGCCCTGCCCGACGGCGAGGATGCCACCGAAGCCGTCGGCGCGCAGCGCCCGCTCGTCCCAGACGCGTACGCCGAGGTCGGCTCGACGGGCCAGGGTACGGGCCTGACGCGCCAGCCACGGCGGGTTCTTGGTGTTCGAGGGCGTCGCGGCCAGGCCGCGAGCCACGAGCTGGGAGCGGGCCCGCACCACCGCGCGCCGCACCTGCACGGCATCCAGCTGGCCGGCCACCACGCACGTCGCCGCGGGCTCGCACCCGGCGACCGCACCCTCACGTGTCCACCGGGGGGAGGCCCACGAGGCGAGGACGGCGGACTCGACGTACGCCGGCAGGGCGTCACCCCTGGCCGCCTCGCCGACCGCGTGCACGACGTCGCCGCGCCCTCGGGTCGCGCGGCCCACGGCGGCTCCGGCCGCGCGCCACCCGGCGACGGAGCCGTCCCCGATGCCGACCAGCAGGACACGGCGCACGGCGTGGGTCCCCGGCGGGAGGGGAACGCTGGTGACGGACCCGGCCTTCGTCGTGGGCTCGTGGGTGGCGAGCGTCAGGCCGGCGTCGGCACCGAGCACCGAGAGAGCCGCGCGGGCGCCGGCGTCACCGGTCGGGCCGGCGGCCACCGGTACCACCAGGACGGAGTCGGAGGGGTTCGGCGGGGCGGGGGCGCGCAGGGCGTCCTCGAGGGTCGGGCGCACGCTCCACACGGACGTGCGGGGGCTCAGGATGACGTCGTCGCGGGGCACCCGGCGACCCTACCCACTGGTGCGAGCCGCCTGGCCCCCGGACGCGCGACGAGGCCCCCACTACGTGGGTGGGGGCCTCGTCGAACGGAGCTCAGCTGCCGGTCAGGCCAGCCCCTCGCAGTTGTCGATGGCCTCACCGAGGGCACGGACCTCATCGGGCGTCATCTCGACGACCAGGCGACCACCGCCCTCGAGGGGCATGCGCAGCACGATGCCGCGGCCTTCCTTGGTGACCTCGAGCGGGCCGTCGCCCGTCCTCGGCTTCATTGCCGCCATGGCTGAATCCCTTCATCTCCGCGGCTGCGGGTGTACGCGCCGCGCGTAACCCGGCGCCGGACCGCCGGGAGTAGGGCCCCATTATCCCGTAGCCGTGCGACAGAATGAAATCCGCGTGACGCACTCCTCGCAGGTCACGGGGGGAAGGAGCCCCACGGGGTGTACACCAGCAACGAGCAGGTCCACCAGAACAGGCCGGCGATGACGACGAGCAGCACCACCGCGACCCGGCGTCGCCAGTGCGGCACGACGCCCTGTCCGTTGGCCGTCCGCATCGCGACCGATGCCAGGAGCGCCGCGAGCGGGAAGTCCAGGAGCAGGAACCGCCACATGCTCGTGATCGGGCGGACCACCGCGAAGAGGTAGATCGGGTAGGCGAGGGCCCAGGCCCGCGCCTCGATGCAGATCCACCGCCCGTGGCGGCCCAGCACGAGGGCGACGTAGGTGGCGGCCAGCGCGACGAGCACGACCACCCCGGCGATGCCCTTGCTCTGCCAGGCCCACTCGAACCACAGCACGAAGGGTCCCTTGTCGGGACGCTGGCCCCAGGCCGCCTGCACGTCGAAGAAGGCCGTCGGCACGCCCGTGACCAGACCGGCGACGACCGGCCACGCCACGCCGCTCACCGCGAGCGCCCCGAGCATCACCACCGCACTGGTCCGTTGGCCGTCGAGGGGCCGGGTGCCGGCCGCGTTGTCCTCGCGCCACCGGACCACGAGGTGGATGAGCGCCGCCGCCCCGAGGGCCGGGGCGATGCCGCGAGTGAACCCGAGCGGTACCGCGACCAGCGCGACGAGCAGGTAGCTGCGGCGGACGAGCAGCAGGAGCGCGCCCGCCACGAGCGCCACCGCGAGGGCCTCGGTGTACGGCTTCAGCATCACCGCCGTGGTCGGGTAGAAGCACCACAGGCAGGCCGCGACCAGGGCCAGCCGTTCACGCTGCGGCTGCCGGTCCGCGTGCACGCCCGAGCGCAGGACCGCCCAGATGAGCACCGCCGCGACGCCCGCGAGCACCAGGTTGAGCACGAGGCCGGCCGCCGCGAACGGCATCCCGGTGAGCATCACCAGCTTCAGCAGGTAGGGGTAGAGGGGGTAGAAGGCCCAGGCGCTGTAGGTCACCCGCCCGGTCTCGGCGTCGACCGGCAGAGGCACCGGATACCCGTCCTGGACGATCCGCTCGTACCAGGCACCGTCCCAGAGCCCGAACATGTCGCCGAGCCCGGGGGCCGGGTGGCCGACGCCGGCGGGGTTCTGGAACCAGGTCGCCGCCACCCACAGCGCGACGAGCGCCACCACCCGCGAGACGAGGTAGACGGCGAGGATCGTGCGCACGGGGTGCGCCAGCGCCCGGGCGCCGAGGGCGTGCCTCCCCGCGGACGTGAACGGGGTCGCCCGCGGTGGGGTGGACTGCCGCGACGCCTCAGCCAGCGCCATCGGTCACCTCACGCACGTCCCAGACGTAGACGCCACCGGTGTGCTCGGGCTCGCCGAAGACCGTCGTGAGCGAGGCGAGCAGGGCCGGCGCCTCGGGTCGGGCGTCGGGGAGCACGATGGCGTCGACCCGGGCGTCGCGCAGGTCCCGGTGGAACTCCTCGACCTGGCTCGCGGACGCCTCCGACGGCCCGTTCTGGGTGATGTCCGCCATCCACTGCGTCAGCGGCGTCGGTGTCGCGCCGTACTGGCCGCCCCGGTCCGCGGTGGAGTCCGGGCCGACGAAGTAGCCGGCCACGACAGGGAACCCCCACCGGGCCTGCGCCTGCCACTCCAGCGCCCGGGTGTCGGCCACCCAGGGGGCCGGGGCGGCGAGCACGGATCCGCCCTCGTCGACCCAGTCGCGCCACGTGCCGTCGCTGAAGAAGGCCGGCATCGGGGCGCGCTGGTCGACCAGGAGCGGGGTGGGGATGACGGGCAGCAGCACGACCAGTGCGGCCAGGCCGCTCACGGCCAGCCCCGCACCGGCATGGCCGGCGTACCGCGCCACGAGCCGGCGCACCTCCTCGACACCGAGCGCGAGCAGGGCCCCGAGGGCAGGGACGGCGACGAGGGCGAACCGGGTCGGGAGGACGTTCTCGATCACGGGAAGCTGCTCGAGCAGGGCCCACGGCCCGGGGATGCCGGTCGCGGTGCCGTTGACGGTGACCTCCTCGCCGAGCGAGAGCCAGAGTGACACGAGCACGACCGCGCCGAGCGCCTGCACGAGGGTGCGCCTCCAGAGCGTCACGACGACGGCAGCCGCCGCGAGCAGCAGTGGGATGCCGAAGAACGAGTTCTCCTCGGTGCGGTTCATCGACAGGGCGGCCGAGGCCCACGGGTCGGCCCCGAGGCTGCGGGTGGCCCTTCCCCACAGCTGCGCCAGGTCGTTGCCGGCGGGCGGGTGCCAGATCGAGGTGTAGCTCTGCGGACCGGCGAACTGCCACCACAGCGGCACGGCGACGATCGCCAGGCAGAGCGCGGCACCGACGCCCAGGCCCGGAAGCATCCGCCGCAGGTCGACGCGGCCGTGGGCCAGGTAGACGACGCCGGCCACGGTCAGGCCGATGGCGGTCAGCAGCAGCACCTCCTCGCCGATGAACACCTGCCACGCGGCGAGCAGGCCCAGCACGACGCCGTCACGCACCGGCCGGCGGCCCTGCGCCAGACGCAGCACCCGGTCGACGATCAGCGGCACGAGGAACTGCGCCACGAAGTTGGGGTGGCCGTTGGCGTGCGAGACCATGCCGGGGGCGAAGCCGACGAAGCCCGCGCCGATGGCCGCGGCGAGCGGGTGCACCGCCAACCTGCGGCGGAACAGCCAGAACCAGGCTGATGCCGTGAGCGCCAGGCCGAGCAGCTCGACGACGAGGAAGGTCGCCGACGGCCCCGCGAGGAGCGTGACGGGGGCGAGCGGGATGCCGAGCCCGAGCACCGCCGCGTTGGCCATCAGGTTCACGCCGTCCGGGAAGTTCTGCAGGTCGCTGAAGAGCGGGTTGGCCAGCGTCGTGAGGTTGTGCGCCGCGGCACCGAAGTACCACTCGAACGCCTGCTGGTCCTGCACGC
>DASQEZ010000293.1:0-9997 GCA_035633415.1 Ornithinibacter sp. | reverse complement strand
TCGGCCCCGCGCTGATGTTCACCCTCGCCTGGGTGTTCCTCTACGACCTGCCCGAGTACCGAACCGGGCTGATCATCGTGGGCCTCGCCCGGTGCATCGCGATGGTCATCATCTGGAACGACCTCGCCTGCGGTGACCGCGAGGCCGCGGCCGTGCTCGTCGCGCTCAACTCGGTCTTCCAGGTCTTCGCGTTCGGGGCGCTCGGCTGGTTCTACCTCTCGGTGCTGCCCGGCTGGCTCGGCCTGCCCCAGGAGGAGCTCGACGTCTCGCCGTGGCAGATCGCCGCGTCCGTGGTGGTCTTCCTCGGCATCCCGCTCCTGCTCGGCTACCTGTCCCGCAGGGTGGGCGAGAAGCGGTGGGGGCGAACGGCATACGAGCACTCGTTCTTGCCGCGCATCGGCCCCTGGGCGCTGTACGGCCTGCTCTTCACCATCGTCGTCCTCTTCGCGCTGCAGGGTGACCAGATCCTCGGCAACCCGCTCGACGTGGCCCGCATCGCCCTGCCGCTGCTCGCCTACTTCGCGCTGATGTGGGGTGGGGGCTTCCTCCTCGGGCGAGTGCTCGGCATGACCTACGAGCGCACCACGACGCTGGCGTTCACCGCGGCCGGCAACAACTTCGAGCTGGCCATCGCCGTGGCCATCGCCACCTTCGGCGTCACCTCGGGCCAGGCCCTCGCCGGGGTCGTCGGGCCGCTCATCGAGGTGCCGGTGCTCGTCGCCCTCGTCTACGTCTCACTCGCCCTCCGGAAGAGGTACCGCCATGGCTGACCGTCCCTCCGTCCTGTTCGTGTGCGTTCACAACGCCGGCCGCTCGCAGATGGCGGCCGCGTGGCTGGCCCACCTCTCCGGCGGCGCGGTCGAGGTGCGCTCGGCGGGCAGCGCGCCGGCCGACTCCGTCAACCCCGCCGCCGTCGCGGCGATGCTCGAGGTGGGCATCGACATGGGCGCCGAGGTGCCCAAGGTGCTCACCACGGATGCCGTGCGGGAGTCCGACGTCGTCATCACGATGGGATGCGGCGACGCCTGCCCGATCTTCCCGGGCAAGCGCTACGAGGACTGGGCCCTCGACGACCCGGCCGGGCAGGGCGTGGCTGCCGTGCGCCCCATCCGCGACGAGATCCGCACCCGCGTCGTCGCCCTGATCGAGAGCCTCGGCGTCCAGCCCAGCCCCACCGCCTGACCCCTCTTCTCGCCGTGAGTGCGGAAGTGGTTGCCAGGGCGACCACTTCCGCACTCACGACGGGGCGGGGTTCTGACCTGGGCTTGCGGGGCCTCTTGCGCCACCGACGGACGCGATATATCGTGAATGCAGAACACGACATATCGCGAAAGGATCGTGTCATGGCAGAAGAGTCCTGGGTCGTCTCCGGCCCACAGGTCATCGACGTCGACGAGGTGCGCTCGCTTCGCGTCCAGCTCGTCGCCGGCCGCGTCGACGTGGTCACCCATGACGAGCCCGGCGCCCGGATCGAGGTGCACGGTGTCGACGGGCGCCCTCTCGAGGTCTCGCTCATCGACGGTGAGCTGCGGGTCGGCTACCAGTTCACGCTCGACGGGTGGGAGGGCTTCCTGGAGAAGTTCCGCAACTTCCGCGACCGGGACCGCGCCGACGTCAGCATCGCCGTGCCGCGCGAGCTCCCGACGAAGGTCGGCACGGTGAGCGCGGAAGGGCTCGTGGCCGGCCTCTCGGCACCCGTGTCGGTGTCCACGGTCTCGGGTTCGGTCGTCGTCGACGGCACCCGGGGCAAGCTGAAGGCCAACAGCGTCTCCGGCGAGGTCGTCGTGCGCGACCACACCGGCGACCTGTCGCTCAACACGGTCTCCGGCGAGCTCGCGGCATCCGGCGCGCTCACCCGGGTGCAGGCCAACTCGGTCTCGGGCGAGCTCGCGCTCGACGTCACGTCGGGCAGCTCCTCCATCGAGGCGACCTCGGTGTCCGGCGACGTCACGGTGCGACTGCCCCAGGGCGAGGGGGTGCACGTCACCGCCAACGCCGTCTCCGGGCGCCTGGTGGTCGACGGTGAGGACCACAGCGGCGGGGGCATGCCCGGACGACGGGTCGACCTGCGCACCGGCGACGCCCGCAGCCGGGTGTCGGTGAGCACGGTCTCCGGTCACGTCACCCTGCTGCGCGGCGCCCCCAGCACCCAGGACACGGCCGGTGGGCCCGACGTGCAGGACACACCCCACGCCCCCAACGGGCACGGGACGCGCGGGACGGTCTGACATGCCACCCGTCTTCGCCCACGGCCAGCTGCGCCTGTACCTGCTCGCCCTGCTCGAACAGCGCCCGATGCACGGCTACGAGGTCATCACCGCCCTGTCCGACCGCTTCGGGGGCACGTACCGGCCCAGTGCCGGAACCATCTACCCACGGCTCGCTCAGCTCGAGGAGGACGGCCTGGTCCGCCGCGACGACGTCGACCGGCGCAGCACCTACGCGCTGACCGACGCCGGCCACCGCGAGCTCGAGGAGCGGCGCGGCGAGCTCGCTGCCGTGGAGCAGGGCATCGCCGAGACCGTGCGCGAGCGTGCTGCCCGGGTGCGCGACGACGTGCGGGGGACGATGAGCGGCCTGCGTGCCGAGCTCGCGGCCGCCGCGCAGGAGGCGCGGGCTGCCGCCCCGCCGCACACCGGCGCGAACCGCGATGCCCGGGCGACCTCGCACGTGCGGTTCACCGAGGCCGACGCGCTGCTGCGCCGCTTCCGCGACGACGTGCGTGCCGAGCTGCGCCGCGCCGACGCCGCAGGGCGCCTGGAGGACCTCACCGTCGAGACCCTGCGCACGGTGCTCGACTCGGCGCTGTCGGCGGTGCGCCAGACCGTCCGCTGAGCCGCCCCTGGTTCGCACCCCGGACGACGTGAGCTTCCCCGCCATCACCGTGATGTCGGGGAAGCTCACTCGCGGCGGTGAAGTTTCCCCGACAGCCCGGAGGTTCCCCGACGCCACGGTGACGTCGGGGAAGTTCGCACCCCGACGGACCGGTGGTTCGGCGCAGCCGGGGCGAAGTCGGCAGACTGTGCCGGTGACCCCACCGGCAGCCGACCAGTCCCCGCAGTCGCCGCACTCCCGGCAGTCCACGCACTCCTCACAGTCCCCGCCGACCACGCACTCCGCGGCACCGCCCTCTGCGGCGACGCGGCCCCGCTTCGCGACCGTGCTGTTCGACCTCGACGGCACCCTGGCCGACACCATCCCGCTCATCGTCGCCTCCTACCAGCACGCGTTCCGGACGGTGCTCGCGCAGGAGGTCGAGGAGACCCGGGCCCGCGCCTGGATCGGCCGGCCACTCCTGCCGGCCCTGCTCGAGGAGAGCCCCGAGCACGGCCACGACCTCGACCGCGTCTACCGCGAGTGGAACCTGGCCAACACCGGTCGGCTGATCCGCCGGTATCCCGGGGTGCCCGAGCTGCTCGGCGACCTCACCGCGGCGGGTGTCACCTGCGCGGTCGCCACGTCGAAGCGCCGTGAGACGGCTCGCCTCGCGCTGGTGGGCGTCGGCATCGACCACCTGGTCGACGTGGTCGCGGCCCTGGAGGACACCACCGCCCACAAGCCCGCGCCCGACCCCCTCCTCCACGCAGCCGCGGCGCTGGGCGTCGACCCGACCGGCTGCGTCTACGTCGGCGACGCGACCGTCGACGTCCTCGCCGCCCGGGCCGCCGGGATGGCCGCGGCGGCCGTCACGTGGGGTGCGGGGGAGCCCGACGCGCTCTCGGCCACCCACCCCGACGTCATGGTCGACACCGTCCCCGAGCTCGCGGCATACCTGCTGGGCCGCAGCGACGGCTAGAGTCGCCGCCGTGCACGGGAAGAGGTACGAGGAGAACAAGCACACCGAGCTCGCGGCGCTCGGCGAGGCCGTCATGGCCTACGCCGAGGAGCGGGTGCGGATCTCGCCACCCCTCGACCAGCCGATGAGCGAGGCCGACCTCGACCGCCTCGTCGGGCAGACGATCACCGCCGAGGGCTTCGGCGGCATCGCGACCATGCGGATGTTCGCCGAGGACCTCGCACCCACCTGTCTGTCGACCGACCACCCGCGCTACCTGTCCTTCATCCCGTGCGCCCCGAGCGACGCCGCCGTGATGTTCGACCTCGTCGTGGGCGCCTCGTCGATCTACGCCGGGTCATGGCTCGAGGGCTCGGGTGCCGTCTACGCCGAGAACCAGGCCCTGCGCTGGATCGCCGACCTGGTCGGGATGCCGGCCGGCGCCGGTGGCGTCTTCACCCCCGGCGGCACGATCGGCAACCTGTCGGCCCTGGTCGCCGCCCGGCACACGGCCCGGCGCACGGCGGCGGCCGGGGTGCGCCCGAACCGGGTCGCTGCGACGGCCGGCGCGCACTCCTCCATCTCGTCGGCCTGTGACGTCATGGACGCCGAGCTCGTCGGTGTGCCGGTGGACGACCGCTGGCGGCTCACCGGGCCGAGCCTTCGGGCGATGCTCGAGGAGCAGGGGCCCGAGACGTTCTTCGCCGTCGTGGCCACCTGCGGCACCACGAACTTCGGGATCATCGACGACCTGGCCTCGGTGGCCGAGGTGTGCCGGGAGTTCGGCATCTGGTTCCACGTCGACGGTGCCTACGGCGGTGCCGGGCTCGTGGCGCCCTCGGTACGCGACCTCTACGCCGGCATCGAGCAGTGCGACTCGTTCATCGTCGACCCCCACAAGTGGCTCTTCGCCCCGTTCGACTGCTGCGCCCTGATCTACCGCGAGCCCGCCGAGGCCCGCGCGGCGCACACGCAGAAGGCGGGGTACCTCGACGTGCTGACCGACGCCGCGGAGTGGAACCCCACCGACTACTCGGTCGGCCTGACCCGACGGGCCCGGGGCCTGCCGTTCTGGTTCTCGCTGGCCGTCAACGGCACCGATGCCTACGAGGCGGCGATCGAGCACACCCTCGACGTCGCGCGGTTCGCCGAGGCGGAGATCCGCCGGCGCCCGTACCTGGAGCTGGTGCGCGACCGCGACCTGTCGGTCGTCGTCTTCCGCAGGCTCGGCTGGACCCCGACCGACTACCAGGGCTGGTCGGACCGGATGCTGGCCGAGGAGTTCGCGTTCGTGGTGCCGACGACCCACGACGGCGAGACGCTGGCCCGCTTCGCGATCGTGAACCCGGAGACCGGTGAGGACGACATCACGGCCATCCTCGACACGATGGCCTGAGCCGCCGGTGCCTCGCCTCCCGCTGTCCGCGGGTGGGGGGCGTGGGACTCGTGTGGCGCCTGAGCAACTCGTGACCGCCGTGTCCAGCCGACACGCCGCTCCAGCCGGCGGGCGAATGACACGCATGTCATTTCCCCGTTAGAGTGGGCGCTCACCAGGTCACGGACGAAGGGTCGAGGAACACACGTGAGCGCCGCCTCCGAACAGCTCAGCACGGTCGCCCCCTCCACGGGGCTCTCCGAGCGGGACCGGGAGATCATCGCGTTCGAGCGCCAGTGGTGGAAGTACGCCGGCTCGAAGGAGACAGCGATCAAGGAGCTCTTCGACATGAGCTCGACGCGCTACTACCAGGTGCTCAACGCGCTCATCGACCACCCGGCGGCCCTCGAACACGACCCGATGCTCATCAAGCGGCTGCGCCGGCTGCGCCAGAGCCGCCAGCGGGCCCGCTCGGCCCGGCGCCTGGGCCTGGAGCCCTGAGCCCGCGCCACCCCAAGAACCAGTGACGCCCGTCCGTGAGGGAAGCCGGACGGGCGTCTCTGTGCCCGGTCCCGGTCGCTCAGTCCAGGTCGGGGTCGGGGAACTCGACCGGCCAGCCCTTGCGGGCGAGCTGGTCGCGCACCCGGCGCAGGTCGTTGTCGCTGGGCTCGGTGTGGGTGTACTCGGTGATCGCCGCGGCGATGTCGCTCGGTCCCGCGGGGCTGACGTCGGCGCGGCGCAGCGCCTTGGCGATCTTCTTGACCTCGGAGCGGGTCAGCCGGCGCTCGAGCAGGGCGAGCAGGGGGAGGTAGTCGTGCTCGGGCACGCCCCCGGGGTAGCCCTCCCGCAGCCAGCTGACGATGCGGGCGAGCGGGCTGCCCTCGCGAGGCGGGGCCTCGTCCTCGTCCTCGGTGGAGCCGCCGAGGGGCCACCCGCCCAGCACCAGCTTGGCCGAGACCTGTCGGATCTGCTCGTCCTCGGGGATCAGGGCGCCGGCCGCCGACGCGGAGAGCCGGCCCTCGGAGGCGAGACGCCGCAGGAGGTCGAGCGCGGGGTCGACACCCAGCCGCTCCTGGAGCACGGCGTTGAGTGCCGCGGCGTCACCGTCGGGGATGCCGTCGGGGTAGGCGGTGCGGATCCAGGCGAGGACCGATGCGGAGAGCTGGGTCATGGGTCCGGTCATCCCTTCTCGACGAGCGTGGGCCACGGGTTGAACTCGAGCTGCATGCCCAGGCCCGTCGCGACGATGACGGTGAGGCCGAGCACCACGCCGGCGATGACCAGGCCGAAGGCGAGGTAGGCGAGCACGGTGCCGACCGGGTGCGGCCGTGCGTGGCTGATCTCGGCGTCACCGCCTTGACCGTAGGCCAGCGCCCGGATGCCCAGGGCGTAGACGGCAGGCAGGCCGGCGCCGAAGAGGAGGCCGATGACGAGGACGCGAACCGCGCCCTCGATGGCGAACGTCAGGTTGTTCATCGGGTCTCCTTCAGCGGACCGGGTCGTGGTGCTGGGGGGCGGGCGTGGCCGGGTCGGTCGGCGCGACCGGCGCGACCGGCGCGACCGGCGCGACCGGCGCGACCGGCGCGACCGGCGCGACCGGTGTCGGGGCGGAGGCGCCCGGAATGCCCTCCCACTCGTCGTTGACGTTGTGGGCGCCGATCGGTGCCCGGCGGGCGCGCAGCCACATCCACGTGGAGAAGACCGCGAGGAGCACGAAGATCACCAGTGCACCCATCGCTCCGCCGATGCTGTCGGCGACGAACCACATGATCGCCCCGACCAGCCCGGCCGAGGGGAGGGTGATGGCCCAGGCGGCCACCATGCGCCCGGCGATGTTCCACCGGACCGCCGCCCCGCGACCGACGCCGGATCCCAGGATCGACCCGGTGGCGACGTGGGTGGTCGACAGGGCGAACCCGAGGCCGCTGGAGGACAGGATGACCGCGGCCGAGCTGCTCTCGGCCGCCATGCCCTGCGCCGGCGAGATGTCGATCAGGCCCTTGCCGAGTGTCCGGATGATGCGCCAGCCGCCGAGCCAGGTGCCGAGCGCGATGGCGGAGGCGGCGGTGAGCTTGACCCAGAAGGGGACGCTCTCCGTGTCGGTCCAGGCTCCGGCGGCGATCAGGGCGAGCGTCATGACGCCCATCGTCTTCTGCGCGTCGTTCGTGCCGTGGGCCAGGGAGACCAGGGAGGCCGAGCCCACCTGGCCGACCCGGAAGCCGGACTGGCGGTGCCGCTCGGTCACGCCGCGGGTGATCCGGAACACCAGCCAGGTGCCGACGGCCGCGACCAGCATCGCGATGACGGGGGAGATGAGTGCCGGGAGCAGGATCTTGCCGACGACCCCGTCGAGCTTGGTCCCGTCGCCGGTCCACTTGACGCCGCTGACCCCCAGCCCCGCCATGGTCGAGCCGATCAGCCCACCGAGCAGTGCGTGCGACGAGCTCGACGGCAGGCCGTAGAGCCAGGTGAAGAGGTTCCAGACGATGCCACCGACGAGGCCGGCCAGGATGATGATCAGCACGGTCTCACCGCCGTCGGCGAGGAGCTCGGCCTTGGGGGCCCCGGACTTCTCCTGCAGGTTGATGACCGCGTTCGTCACCGTGAGTGCCACCTCTACGGACAGGAAGGCCCCGACCAGGTTGAGGATGGCGGAGAGCGCGACTGCGACCTTGGGCTTCAGGGCGCCGGTGGCGATGGACGTGGCCATCGCGTTGCCGGTGTCATGGAAGCCGTTCGTGAAGTCGAAGGCCAGTGCTGTCACGATGACGAGCACGAGAATGATGGTTGCTGCGTCCACGAGGCCCAAGTGTGGGGCCGTCACCTCCACTTCACCAAGGTGAGTGGCGCTGTTCACCCGCTGTTCATCTGACGCGGCGAGGGCGAGGGGCGCCGCGCTGTCAGGATGCGCCGATGAGCGACCTCGACTGGAGCACGCCCGACGGCCTCGCGGCGATCCGGGAACACCTCGCCGCCCGGATCGACGGCTGGCGCCAGCCGGTCGCGTACGCCGTGGGGCTCAGCCCCGCGTCGTCGTCGCCGGAGTGGGTGTTCGCGCACGTCAACGCCCCGGGCGGTCGCCACGGGCTGCCGGCCGTCATCCTCTCCACCGTGCTCGGCCACGACGGTGCGACCGCGACGCTGCCCCTCTCCAAGCGCGAGCTGGCCGCAGCGGTGGAGTCCCTCGCGCCGGCCGAGGCCTGCACCACCCTGGAGCACCCGAACCTCGCCGCCTGGCGCGAGGTGCTCCACGAGCTCGACGGGAACCCGGCGCGTGAGGCGCAGGCGGTGTTCGTGGCCGACCTCGACGACCCGGTGACCTCGGAGGCGGACGGTTCGATGCGCGCGACGTTCGAGGGCCACGTGCCGCAGATCTGACCGTCGCGGGCGGGCACCTTCTGCGAGTCCCACGCGTTGGGCCTGCGGACGGGTCGTGCGCCGCCGCCACGGTCGCCGGCCCGTCCACCTGACCCCTCACCTGCCGTCCCCGGAGGCCCCGCCGTGCTCGATGCACTGACGACGCTGCTCGAGGCCGGGGCCGCAGCGCCGTGGGTCCTGCCCGTCGTGCTGCTGATCGCCATCGGTGACGCGTTGCTCCCCCCGATCCCGAGCGAGGGCGTCGTCGTCGCACTCGCGGCCGTGGCGATGGCGGGGGACGGCCCCCACCTCGGCCTGCTCGCGCTCGTCGCGGGGGCCGGGGCCTTCCTCGGCGACACGCTCACCTTCCTGGTCGGGCGTCGGTACGGCCCGCAGCGGCTCGCCCGGGTCACCAGGCCCGGGGCCCGGCGGGTGCTGGAGCGGGCCGCCGGCACCCTCGAGCGCCGGGGCGCCCTCGTCGTGCTCACCGCGCGCTACGTGCCGCTCGGCCGGGTGGCCGTCAACCTCACCGCCGGGGCCACCGGCTTCGCACCGCGACGGTTCGTGGCCCTCTCCGCGCTCGCGGCCACCACCTGGGCCGCCTGGTCCGTGGGCGTCGGGGCGCTGGCGGGGCACTGGCTCGACGGCAACCCCCTGCTCGGCTCGCTCGCCGGCATCGCCCTGGCCCTCGGCCTGGGGCTCGCCGTGGACCGGGTCGCCCGCCGCCTCACCGGATGGAACCGGATGCCGGTGCTCACGGCGTCCGCCGTCGCCGATCGCACCGGCGCGGTGGCCGAGCCGGTCGGCTGAGCGGACCTGCCGTCGCGGTGCGCCGCCCGGTGCCCGCGCCGGGTCTCCACCGTGCCCACCGCGGGCTGCGCCGTTTGCACTCTCCACCCGAGAGTGCCAATAATGGCGTTAGCACTCTCCTGGTGAGAGTGACAATCCTGACCGGCCCGGTGAGGGTCTGGTGCCCCGGCGACCGAAGCCGACGGCATCCGACTCGTCCGTCGCGGGCGCCGCCCGGTCTCACCTTCGATTCGCGTGGGAGGAACCACCCGAATGGCCAAGATCATCGCTTTCGATGAAGAGGCTCGCCGCGGTCTCGAGCGGGGCATGAACGTGCTCGCCGATGCCGTGCGGGTCACCCTCGGTCCCAAGGGCCGCAACGTCGTGCTGGAGAAGAAGTGGGGTGCCCCCACCATCACCAACGACGGCGTCTCGATCGCCAAGGAGATCGAGCTCGACGACCCGTACGAGAAGATCGGCGCCGAGCTCGTCAAGGAGGTCGCCAAGAAGACCGACGACGTCGCCGGTGACGGCACCACCACGGCAACCGTGCTGGCCCAGGCGCTCGTGCGCGAGGGCCTGCGCAACGTCGCCGCCGGTGCGAACCCGATGGCGCTCAAGCGCGGCATCGAGAAGGCCGTGGAGGCCGTCACCGCCCAGCTGCTCGGGATGGCCAAGGACGTCGAGACCAAGGAGCAGAT
>DASQEZ010000292.1:0-6637 GCA_035633415.1 Ornithinibacter sp. | reverse complement strand
CGACCGCACGGTGCCGGTGACCTACATGAACTCCTCCGCCGCGATCAAGGCCTTCACCGGGCGGCACGGTGGCACCATCTGCACCTCGTCGAACGCCAGGACGGCGCTGACCTGGGCGCTCGACCGGGCCGGCGAGGGCGGGAAGGTCCTCTTCCTCCCGGACCAGCACCTCGGCCGCAACACCTACGCCCGCGACCTGGGCCGGCCGCTGCAGGACTGCGTCGTCTGGGACCCGCACCGCCCGATGGGCGGCCTCGCCCCGCAGCAGCTGCGCGACGCCACGATGATCCTGTGGCGCGGGCACTGCTCGGTGCACGGTCGCTTCTCGGTCGAGGCCGTGGAAGCCGCCCGGCGACAGATCCCGGACGTCAAGGTGATCGTGCACCCCGAGTGCCGCCACGAGGTCGTCGAGCTGGCCGACGAGGTCGGCTCCACCGAGCGGATCATCAGCACCATCGCCGCCGCTCCCCCCGGCACCGCCTGGGCCGTGGGCACCGAGCTCAACCTCGTGCGGCGGCTGGCGGCGCAGTTCCCCGAGCAGCGCATCGCCTTCCTCGAGAAGAACGTCTGCTACTGCTCGACGATGAACCGGATCGACCTGCCGCACCTGGTCTGGGCGCTCGAGTCGCTCGTCGACGGTCGGGTCGTCAACGCCATCAGGGTCGACGAGCAGGTGGCCGCGCAGGCCCGGGTCGCGCTCGACCAGATGCTCGCCCTGCCCGGCGAGACCGCCAAGGACTGACGGCCCGAGCCGGATGCCGGCCCCGAGGTGGCGCCGTCGCCCTGCGGAGTCAGGAGCACTTCGCGGGCTCAGGAGGTTGCCGCGAAGTCAGGGCCGAGTACGGCCCTGACTGGGCGAAGTGCTCCTGACTTCGCGCAGGGGTGTGGGGCGGTGGGTCAGCGCGGGAGGGCGCCGAGGCGCGCGAGGAGCACGGCTTCGGCCACGCAGACCTTCTCGAACTCACCGAGGTGCAGCGACTCGTTGGCGCCGTGCGCCCGGGCATCGGGGTCCTCGACGCCGGTGACGAGGATCGCGGCATCCGGGAACTGCTCGGCGAACGCCGCGACGAACGGGATCGACCCGCCGACACCGATGTCGACCGGCTCGACGCCCCAGGCGTCGCGGAAGGCCGCCCGGGCCTGGTCGTAGACCGGTCCCTCCGCGTCGGCGGCGAAGCCCAGCCCGCGGTCGTCGAGGGTGACCTCGACGGTGGCGCCCCACGGGGTGTGCTCGACGAGGTGGTCGCGCAGCAGGGCGAAGGCGTCCATGTCGTGCTCGTCGGGGGCCAGCCGCATCGAGATCTTCGCGGCGGCGCTCGGCACGAGGGTGTTCGACGACGTGGCCACCGACGGGGCGTCGATGCCGATCGTCGTGATCGAGGGCTTGGTCCAGATCCGCGACAGGAGCGAGCCGGTGCCGATCGTCGACACCCCGTCGAGCAGTCCGGACTCCTCGCGCAGCCGCTGCTCGTCGTAGTCGAGGTCGGCGGCCACCCCGGCCCTGAGCCCGGCGACGGCGACCTCGCCCTCGTCGTCGTGCAGGCTGGCGAGCACGCGCACCAGCGCGGTGAGCGCGTCGGGCACGGCGCCGCCGAACATGCCGGAGTGGATGCCGTGGTCGAGCGTGGTCACCGTGACGACCACCCGGATCATGCCGCGCAGCGTGGTGGTGAGGGCCGGCTCCCCGATCGCCCAGTTGGTGGAGTCGGCGAGCACGATCGCGTCGGCGCGCAGCTTCTCCCCGTGCCTGTCCAGGATGGTCGGGAGCGAGTCGGAGCCGATCTCCTCCTCGCCCTCGACGAAGACGGTCACCCCGACCGGAAGCGACCCGGCGTGTGCCCGCAGGGCGGCGACGTGCGCCATGATGCCGGCCTTGTCGTCGGCGGCGCCGCGGCCGTAGAGCCGCCCGCCACGCTCGGTCGGCTCGAACGGTGCGCTGTCCCACAGCGCCTCGTCCCCGGGCGGCTGCACGTCGTGGTGGGCGTAGAGCATCACGGTGCGCGACCCGGGGGGCCCGTCGAGGTGGCCGATGACCGCAGGGCGCCCACCCTCGCGCACGATCTCGACGTCGAGACCCTCGGCGCGCAGCAGGGCGGCGGTGGCCTCGGCGCTGGCCTCCACGTGGGCCTGGTCGAACGCGTCGAGGCTGACGCTCGGGATGCGGGTCAGCGCCTCGAGGTCGGCGCGCAGCTCGGGCACGAGGCCCGCGACCCGGTCGCGGATTGCGGTGATCTGGTCCGGTGAGAGCACGTCGGTCACCCGACCGACCCTACCCACGTGGACGGCCGACGGCAGGCAGCGGGTGCACGGCATCCGCCCACCAGCACCTACAGTGGTGGCGTGTTCGGACGCAGCAAGACCACCAACGAGCAGCTCGTCGACGAGCTCCACCCCCAGCGCGACGGCGCCAAGAACCGGCCCACGCCCAAGCGCAAGGACCAGGAGGCCGCGCGCCGCCAGCCGCTGGTCGTCGCCGACCGCAAGCAGGCCAAGCAGCTCGACAAGGTCAAGCGCAACGAGCAGATGGCCAAGACCCGCCAGGCGATGCTCACCGGTGACGACTCCGGCCTGCCGGCCCGTGACAAGGGCCCGGTGCGCCGCTACATGCGCGACCACATCGACGCCCGGCGCAACCTCGCCGAGTACATGCTCCCGGTCATGCTCATCGTGCTCGCCCTGAGCTTCATGCGCACCAGCACGATCCTGTTCTTCGTCACGATCCTCACCTACGGCGTGCTGCTCACGGCGATCCTCGACACGTTCATCATGTGGCGCACGCTGCGCAAGAAGCTCGCCGAGAAGTTCGGCGACGAGGCAGCGGGCGCCAAGGGCAACGGCATGTATGCCGCGATGCGCGCCTTCCAGCTGCGTCGCTCGCGGATGCCGCGTGCGCTCGTCAAGCGCGGCGAGTACCCCGCCTGACCCCGGCCCCGCCCGCCACGCCGGGCGAGGAGTGCGTCAGCCGGCGCCCTCGAGGCTCATCGGCCCGTAGACCTTCTGGCCGTCGCGGTGCAGGGTCACCGCCGCGACCCCCGCGGCGGACAGGTCGTGCCAGACCTCGCCGAACCACGACTCGGCGTCGGACTGGGTCGGGAAGGCCGTCTCGCTGAGGGCCTCCCCCGTCATCGCCGCCCCCGCGGCGTCCTCGTAGGTCCACGTCCACTGCTCGCTCACTTCTCGCGCACCCCCACCTCGACGAACGGCGGCTTCGACACCGTCGCGGCCACGTCGCGACCACGCACGTCGACCACCACGTCGTCACCGAGGGTGACCGACCGGTCGAGCAGCGCGAGGGCGATGCCCTGGCGCCGGGTGGGCGAGAACGTCCCGGAGGTCACCTCGCCGACGACCGCGCCGGTGGAGTCCTTGACCGCGCAGTGCGACCGGGGGATGCCGCGACCGGTCACCACGAGCCCGCGCATCAGCCGGGACTGCCTGGCCGCACGCTCGGCCGTCAGGGCCTCGCGGCCCCAGAACTGCGGCTTGTCCCAGCCGACCGCCCAGGCCGCGCCGGCCATCACCGGGGTGATGTCGAGCGAGAGGTCGTTGCCGTGCAGCGGGTAGCCCATCTCGGTGCGCAACGTGTCGCGCGCACCCAGGCCGGCGGGCAGCCCTCCCTCGGCCGCGACCGCGGCCGCCAGCGAGTCCCAGACCGAGCCGGCGACGTCCCAGGCCGGCACGATCTCGTAGCCGCGCTCTCCCGTGTAGCCGGTGCGGCAGACGATGACCGGCAGCCCCTCCCACCGGGTCTCGACGAAGCTCATGTAGTCGTGGTCGACCGGCAGGCCGAGCCCGCGCAGCACCTCGTCGGCCCGCGGGCCCTGCACCGCGATGACCCCGTAGCGGTCGTGCAGGTTCTCGACGGTGATGCCCTCGGGTGCGGCGGCCGCGAGCAGCTCGACGACCGTGGCCGTGTTGGCGGCGTTCGGGATGAGGAACACGTCGTCGTCCGAGCGCAGGTACTGGATCAGGTCGTCGACGACACCGCCGGTCTCGGTGCAGCACATCGTGTACTGGGCCTGGCCCGGGCCGATCCGGCGCAGGTCGTTGGTCAGGCAGGAGTTGACGAAGTCGGCCGCTCCCGGGCCCGACACCCGCGCCTTGCCCAGGTGCGAGACGTCGAAGATGCCGACCCGCTCGCGCACCGCGGTGTGCTCGGCGACGACCCCGCCACCGGGATACTCGATGGGCATCGACCACCCACCGAAGTCGGCCATCTTGGCGCCGAGGGAGACGTGCCGGTCGTGGAGTGGTGAGTGCAGGAGCTCGGTCATGATCGGCACGCTACCGCCTGCGACCTGCCTCTTCCGTGGTCGATAGTCTGCGCGCATGACCTCTTTGTCCCTGACGACCCGCCCCCCCGCCGAGCTCGCCGTCGACACCCTCGTCGTCGGCTCGGTGCGAACCCCCGACGGCGCCGACCTCGCGACGGGGCACCACCTGCCCCGCAAGGCCGTCGTGCACCTGCAGGCGGTGCTCTCCGACGTCGAGGCCACCGGCAAGGCCGACGAGGTGGTGCGGGTGGTCGCGGTGCCGGGCGTCAGGGCCACGTCCGTCGTCGTGACCGGCCTCGGCGAGGGCACGACGCGCCGTTCCAGCTACCCCCACGCCGCGCTCCGTTCCGCCGCCGGGGCCGCCCTGCGCAGCGTGCGCGGCAAGCGCACCGTGGCCGTGGCACTGCCGACGCCCGACCTCGAGAGCCTGTCAGCGGTCGCCGACGGCGCCTGGGCCGGCTGCTACTCCTACGACAAGTCCGCGCCCCTCGGCGCCCGGCGCGGCACCGGCCTGCGCCCCTCGTCGGCCAAGGCAGCCGCCAACGGCGCGAGCCCGCGCGTGATGGTCGTCTCGGCCGCGGGTCAGGGCAAGGCCGCCAAGGACACGGTCGCCCGGGCGGCCGTCCTCGGAGCGGCTCGCGACTGGGCCCGCGACCTGGTGAACACCCCTCCGAACTACCTGTTCCCGCAGTCCTTCGCCGACAACGTCAAGAAGCGGGTGGCCGCCTCCGCCGCGAAGGTCACCGTGTCGGTGCTCGACGACAAGGCACTGGTCAAGGGCGGCTTCGGCGGCATCGTCGGCGTCGGTCAGGGGTCGGTCAACCCGCCGCGGATCGTGACGATGTCGTACGCCCCGGCATCCCCGAAGGCGTCGGTGGCGTTGGTCGGCAAGGGCATCACCTTCGACTCCGGGGGGCTCAACATCAAGCCGTCGGCAGGCATGGTCACGATGAAGTGCGACATGGCCGGGGCGGCCGCCGTGGCCGCGACCGTGTTGGCAGCGGCCGAGCTCGGGCTGCCGGTGGCCGTCACCGGCTACCTGTGCCTCGCCGAGAACATGCCCAGCGGCACCGCGCAGCGCCCGAGCGACGTCGTCGTCATGCGCGACGGCACCAGCGTCGAGATCCTCGACACCGACGCCGAGGGCCGCATGGTGCTCGGCGACGGCCTGTGCCTCGCCAGCGAGAAGCACCCCGACTGGGTCGTCGACATCGCCACCCTCACCGGGGCGCAGGTCGTGGCGCTGGGAACCGAGATCGCCGGTGTCATGGCCAACGACGACGCCTTCCGCGGCCGGGTCGTCGACGCCGCCGGTGCGGCTGGCGAAGGTGCCTGGCCGATGCCGCTGCCGGTCGAGCTGCGGGCCAAGCTCGACACCCCCACCGCCGACATCGCGCACAAGGGCGACCGCGACGGCGGCATGCTCACCGCGGGCCTGTTCCTCCAGGAGTTCGTGGGCGAGGGCATCCCCTGGGCGCACGTCGACATCGCCGGTCCGGCGTTCAACGAGAAGGGCCCGAAGGGCCACCACCCCAAGGGAGGCACCGGGTTCGGCGTCGCCACGCTGCTCACGCTGGTGGAGTCCTCCGCCGGCTGATCCCCGCACAGCCACGGATGCCGCGCCGCCCCGCTGAGGGAGTGGCGCGGCATCCGTCGTCGGTGCGCTCGGGTGGGGCGGTCAGCCGCCGCTCTTGCGGCGGAACATCTGCTGCGTCGCGCTGGCCTCGGGGCCGTGGGCGTGGTCGACCTTGGCGTGCTCGGCGTGGTCGGACACGTCGGCGCCCCCGTGCGACTTCTTCGCGTCCAGCGCCGCGCGGAACTTCGCCTTCACCTCGTCGTCGACCGCGGGACGCGGCTTCTTCGGGGCTGACATGGTGGGTCCTTCCGTCGGCTGGCAGGTCACCACCACCCTCGCAGACCGGGCGGGTTCGCTCCAACCGTGTGCCGCGCGGCTGGGGTCACGGCCCCTGCGGGCCTCCGGTCAGCGCTCCTTGGGCCGGCGCTGGCGGGAGGTCCACTGCCGCATCCGGGCCGGGTAGCCGGTGAGGTTGACGTCGTAGACCGGGATGTCGAACGAACGGGCGATGTCGAAGGCGACCGGGCGCGAGGGCAGCGCCCTGCGGGTCCACTCACCGTCGTGGGCGATGAGGACGACCGTGGTCGCCGTGATGTTGGTGGCCGGCTCGACGTAGGCCTCGACCCCGCGCCGGGTGCGGATGAAGTCCTCCATGTGGGCGCGCGCGCTCGCGAGGTCTCCCCCACCGTGCGGGGCCCGCTGTGCGCGACCGCGTCTCCACCACGCCATGCGCACACGATAAGGCGTGGACCTCGGCGTCCCGCGCGACCGGCCGCATTCCGGAGTG
>DASQEZ010000291.1:0-14701 GCA_035633415.1 Ornithinibacter sp. | reverse complement strand
GTCACGGCCGCGCCGCTGCTGCCCGAGGCCGCCAAGGGCGCCGAGCTCGCCGGCGTGACCCTGTTCTCGGTGCTCGACTCGGACGCCGACCACTCCGACGTCCGTCGGATCGATCAGCTCGCCATGCAGGCGGAGCCTGTTGCCGGGTTCCTGCCGCGGCGGCCGACGGACGAGGCCGTCATCCTCTATACGTCGGGGACGACCGGCAAGCCCAAGGGCGCCGAGCTCACTCACGCCAACCTCCACCTCAACGCCTCGCGCTCGGCGACCGTGATCATGGCGATGACCCACGACGACGTCATCATGGGCTGCCTGCCGCTCTTCCACGTCTTCGGCCTGGTCGTCGGCCTCAACGCCGCCACCATCGCCGGCGCGAGCCTCGCCCTCATCCCCCGCTTCGACCCCGCGGCGGCCATCGAGGTCATCGAGAAGGAGCGGGTCACGATCATGCAGGGCGTGCCGACGATGTACGCCGCGATCCTCAACCACCCGCAGTCCGACGGCATGGACGCCTCGTCCCTGCGCATCTGCGCCTCGGGCGGCTCGGCGATGCCGCTCGAGGTGATGCGGTCCTTCGAGGACAAGTTCGGCTGCATCATCCTCGAGGGCTACGGCCTGTCCGAGACCTCGCCGGTGGCGTCGTTCAACATGCCCGACCGCGAGCGCAAGCCCGGCACCATCGGCGTCGCCATCCCCGGCTGCGAGATGAAGTGCGTCGACCTCGACGGCAACGAGGTGCCCGTCGGCGAGGTGGGCGAGATCGCCATCCGTGGTGACAACGTGATGAAGGGCTACTGGAACAAGCCCGAGGCCACCGCCGAGGCCATCCCCGACGGCTGGTTCCGCACCGGTGACCTCGCGACGATGGACGACGAGGGCTACTTCACGATCGTCGACCGCAAGAAGGACATGATCCTGCGCGGCGGGATGAACGTGTACCCACGCGAGGTCGAGGAGGTCATCTACACCCACCCCGACGTCGTCGAGGTCGCGGTCGTCGGGATCCCGGACGAGCTGATGGGTGAGCAGGTCGGTGCCGCCGTCGCGCTGCGCGAGGGCGCCACCGCGACGCCCGAGGACATCATCGAGTTCACCAAGGAGCGGATCGCCGCCTACAAGTACCCCCGCACGGTGTGGGTCGTGCCGGAGCTGCCCAAGGGCCCGACCGGCAAGATCCTGCGCCGCGAGGTGCACGCGCCCACGCAGGGGTGAGCGCCTCGCCCCGGTCCCGGAGGCCGTCCGCCTCGCTCGCGCCCGACGCTTCCCCCGAGCGCCCCACGGGCCGCTGGCACACCGCGGGTCTGCTGCTGCTCGGCGCGTGGTCAGCGCTGTTCGTCGTGGCCGTCGCCCTGTGGGTCTACGTCGGCTTCCTCTCCGGGCCGGGCACCGCCGACCGCGACCTGGTCCGGCTCGTCGGGGCGCCGTTCGTGCTCGTGGCCCTGGGCCTGCTGTGGTGGGCCTGGTGGTCGGTGCGCGCCCTCCGCCGGGGCCGCCGTGAGGGATGGACCCTGCTGCTCGTGCTCGGCGGTGTCTCCGTGGCGCAGTCGGTCCTGACCGCGCAGGCGCTCCTCGCCTCGTCGTCCGGCTCGGCCCCGGCCGCCTCGGCCGCCCCCGGCCCCCCGCGCGAGGTTCTCGGCGGCCTCCTGGCCGCCATCGGCCTGGGCCTGGTCTCGCTGACCGTCGCCGTGCTGGCACGGCGGGCCTGGGCGGTGGCCGACGCGGCCGACGCGGCCTCCAGCGACGGCCTCACCGGGGAGCGCTGACCGGCTTCACCTGCTCGGGGATGACGACCGCCTCCGGGGTGCGTGGCCTGCGGTTGATGACCCAGGCCGCTCCCAGCACGATGACGAAGCCCACGATCTGCCAGGGGCCCAGTCGCTCGCCGAGCACCGCCACGCCGAGCACCACCGACACGACCGGGATCAGGTAGGTGATCGTCGAACCGATGACCGGGCCGGCGCCGCGCACCACGTCGAACTGCAGGGTGTAGGCGAAACCGGTTCCCACGAGCCCGAGCACGAGCACGCACGCGAGCGGTAGCCAGAGCCACGTGCCGGCATCCGGTGCCTGGTAGGACCACACCGCAGCGATACCCTCGGGTTGCAGCGCCGCCCACCCGAGCACGACCGGCACCATGAGCACGAGGGCGGTGAGCAGGGTCGCGGCAGGCTGGGAGAGCCCGCCGAGGTCGACCCCGCTGAGGAAGCGCCGGTTGTAGGTCCACCCGATCCCGTAGCTCGCCCCGCCGGCCAGGGCCATCGAGAAGCCGACCAGGTCGGGCCGGTCGACGGAGGTCCAGGGCTGCATGATCGTAATGACGCCGAGGAAGCCCACGCCCACCGCGACGAGCCGCCGGCCGGTGACCCGCTGCCCCGGCAGGATCGCCATCGTGGCGAGCACGGTCGCGATCGGTGTGGCGGCGTTGCCGATGCCGGCCAGCGCCGAGCTGATCCGGATCTCGGACAACGCGAAGAGCGTGAACGGCAGGGCGCCGAGGAACAACCCGCAGACGAACAGGTGCCCCCAGACACCCCGACCGGTGGGCAGCCGACCCCCTCGGGCCAGCAGGAGCACGCTGATGACCGCGGCCCCCGAGAGGATGCGCAGGCCCGAGATCTGCACGGCCGACAACGACTCGAGGCCGACCTTCATGAGCAGGAAGCTCGAGCCCCAGATCAGCACGAGCGCGAGGTACTTCACCTGCCAGGGGACGCGCGGCTGCTGCCTCACGACGCCACCTCCTCTCCGAGTCGGCGCGCGGTGTCGAGCGCCGTACGGAGAACGGTGCGAGCCCCCTGCGGTGTGAGCCCGGCCAACCCGCAGGCCGGGGAGACGACCAGTCCGCGCAGCGCGTCGCTGCCCAGGCCCGACCGCTCGAAGCCCTCCAGCACGAGCGCGCGGGCGCCCGCGTCGGTGCCCGAGCCGTCGGTCGGCAGGCACCCGGCCCAGATGCCCGTGCCGGAGTCGAGCGTTGCCGCCACCGACTCCCAGCGGGCCGGGGTCGCATCCGTGAGATCGACCGCGAGCGCCCCGGCGCCGGTGGCCCGCAGCAGCGGCAGCGGTGCCGCCGAGGAGCAGCAGTGCACGACGGTCGCCCCGCTGTGCGCCGCGAGCACGGTCTCGACCCCTCGCATGACGAGGTGCGGGTCGACGGCACGCACCCGGCCGAAGCCGGACGACGTGGGCAGCGACCCCTCGAGCACGGCGGGAAGCGACGGCTCGTCGAGCTGGAGCACGACCTCGGCTCCCGGCACCAGCCGACGCACGTCGGCCACGTACCCCTGGATGCCGTCGGCCAGCGACGCGACGAGGTCGGCCACCGCGCCCCGGTCGGCCACGACCCGTTCACCCCGGTTGAGCCGCAGGGATGCCGCGAGTGTCCAGGGCCCCGCGACCTGCACCTTGAGCGGCCCGAGGTAGCCGTCGTAGGCCTCGGCGAGCTCGTCGAGGTCCTCCCGGTGCAGGGCCGCCGAGCGGGACGAGTCGAGTCCCGGCCGGTCGACGAAGCGCCACCCGCTCGGCTGGAGGTCGACGTGGAGGTCGACGAGCAGGCCGGCGGCGCGGCCGATGATCTCGGCGCCCGGGCCGCGCGCCGGCGTCTCGGGGCAGTGCGGCAGCCCCACCCCCTCACCGTCGACGAGCAGGTCGCGCACCGTGCGCACCGCCTCTCGGGCCGACGTGCCCGGCCACGACCCGATGCCGGTGGCGCGCACCGGTGCCGCCGTCGCCCCCGGGGCGAGGTCCTCGCTCACGGCGACCACCGCTCGACGAGTGCCGCCACCGACGCGGGCACCGGCGTGCCGGCCTCGGCCGACCACGGCGAGGGCTCGGGCTGCCCCGCGACCACTCGGAACGGCACGACACCCGACCAGGCGCCGGTCTCCTCCTCGGGCACCGAGGCGCCGCCGCGGCGCTCCTTGAGCAGCCACCGGCCCTCGACGATCGGCAGCTCCATCGCGAGCGTCGCGACCTCCTCGCGCCGGGTCATGGCCCGCACCTCGGCGGGCCGTCCGGGGATGAGGCGCTCCGAGATCAGCTCGAGCGCCGTGGTTCGCTCGGCGTCACCGAGCGGCGTGAGCCGACCGTGGACGACGGCGGAGCGGTAGTTGGCGGACGACTCGAAGGTCGTGTGGGCCACCACGAGCCCGTCGACGACGGTCACGCTCAGCACCGCAGGCGCCCCGGCCGCCACCTGGCGCAGCGCACCCGCTCCGGTCGAGCCGTGCAGCAGGATGCGGTCGCCGTCACGCGCGAAGAGCATCGGCACCACCCAGGGCCGGCCGTCGACGACGGTCGACAGGGTTCCGGCCAGCACCTCGTCGAGGAGCGCGTCGAGCGCCGCGCGCTCGGAGCGCCCGCGCTCGGCGTGCCGCCCCAGCCGCTCGACCGGCACGTCACGGGTCACCCGCCCGGCGTACCCCGGGCCGGGGCACCCGGCATCCGAGACGACCCGCGCCGAGGAGGCGGGGTGGCGCGCCAGGGCGTCACCGACCCGGGTGGGTCGCGGCATGAGGGAGCCGCCGCAGTTCGGGCACCGGCGCTCGAGGTGCTCGGCGCAGCCCGCGCAGAAGGTGCACTCGAACGAGCAGACGACCGCCCCGACGTCGTCCGCGGGCAGGTCGACGTCGCAGCACTCGCACCCCGGCCGCATCTCGAGCCCGCTCACCGTGCCATCCTCTCTCGCGACGCCCACAGCCGTCGGCGCCGGTCGGCGCAGGGCGTCGTCGGGTCGTTCCGACGGGCTGCCCGGGCCCAGTCCACTGCACCAACTGGCCCTCGCCGAGATCCAGTAGCCATCAGTTTCACAGGACCAGTATGGTCGCTGGATGCCGCGCGCCGCCCGCTCCGTCGACCTGGCCCTCGACGTGCCGCACGGCCCGGCGCCGCTGCGCCACCGCATCGCCGACGCCGTCGTGGGCGAGCTGCGCGCCGGGCGGCTGCGACCGGGCGACTCGCTGCCGTCGACCCGTGCCCTGGCCGCGTCGCTGGGACTGTCCCGGGGGCCCGTCGTCGCGGCGTACGACGAGCTCGCCGCTGCGGGGTTCGTCGTGAGCCGGGCCGGGTCGGGCGCCGTCGTGGCAAACGGCGCCGACCGGGCCGCGGCGGCCGGGGCCGTGACCCACGTGCACACGCCGCGGGGCACCGACACCGGGCCGGAGCGCGGCGCCCGCCAGGCGCCGCGCTGGGACCTGCGCCCGGGCCGCCCCGACACCTCGCTGGTCGACCCGGCCGCGTGGCGGCGCGCCTGGCGCACCGCCGGCTCGGTCGTGCCCGGCAACGACGCCGGGGCCGGTCCACCTCATGCCCGCCTGCGCCGTGTGCTCGCCGAGCACCTCCGCCGCACCCGGGGGGTCGCGGTCGAGCCCGACGACCTGCTCGTCGTGCCGGGGGTCGGCGCCTCCCTGCGCGCCCTCGCCGCGCCCCTCGACCTGGTCGGTGCCACCGTCGCGCTCGAGGACCCGGGTTACGCCGAGGCGTGGACGGCCTTCGCGACCGAGGGGGTGCGGGTGGCCGCGGTGCCGGTCGACGGCGACGGCCTGGACCCGGCGCTCCTTCCGCCCGACGCCGTCGCCACCTACGTCACCCCCTCGCACCAGTACCCCCTGGGGGCCCGGATGCCGGTCACTCGCCGCGTGCAGCTGCTCGAATGGGCCTCTCGCACAGGCGGCCTCGTGCTCGAGGACGACTACGACGGCGAGTTCCGCTATGACGTCTCCCCCCTGCCCGCCCTGCGGTCGCTGCCCGGGGCGCAGGAGCACGTCGTCTACATCGGCACGGCATCCAAGCTGGTGGCGCCGTCGCTGCGCGTGGCGTGGATGGCGCCGCCGCGGCGGCTGCGCGACCGGCTGCGGGTCGAGCTGGAGTCGCGTGGGCTGGTCGTCAACGAGGCGACCGGCCTGGCCCTGGCCGAGTTCGTCGCGTCGGGCGCGCTGGCCACCCACCACGCGCGGGTCACCCGCACCTACGCCGCGCGCCGGGCCGCCCTCGTCGCGGCCGTGACCCGGCACCTTCCCGGGGCCGGCCTCGAGGGCGTCGACGCCGGGCTGCACGTCGTGCTGCGCCTTCCGGACGACGTCGACGACCTCGAGGTCGTGTCGCGGCTCGCCGAGCTGGGCGTGGCCGCCAGCCCGCTGTCCGCCTACGCCGTCCGGGCCCCGGTACGCGGCCTGGTGCTCTGCTACGCCGGACTCCCCGAGACCCAGGCCGACCCCGCCGTGCGCGCCCTGGCCGCGGCCCTCGCCCCGTGGACCCTCCCGCCCCTACGATGACCCTCGATGGACAGCGCCCCGACTGCGGAGGAACGACTCGCGGACCTGGCCCGGCAGTGGGGCGACGCGGGTGACCGTCGCGCGGTCTTCGCCGAGTGCTACCTGGTCATGACTCGTCGGGTGCACGAGAACATCGCGGCCGGCGCCTTCCACGACGGGGTGTGGGTCGGCCGCCTGCTCGACCGCTTCGCGACCTACTACTTCGACGCGGTCGACTCGTACGGGGGCGTCGTGGGCGTGCGGGTGTGCCCGGCGGTCTGGCGCGAGGCCCTCGACGCGTGCTCCGACCCCCTGTGCCACCCCCTGCAGGCCCTCATGCTCGGCATCAACGCCCACATCAACCACGACCTCGCGCTCGCGCTCGTCGACGTGCTGGACGACTGGCCGACCCTCGACGAGGCGACCAGGCAGCGACGCCGGGACGACCACGAGCTGGTCAACACGATCATCGACGACACCACCGACGAGGTGCAGCACGAGGTCGTCGGCCGGTGGTCCCCGGCGGCGGAGGGCCTCGACCTGCTCATGGGCCCGCTCGACGAGTGGGCCTTCGGCCAGCTCGCGGAGTCGTGGCGGGCGCGGGTGTGGGCCGACGCCATGGACCTGGTCGTGCTCGACCCGACGAAGCGGGCCGACGCGGAGGCCGTCATCGGCGAGCGCGCGAGCTGCGTCGCCACGGTCATCCTGCTCGGCCGGCGGGGTGGCTGAGCGCGTCGGGCCCGCCGCCCCCCGGATGCCGCGGCACGGCATCCGGTCGCACCTCACGACGTCGCTCGTGCGACCAGGATCACGCCGTCGGCGACGTGTTCTGGGCAACCTCGGTCAGGAGTACCCCCCGGGGGTCACTAGAGTCGGGTCAGGTCCATCCGGTGACGGCGCCGGGACCCCCACCGGCGCCAGTCCGCGAGGCCGTGCGAGAAGGCGATGCCCGTGGCCCAGCTGCTCATGACCGGGTTCCCCGGTTTCCTCGGTTCTGCACTGCTCCCCCGGTTGCTCGCGCGCCGGCCCGGCGTCGAGGCGGTCTGCCTGGTGCAGCCCCAGCACGCCGTGCTGGCCAGGTCGCGGGTCAAGGAGCTCGAGATCACCCACCCCCACACCATGGGCCGGATCCGGCTCATCGAGGGCGACATCACCGCCGGCGGGCTCGGCCTGAGCCCGGTCGAGCGCGCGCGCCTGGACGACGTGCGCGAGGTGTGGCACCTGGCGGCCGTCTACGACCTGGCGGTGCCCGCGCCGATCGCGCGCCGGGTGAACGTCGGGGGCACCGGCAACGTGCTGGGCTTCTGTCGCGAGCAGCCCAGGCTGCGCCGGCTGCAGTACGTCAGCACCTGCTACGTCAGTGGCCGGTACGAGGGCGACTTCCCCGAGGACTCGCTCGAGGAGGGCCAGGAGTTCCGCAACCACTACGAGGAGACCAAGTACGAGGCCGAGCTGCTCGTGCGCAAGGCGATGGCCGACGGCGTCCCCGCGACCATCTACCGCCCCGGCATCGTCGTGGGCGACTCCGCGACCGGCGCCACCCAGAAGTACGACGGCCCCTACTTCCTCGCGACCTTCCTGGCGCGCCAGCCGACCGTGGCGGTGGTTCCGGCCGTCGGCGACGCCGACACCGTGCGGGTCTGCCTGGTGCCGCGTGACTTCGTCGTCGGTGCGATGGACGAGCTGTCGGTGCTCGACGTCTCGGAGGGGCGGACCTACGCCCTCGTCGACCCCGACCCGCCGACCGTGCGCGAGGTCGTCGCGACCTTCGCGAAGCACCGGCACGCGAAGGTCGTCTGGGTGCCGCTCCCCCTGCGCCCCGTGCACGCCCTGGTCGAGCACGTCCCCGGCGTCGAGCGCCTGCTCGGACTGCCCGCCGAGGCCCTGGACTACTTCGCGTCCCCGACGACGTACCCGACCGCGAACACGACGCGCGACCTCACGGCATCCGGGCTGACCTGCCCACCGTTCGACACGTATGCCGACCGCCTGCTCGACTTCATGCAGGCGCACCCGGAGTACGACGCCCACGCGATGACCTGAGACCACCCCCTGGAAGGAACTGCCCGTGGCCGCCCGAAGGAAACGACAGACGGACCCGCCCCTGCTGGTCGTCGAGATCAGCCTGGGCTCCTCCGCCCGCGACCACGACGTGGCCGTCGATTTCCTCGGCCGTCCCGTCCGCCTGGTGCGGATCGGCACCGACGGCGACCTGCGCACCGCGGAGGAGCTCGTCCGCCGCTGGGGAGCCCTCGCGGACGCCGTCGCCGTCAACGGGGCCGCCGAGGCCCTGGCCACCGGGAGGCTCGACGGCGACCCCGCCGTGGCCATCCGCCGGCTGATGTCCGCCGCCGCCGACGGCACCGTCACCGACGGGAGCCGACTGCACGAGGTGCTCCAGGAGTGGTCGGTGCGCTGGGTGCAGAACGAGATGCCGGGCTACTTCTCCAACGCCCGCACCGTCGTGCTCGGCGCCGACCACGCCCGTACGGTCGGGGTGCTGCGCGAGTTCACCGACAACATCGACGTCCACGACCCGGTCGCCCGCGGCGGTGTCGGCCAGCTCGACCCGCGACCGTTGCTCGGCGCGGCCGCCCGCGCCCTGACCTGGCCGGTGCGCCAGGTCAACGCGGCCGTCCGCGAGGACACCATGCTGCCGGCCGAGCTCGCCAACCGCTCCTGGCTGGCGCACCGACCCGAGGACAGCGACGTCGTCGTCGCGGCCTACCACGAGCTCGTGACCTCCGGTTTCGCCGACCTGCACGGCAAGGCGGTCATCACCTCGGCCGTCACCGACGACCAGCTCGCCGACCTCGCCGCCCGGGACGTCGACCTCGTCGTCGACACGACCCCCCAGCCCTACGAGGTGACCGTCGACGTCGCCACCCTCGAGGCGATGATGCGGGCGACCGTGCGAGCGCCCGGTGGCGCTCCGGAGCGACTGCGCGACGACGACCTGCTCGAGATCATCCTCACGGCCGGGCTCCAGCCCCGCCTGCTCCAGCCGAACGGGCCGCGGCGCAAGAGCCGGTTCGCCTTCGTCATCCACCCGCTGTCGAAGAAGTTCTTCACCAAGATCGAGCCGCTCGGCACGGTCGTGCGGCACTCGCCGCCGCTGGTCATCGACGCGGTGGAGAAGGCGATGGCCTACCTGCCGCCGACCGTCTACAGCCACGTCACCGGCATCACATCGCCGACCGGTGCCGAGGTCGAGGGCTGGCTCATCTCGGTGGGCGGCACGCCCAAGGAGATCCTCGCCCACGACCCGGAGTTCACCTACGACAAGCTCCTCGCGGCCGCCGAGGTGGCCCGTGGGCTCGGGGCGCAGATCATGGGACTGGGCGCGTTCACCAAGGTCGTCGGGGATGCCGGCGTGACCGTCGCCCGCAAGTCCTCGCTGCCGATCACCACCGGCAACAGCTACAGCGCCTCGGGAGCGCTGTGGGCCGCCCACGAGGCGGTCGACCGGCTCGGCCTCCTCGAGCGCAGCGACGGTGGCATCATCCGGGGCCGCACGATGGTGGTCGGCGCCACCGGGGCGATCGGCTCGGTGTGTGCCCGGCTGCTGGCCCTGGCCAGCGACGAGCTGTGGCTGGTCTCTCCCGAGACGGCGAAGCTGTTGGCCCTCAAGCAGGACATCGAGCGCGAGCACCCCCGCGCGGTGGTCCATGCCGCCGCGACCCCGGGCGAGCACCTGGCCGAGATGGACGTCATCGTCACAGCGACCTCGGGCGCCGGCAAGCGGGTGCTGGACATCATGGACGTCAAGCCCGGCTGCGTCATCACCGACGTGGCCCGCCCGCTCGACCTGTCGGCCGAGGACGTCGCCAAGCGGCCCGACGTCATCGTGGTCGAGTCCGGCGAGATCGAGCTGCCGGGCACCGACGTGCGGATGCGCGACATCGGCCTGCCGCCGGGCGTCGCCTACGCCTGCCTCGCCGAGACCGTCGCCCTGGCGCTCGAGGGTCGCTACGAGACCTTCACCGTCGGCCGGGCCATCGAGTGGGAGAAGGTCAAGGAGATCTACCAGCTCGGCCTGCGACACGGCATGCGCCTGGCCGCGATCTCCGGGGTCAACGGCGTCTACACCGACGAGGACTTCCAGCGGGTGCGCCGGCTCGCGCTGGTGGCCCTCGGCGAGCCGCCGGCCGCCGCGCCCGCCTAGGGGCGCTCGACCCGAAAGCGCTGGTTACCGCGCAGGACTCGCCGTGATCCCAGCGAGTCCTGCGCGGTAACAGGAGCCCTGGGACGCGACGACACCCCCGACCGCGGGGCCGGGGGTGTCGTGGTGTCCGCGAGTGGTCCGCGACGTCAGAGCACGTCGTGCCCGGGGTGGGGCTCGGTCGGGATGGTGCCGAGCCGGCCGGCCTGGAAGTCCTCGAACGCCTGCACGAGCTCCTCGCGGGTGTTCATGACGAACGGCCCGTACGCCGCGACGGGCTCACGGATCGGTCGCCCACCGAGTACGTAGAGGTCCAGGCTCGGGCTGCGGCTCTCCTGGGTCTCGTCGGCACCGACCTCGATGACGTCGCCTGCGCCGAGCACCGCGAGCTGTCCCATCCGGATCGGGCGGCGGTCGGGACCGACCGTGCCCGTGCCGTTGAGCACGTAGACCAGGGCGTTGTAGTCCTGGTTCCACGGCAGCCGGGCCCGCGCGCCCGGGGCCACCGTCGCGTGCAGCACGGTGATCGGCGTGTGCGTGATGCCGGGGCCCTGGTGCCCGTCGAGCTCTCCGGCGATGACGCGCACCAGCGCGCCGCCGTCGGGGCTCGAGAGCAGGGCGACGTCGCCGCCACGGATGTCCTGGTAGCGCGGCGGCGACATCTTCATCGTCCTGGGCAGGTTGACCCACAGCTGCAGGCCGTGGAAAAGCCCACCGGAGATCACGAGCGACTCCGGCGGCACCTCGATGTGCAGCAGGCCCGAGCCCGCCGTCATCCACTGGGTGTCTCCGTTGGTGATCGTGCCACCGCCGCCGTTGGAGTCCTGGTGCACGAAGGTGCCGTCGATGATGTAGGTGACGGTCTCGAAGCCGCGGTGGGGGTGCCACGCGGTGCCCTTCGGCTCGCCCGGGGCGTACTCGACCTCGCCCATCTGGTCCATGTGGATGAACGGGTCGAGCGCGGCGAGGTCGACGCCGGCGAACGCGCGGCGCACCGGGAACCCCTCGCCCTCGACACCTGACGGTGCGGTGGTCAACGAGCGCACCGGGCGCGAGACGGCCTCGGTGACGGGCTCGGTGACGCGGGGAAGCGTCAGGATGTTGTCGACGGTCACGGCCGGCATGGGAATCAGCTCCTTCGGGTGGTCCATCCTCCGACGTGGGAGGCAGGGGGTCCAACGGTAGTTGACCCTTCAATCATTCCCGCACCCATCGCGGCGTCCGTCCGGGAACGCGGAAGTTCGGATCGCACGCACCAGTTGCTGCGCGGCATCCGAACTCCTGCGTGCCCTGCTGATGCCGGGTGCGCGGCCGAGCGCTCAGGCGCGAGCGGTGCCGTTGATGGTTGCCGACCCGACGACCCGGGTGCCCTCGTACAGCACCACCGACTGTCCCGGGGCGACACCGCGCAGTCGCTCCTCGAGGACGACGCGCACGGCATCGGCGGCGACGGTCGCCGTGGCCACCACCTCCGCACCGTGGGCGCGCACCTGGGCTCCCACGCGGACCTCGCCCGTGGGTGCCGGGCCGCACCAGCGCAGGTGGTCGCCCTCGACCACGTCGACCCCGAGCAGGTCGGCGGTGCCGATGACCACGGTGTCGGTCGGCGCGTCGACCGACACGACGTAGCGCGGCTCTCCGTCGAGCGAGGACCGGTCGAGCCCGAGCCCGCGTCGCTGACCCACGGTGAACCCGTGAGCTCCGGCGTGGGTTCCCACGACCTCGCCCGACACCGCGTCGACGAGCTCACCCGGCCGCTCCCCCAGCCGGCGGGTCAGCCAGGCACGGGTGTCGCCGTCCGGGATGAAGCAGATGTCGTGGCTGTCCGGCTTCCCCGCCACCGAGAAGCCTCGGGAGGCGGCCTCCTCGCGGACCTGCGTCTTGGTCGAGTCGCCCAGGGGGAAGAACGACCGGGCGAGCTGGTCGGCGTCGAGCACCCCGAGCACGTAGGACTGGTCCTTCGCGTGGTCCACCGCCCGGTGCAGCTCGCGCCGGCCCGAGGGCCCCTCGACGATGCGCGCGTAGTGACCGGTGGCGACCGCGTCGAACCCGAGCGCCACGGCCCGGTCGAGCAACGCCGCGAACTTGATCCGCTCGTTGCACCGCAGGCACGGGTTCGGCGTGCGCCCCGCTGCGTACTCCGCGACGAAGTCGTCGACCACGTCGCGCTCGAAGCGGCTCGCGAGGTCCCAGACGTAGAACGGGATGCCGAGCCGGTCCGCGACCCGGCGGGCGTCACCGGCATCCTCGATGGTGCAGCAGCCACGCGCCGACTCGCGCAGCGTCGCCGCGGACCGGGACAGCGCGAGGTGCACCCCGACGACCTCGTGGCCCGCGTCGAGCATGCGGGCGGCAGCGACCGCGGAGTCGACCCCGCCCGACATCGCGGCGACGACACGCATCAGAGCAGGCCTCCCGCCCGCCGGGCCCGCTCGACGACGGCCGGCAGGGCCGACAGGAACGCGTCGACGTCGGCCTCGGTGGAGGTGTGGCCGAGCGAGAGCCGAAGTGCGCCACGGGCCTGGGCCTCGGTCAGCCCCATCGCCAGCAGCACGTGACTGGGCTGCGGCACCCCGGCCTGGCAGGCCGATCCGGTGCTGCACTCGACCCCAGCGGCGTCGAGCAGGTACAGCAGGGAGTCGCCCTCGCACCCCGGCACGACGAGGTGGGCGTTCCCCGGTAGCCGGCGGGTGGTGTCACCCGCGGTCCAGCAGCCACTGACCGTGATGCCCAGACCGAGACCGAGGGCGCCCTCGACGAGCCGGTCCCGCAGCACCATGACCCGCTTGGCCTCGACGTCGCGCATCGCGACGGTCTCCTCGAGGGCGACGGCCAGGGCACGGATGCCGGGAACGTCCAGCGTGCCGCTGCGCACCTGCCGCTCCTGGCCGCCGCCGTGGGCCAGCGGCACCACCCGGGCGTCACGCCTGGCCAACAGGGCGCCGACGCCGAGCGGGCCCCCGACCTTGTGGCCGGAGACGGTCATCAGGTCGGCTCCGGACTCGTCGAAACGCACGGGCAGGTGCGCGACCGCCTGCACGGCATCGGTGTGGAAGGGGACACCGTGCTCGTGCGCCACTGCGGCGAGCTCGGCGACGGGCTGCACGGTGCCGACCTCGTTGTTCGCCCACATGACGCTGACCAGCGAGACGTCCTGGGCGGCGGCGAGGGTCTCGCGCAGGTCGTCGACCGCGACGTGGCCGCAGCGGTCGGGCTCGAGCCAGCTGACCGAGGCGCCCTGCGCCACGAGGAACTCCACCGGGTCGAGTACCGCGTGGTGCTCGATGGCGCTCACGACGAGACGCGTGAGGGCGGGGTCGGCACCCTGCCGGGCGGCATGGGTGCCCTTGACCGCGAGGTTGTCGGCCTCGGTCCCACCGGAGGTGAACACGACCTCCGAGGGGCGCGCACCGAGCACCGAGGCGATCCGCTCGCGCGACTCCTCGACGACGGCGCGGGCGGCGCGGCCGGAGGTGTGCAGCGACGAGGCGTTGCCGACCCGGGTGGACTGCTCGGTCAGGGCCTCGACCGCGGCCGGCAGCATCGGGGTCGTCGCCGCGTGGTCGAGGTAGGCCGTCACGGAAGTCGAGTCTACGTGCGTGACGAGGACCCGGCCGCGCCGGCGACGGCGGCGGCCGACCGTCCGGAACGCCACCGGTCGTGCACCAGCAGGCCCAGCCCGCCGACCGCCAGGAGCACACCGGTGGCGACGAACGGCCACGGGCTCCACTGGTCCACGCAGGAGGAGGACTGGTCCGACGTCGTCGTGCAGACCAGGCCCGGCCCGCTGCGGTTGAGCCAGGCGATGTACAGCGGTGCGATCGACAGCCCGACGAGCAACCCGGGCACGCAGGGGCGGCGCAGCTCGGGCACGGCGAGCGCGACACCGAGGAGCACGGCTGCACCGACCAGCAGGAAGAGCCCGATGCTCGCCAGCCCGGCGACCCCGAAGGACGCGAGGGCACCGATGGCGCCCCACCACAGGGTCAGCACCCATGGCGACGCCGGCCTCCTGGACGTCATGGGCCCATCATGCAGCCCCGTGCTGGGAAACGGTGGAGGGCGACCGGTTCGGTCGCCCTCCGTCGTCCGCTCGCGCGGCAACCGCCTCGTGGGCGGTGGTCGTGTGCCGGGTCAGCCCTTGCGCTTCCTGACCTCGGAGGTGGCCTGCGGCAGCACCGCGAACAGGTCGCCGACGACACCGAAGTCGACGAGCTCGAAGATCGGTGCCTCCTCGTCCTTGTTCACGGCGATGATCGTCTTCGAGGTCTGCATGCCGGCGCGGTGCTGG
>DASQEZ010000290.1:0-8611 GCA_035633415.1 Ornithinibacter sp. | reverse complement strand
CCGTCGGCAGCCGTGGAGCCGGCCCGGTGACCCTCGCCGAACGGGTGTCGGAGCGCCTGCACGACCGGGGGGTCGACCGCGACGACGTCGAGTGGGACTCCTGCCGCGACGACGAGGGCGTCTGGCAGCTGAACCTGACCTTCGCCGCCGGTGGGCGGCAGCGCACCGCGACCTGGCGCTACGAGCCCCTGAGCGGTTCGGTCACCGCGACCAACGACGAGGCCCGCTGGCTGAGCGAGGAGGCCGAGCCGGGCGCCATCCCCACACCGCACAGCGCGGGGTTGAACGGCGACTCCGACGTCTACGACATCGACGCCGACGGCGGGGTCGACCGCGCCAGCCGGGAGCGCCAGCCGCACGAGCCGATCGACCTGATGGCCGCGATGCGCGAGCACTCGACCCGCGGTCGTCGCCGTCGGCGCCCCTCCCCCTCGGGCACTCCGGGCGACGACCGGCCGCGCGCCGACGCCCTGCCCATCGAGGACCTCGTGACCGACCTCTCGCAGGCACCTCCTCCGCCGGCGGCCCGTGGGCGCAACCCCGTCTCCGCGCACCTGGAGGAGCCCACCGACTCCGGTGACGTCGTCGGCGGCTGGCCCGACCACGAGTCCGACCACCCGAGCGTGCGGACCGGTGACGCCCCGCGGCCCGAGCATCCCGCCCCCGACGGCGGGCGCGGGGACTCGAGTGGGCCGAGCCGGCCATCTGCGTCGCGCAAGGGCCGCCCGAGCGTTCCGAGCTGGGACGACATCGTCTTCGGCACCCGGGGCGGCGGCTCCGCCTGACCGGCTCGGACCCCTCGGCGCGCGGCGGTCAGGGGCGAGGCGGCAGCGGGCAGACGTCGAGGTCGAAGGGCAGGGTGTCCGGCGACGGTGAGGCGGCCCGGGCGGCCGAGCTGTTCATCCGGCGCATGTAGTGCCGGCGGCACAGCACCTCGTACTCCACGAGACCCGTGCTGGCGGCGGCCGTGTCGCCGACGACGACCTGTTCACCCTCGACGACCATGACGCCGTCGACGATGCGCGCGTTGTGGGTGGCCTTGCGGCCACACCAGCACAGCGCCTCCACCTGGAGCAGCTGCACCCGGTCGGCCAGCTCGATGAGCCGGCGCGAGCCGGGGAAGAGCTGGGTGCGGAAGTCGGCGGTGATGCCGAAGGCGTGGACGTCGATGCCCATCTCGTCGACGACCCGGGCGAGCTGCTCGACCTGGGTGGGGGTGTAGAACTGCGCCTCGTCACAGATGAGGTAGTCCACGCGGGCGCCCGAGGTGAGCCGCTCGACGACGACGTCCCAGAAGTCGAGGTCGTCGTCGACCTCGATGGCCGCGGTCGAGAGCCCCAGGCGCGAGGACAGCACCGACTCGCCCATCCGGTCGAGCTTGGTGAAGATCAGGCCCTCACGTCCGCGCACGGCGTTGTTGTGGTCCATCTGGAGGGCAAGGGTCGACTTGCCGCAGTCCATCGTTCCCGAGAAGAAGACCAGATCCGCCACGACGCGACACCCTAGGCGATGCGGGCGGGTGGCACGTGCACGACCGGCACGGCCACCTCGTCGTCGCTCAGCGAGCCGTGCAGACCACGCAGCGCGAGCAGCTCGGCGCGGGCCCGGCGCGAGTCGACGACGGCGAACCGGCCGCGCATCGCGACGACGACGTCGCCGATCCGGGGCAGGTTGTCAGCGGCGACCGGCCCGAACCACCCGGCGGCCACGGCGTCGTCGCGGGCGAGGACCATTCCCCGGTCACCGAGCACGGCGCTCCAGGCGGCCCGTACGTCGGCACCCGCCCCCGGCTCGACGTACAGCTGCGGTGCCCTGGCCTCGGCCGTGACGTGCCGCACCCCTGCGGCGAGCAGGGGCTCGTGGGCGACGTCGAGGCGCAGCTCGTGGGGTGAGTCGACCATGCCGTGGTCGGCGGTGACGGTGAGCGAGCAGTCGTCGGGAAGGCGCGCGGCGAGCCGGGCGAGCTCGCGGTCGATGCTCTCGAGCTCGTCGCCCCACTGCCAGGAGTCACAGCCGTGCACGTGGCCGATCTTGTCGAGGTCACCCCAGTAGAGGTGCACCAGGGCCCGCGGCGCGCAGCGCACGGCGGCCAGCGTGGCGTCGACCCGGGCCGGGAGGGTCGCGGCAGCGGCGAACCGGCCGCCGCGCAGGGCGGCCTCGGTCAGCCCCGAGCCGTCGAAGTAGGCCGGGCCGACCCGCACGACCTCGACACCGGCCCGGGCCACGGTCTCGAACAGGGTCTCGTGAGGTTGCCAGGTGCGCGGGTTCGGACCGCCCTCCCAGGACAGCTCGTTGAGCAGCCGGTCGGTACCGGGCACGAGCACCTCGTAGCCGAGCATCCCATGGGCGCCGGCGGCCAGGCCGGTGCCGAAGGTGCCCATCGACGTCGCCGTCGTCGACGGGAAGCCGCTGACCACCCGGTGGGTGGTGGACAGGTGCGCGCGCAGCCACGGCGCGTGGCCGGCGCGGCGCACCAGCAGGTCGTGGCCGAGGCCGTCGACGAGCACGGTCACGGCCCGACGGGTGGGCGGCAGGTCGAAGCCCGGCCGGTCCGTGGAGGCGCCGCCCCACGCGACGCCGAGGCTGCGGGCGACGCTGGGCAGGACGTCGGCGAGCGAGGGCCCGGGACCGACCGGAGGTTGCGCGGACGGGTCGCCGGTGGGCCTCACCTGGCGGCTCAGGCCTGGCCGATGGCCGCGGACAGGTCGCGGGCGAACGCCAGCGCCTGCGAGAGGGCGTCGTCGCCGTCGGCGGCCGCGGAGATCCGCAGCGCGATGTCGTCGCCGGTGATGGTGCCCTCGTAGCCGTGGTCGGCGTCGCACTCGGGGTCGGCGCACGAGGCGGGCACGAGGTCGAGTCGGGCCACGGTCCCCCAGCCCAGGGTCAGCGAGATCTCCCGACCCAGGCTTCCGGGCACGTAGGTCGACGGGTTCTCGACGACGTGGGTGAGCATGACGCCGCGCACTGCCGACAGCGGGATCGACTCGGTCGTGGCGGTCGCGACGTCCTGGGGGGCCGGCGGCTCGTCGGCGTGGTCGTCGGCGTGGGCGATGAGCAGCCGCGTCGGGGTCAGGACCAGCACGGTGATGTGGCGCCGCACGACGTCACGGTCGAACGTGGTCTCGAGGTGCACGAGGTGGTTCTCGATGGGCTCCCGCACCAGGGCAGCGGCGACGACGTCGGCGACCAGGGCGGGGTAGTAGCCCGCCCGCACGATCGCGTCGGTGAGGTCCGCGGGCAGGACGGGGGCGTCGGAGGGACTGCTCATGCCTCCATTGTGCCCGTCCCCGGACGGGCCCGCGTCGGCCCGGCCGCCCGGACGGGGCCGGGACCGACTCAGGTCAGCGAGCGCCGGCCGGGGTCGGCCCGGCGGGGGGCGGGCGCCAGGACGATCTCGGCGCCGAGCACCTCGACGCCGCCCGGGTGGGCGTTGACCGGGTTGAGAACGAGGGAGGCGACCTCGGCGAGGTCGTCGGCGAGCACCGACACCCGGGCGATGAGGTCGGCCAGGGCCGCCCGGTGCACCGGTGTGGCTCCGCGGTGGCCGTGCAGCACCGGGGCGGCCTTGACCGCCGAGATCAGCTCGGACACCGTGACGTCGGTGAGCGGGGGGATCCGGTAGGCGATGTCGTCGAGCAGCTCGGTCGGCATCCCGGCCACGCTGAAGCCGATCACCGGGCCGAACAGCGGGTCCTCGTCGGACGTGATGACGCACGGCACCCCCGGGGTCGCCATCTTCTGCACGACCAGCCGGTCGGCGTCCAGGGGCGCCAGTCGCTCGGTGAGGGACTCCCAGGCGGCCCGTAGCGACGCCTCGGTGCGCAGGTCGACCCGCACGCCGCCGACGCCACCCTGGTGACGCAGCATCGGTGCCGTCGACTTCAGCACGACCGGGTAGCCGACCCGCTCGGCGGCGGCGACGGCCTCGTCGGAGGTGTGCGCGTCCTCCTTGCCCCAGACGTCGATGCCGTAGGCCGCCAGCAGCGCGGCCGCCTCGTCGTGGGTGAGCCGGCGACCCTTGGGGTCGACGGACAGCACCGTGTGGACGACGTCCTCGGCGATGCGCCGGTTGATGCCGGCGGGCGCGACCGGCGTGCCGTGGTCCTTGGCCCGCCACTGTCCGTAGCGGGTGGCCGCCGCGACGGCGCGCACGGCGTCCTCGGGCATCGTGTAGACCGGGATGGCGGAGCTCGAGCCACCGGTGCCCGACACGGAGGAGTGCCCGTCGTCGACACCACGCATGCCCAGGAAGGTTGCCGCACAGGGCTTCCCGGAGCCGGCCGCTGCGTCGCGGACCGCGGCTGCGACATCCTCGTCGACCGTGACCAGGGGCGGGATGAAGCAGGTCAGCACCGAGTCGACCCTGGGGTCGGCGAAGGCGGCGTCGAGCGCCGTGCGGAACTGCGCGGCGGTCGCCTCGGTGGGCAGCGCGACCGGCCCGTGCGACACGGTGAGCCCCCAGCTCGTGCAGGCGTCGGCGGTGAGGGTACCCAGCGCCGTGGAGTTGCCGACGATGGCGACCCGGTCGCCCGCGGGCAACGGCTGGTGCGCGACGAGCTGGGCGATGTCGAAGAGCTGGTGGACGTTCTCGACCCGGATGACGCCGGCCTGCTTGAGCATCGCGGCGAACACCTCGGGGCGGGCCTTGGTGCGGCGCACGCGGTGACCCGGTGGCACGCCGAAGGCGGAGACCCCGGACTTCACGACGATGACCGGCTTGATCAGAGCCAGGTTGCGCGCGATGCGGGAGAACTTGCGCGGGTTGCCCATCGACTCGAGGTACAGCCCGACCGCACTCGTCGAGTCGTCGTCGATCCAGTACTGCATGAAGTCGTTGCCGGACACGTCGACCCGGTTGCCCGCCGACCCGAAGGTCGAGATGCCGAGGTTGCGGCGCGCCGCGGACGCGAGCACCGCGATGCCCAGCGCACCGGACTGTGCGAAGAGCCCGACCTGGCCGTGCGGCGGGAGGGTCGGCGCGAGCGAGGCGTTGAGCCGCACCGCGGGGTCGTTGTTGATCAGCCCGAAGGAGTTGGGGCCGACCACGCGCATGCCGGCGTTTCGGGCGCGGCGCAGCAGCTCGGCCTGGAGCCGCTCCCCGTCACGCCCCTCCTCCGCGAACCCGGACGAGACGACGAGCAGCGACTTCACCCCGGCCTCCGCGCACTCGTCGACGACCTCGAGCACGGCGTGCGAGGGCACCGCGACGACCGCGAGGTCGACCTGTCCCGGCACCGCGACGACCGACGGGTAGGCCGTGCGCCGGCGCAGGGTGCGCACGTTGGGGTTGACCGGGTGGATCGTGCCGGTGAAGCCGGCCTCGACCAGTCGGTCGAGCAGCTGGCTGCCGACCGAGTCCCGGCGCCGGCTCGCCCCGATGAGGGCGATCGTGCTCGGGTGCAGGATCGAGCGCACACTCAGGGCCTCGGCGCGGTGCTCGCGTGACATCGCCACGGCCTTGGACGAGTCGGTGGGCTCGATGTCGAAGCCGACCTCGACGACCCCGTCCTCGATGTGACGCTTGACGTCGTAGCCGGCGTCGGAGAACACCGAGAGCATCTTGCGGTTCTGCGGCAGCACCTCCGCCGTGAACCGGGCGATGCCGAACTCCTGGGCGATCGCGGCCAGGTGCTCGAGCAGCACCGAGCCGATGCCCTTGCCCTGGAAGTGGTCGCTGATGTTGAAGGCCACCTCCGCGCTGTGGGCGTCGATCCGGTCGTAGCGGCCGATGCCGATGATCTCCTCGCGCATCGTCGCGACCAGGGCCACCCGGTCGGCGTAGTCGACGTGGGTGAACCGGAACACGTCGGCGTCGCTCAGCTGGCGCAGCGGTGCGAAGAAGCGCAGGTAGATCGACTCGTCGGACTGGGCGGCATGGAACCGCCGGATGCCGTCACCATCGGCCGGGCAGATCGGCCGGACGTGGGCGACCGTGCCGTCGCGCAGGACGACGTCGGCCTCCCACTCCGCGGGGTACCCCGGTGGGAGCGGCTCGTCCATGGGCACCATCGTGCCACCCCGGCCCACCGGCTCAGGTGCAGGCACACTGGCCACTGTGGAGCTCCGCGACGCCGTCCTGCACCGCCGCATGGTGCGCCGCTTCGACCCGGCCGCGTCCGTGGCCCCGGAGGTCGTGCGCGACCTGGTCGGGCTGGCCGTGCGCGCCCCGAGCGCCGGCTTCAGCCAGGGCTGGGACTTCGTGGTCCTGCTCGACCCGGCCGACCGCGAGCGGTTCTGGGCGGCGACCGACGACGGCACGCCCCCGGACGCCTGGCGCCGGGGTGTGTCGGCCGCCCCGGCGCTCGTGCTGTGCCTGTCCGACCCGGGCGCCTACCTCGACCGGTACGCAGAGCCGGACAAGGGCTGGGCCGACCGGTCCACCGACCACTGGCCGGTGCCCTACTGGGACACCGACACCGCCATGGCGGCGATGGTCATGCTGCTCGGCGCTGCGGATGCCGGCCTCGGGGCACTGTTCTTCGGGGTGCCGGTCGAGCGGCACGAGGCGGTCCGTGAGGCGCACGGCATCCCCACCGGCCGCCGGATCGTCGGTGTGGTCGCACTGGGCCACGAGGCGGAACGGGTGTCGGGGTCGGCGCGGACCCGCCGGCGACGCCCGCTCGACGACGTCCTGCACGTCGGCCGCTTCGGGAACCCCGGAGTGTCGGAAGTGATGCGGGAGCCGGGTTCGTGATGATGGTGCGGACCCCCGTCGCGGCGCCGCCGCGACCCTGATCGACCCGGAGCCGAGCCCCACCCCATGGCCAAGCGCAGCAGCACGCCGCCTCCCCCCGAGGACTTCGCCGAGCGGATCGTCGACATCGACGTCGAGGAGGAGATGCGCAGCGCGTTCCTCGAGTACTCCTACAGCGTCATCTACTCGCGTGCCCTGCCCGACGCGCGCGACGGCCTGAAGCCGGTGCAGCGCCGCATCCTGTTCGGGATGAGCGAGCTGGGCCTGCGCCCCGACCGCCCGCACGTGAAGTCCAGCCGGGTCGTCGGCGAGGTCATGGGCAAGTACCACCCGCACGGCGACCAGGCGATCTACGACGCCCTCGTGCGCATGGCCCAGCCCTTCACCATGCGCCTGCCGCTCGTCGACGGCCACGGCAACTTCGGCTCGCTCGACGACGGCCCGGCCGCCTCGCGCTACACCGAGGCCCGGATGGCCCCGGCCGCCCTGCTCATGGTGGCGGGGCTGGACGAGGACACCGTCGACTTCGTCCCGAACTACGACGACTCGCTGACCCAACCCGGCGTGATGCCGGCCGCCTACCCCAACCTGCTCGTCAACGGCGCGTCGGGCATCGCCGTCGGCATGGCCACGAACATGGCCCCGCACAACCTCGTCGAGGTCATCGGCGCGGCCCGGAACCTCATCAGCCACCCGGACTGCTCGCTGGACGACCTGATGAAGTTCGTGCCCGGCCCGGACCTGCCCGGCGGCGGCCGGATCGTCGGCCTCGACGGCGTCCGCGACGCCTACCTCACCGGCCGCGGCAGCTTCCGCACCCGCGCCACCGCCCGCGTCGAGAAGCTCACGCCGCGCCGGATGGGCATCGTGGTCACCGAGCTGCCCTACCTCATCGGCCCGGAGAAGGTCATCGAACGGGTCAAGACGCTCGTGCAGTCCAAGAAGCTGCAGGGCATCAGCGACGTCAAAGACCTCACCGACCGCAAGCACGGCCTGCGCCTGGTCTTCGAGGTCAAGAACGGCTTCAACCCCGATGCCGTGCTCGAGCAGCTGTACAAGCTCACCCCGATGGAGGACTCCTTCGGCATCAACAACGTCGCGCTCGTCGACGGGCAGCCCCGCACGCTGGGCCTGAAGGACCTGCTGCGCACCTACGTCGGGTTCCGCATCGGGGTCGTGAAGCGGCGAACCGAGTACCGGCTGCGCAAGCGCAAGGACCGCCTGCACCTCGTCGAGGGCCTGCTCGTCGCGATCGTCGACATCGACGAGGTCATCCAGCTGATCCGCGGCTCCGACGACACCGCCATGGCCAAGGCCCGGCTCATCTCGGTCTTCGACCTGTCCGACGCCCAGGCCGACTACATCCTCGAGCTCCAGCTGCGCCGCCTGACCAGGTTCTCGCGGATCGAGCTCGAGACCGAGCGTGACGAGCTGCTGCGCCAGATCGAGGAGCTCGAGGCGATCCTCGCCGACGAGAAGCTCCTCCACCGCACCGTGTCCAGCGAGCTCGCCGACGTCGCCAAGGCCCACGGCACCCCCCGTCGCACGGTGCTGCTGGAGTCCGCCGGCACCCCGGCCTCGGTCGCGACCCCGCTCGAGGTCACCGACGACCCGTGCTGGGTGCTCCTCTCGTCGACCGGCCTGCTCGCCCGCACCTCGACCGCCGACCCGGTGCCGAGCGAGGGCGGCCGGGCCAAGCACGATGCCGTCGTCGGTGCCGTGCGCACCACGGCGCGAGGCGAGTTCGCGCTGGTCACCTCGCGCGGCCGGATGGTGCGGATGTCAGCGCTCGAGCTGCCGACGCTGCCGCCCCTCGGCGGCGCGCCCGCCCTGTCCGGCGGGGCACCCCTCGCGGTCTACGTCGACCTTCCGGCGGGCGAGGAGCCCCTCACCATCGTCCCGCTCGACCCCGACGGT
>DASQEZ010000289.1:0-5614 GCA_035633415.1 Ornithinibacter sp. | reverse complement strand
AGGCCCGTCAGCGGGCTTTAGGAAGCAGGAGGTAGTCATGACCACGAAAGTCCACCGAGAGTTCGAGTCCCTCTCCTCAGCCGCCGAACGCACTGGGCTGAGCATCCGCACCCTGCGCCGAAGAGTCGCCAGCGGCGACCTCGTCGCCTACCGCAACGGTCCCCGGGTCATCCGAGTCGACCCTGAGGACGTCGACCGCCTCATGGTGCGCATCCCCACAGCCCGGAGTTGAGGTCGGCCAGCGACGCTGGGCTGCACCGGTCAGGACGCGTCGTTCGGCCTGCGACCGCGCTCTGGTTCAGAGCTCCAGGTGCCGTTCAAGCGGGTCGCCATCCGTGCTCGCGGGCTGCGATGGCCCCGAAGAGCCTGGTCGGGCCGAGTCTCCGATCGAATCTCAAGTCCTGAGACCAGAAGGGTCACGCAGACAGCCATCCAGTGGCGGCTGCCGAGGCGGCCATCGTGTTTGCCCAGTTCAGCGGGGTGGTGCTGCCCGTCCGCTGGGAGCGCGATCCCCGCGGAGCCCGGCCCCGCGTCGGCGATGGCTCGCCGGTTCCTTGTTGCACGTATGTTGCACGAAACGCCGCTTCCACGACCTCGCAGGCCTCTGACCTGCACAAACAACAGTCGGGCTGACAGGATTTGAACCTGCGACCCCTTGACCCCCAGTCAAGTGCGCTACCAAGCTGCGCCACAGCCCGTGGCTGCCCCCGGACGGGAGCGTCGAAACCTTATCCCATGTGCGGCGGGGCCACCGAATCGCCCACGACCCGCACGGGCTCCGACTCGGTCAACGGCGGGAGCGCTTCTCGCGCACCCGCACCGAGATCTCGATCGGCGTCCCGTCGAAGCCGAACTCCTCGCGCAGGCGACGCTCGACGAACCGCCGGTAGCCGGCCTCGATGAAGCCCGACGCGAACAGCACGAACCGCGGTGGCCGCGTGCCGGCCTGGGTCGCGAAGAGGATGCGGGGCTGCTTGCCGCCGCGCACCGGGTGCGGGTGCGACGCGACGATCTCGCCGAGGAAGGCGTTGAGCCGGCCGGTGGAGATGCGCGTCTCCCACGAGTCCAGGGCCGTCTCGAGCGCCGGCACCAGCTTGTCCATGTGCCGGCCGGTGCGCGCCGAGACGTTGGCCCGCGGCGCCCACGGGATCTGCACGAGGTCGCGCTCGATCTCGCGCTCGAGGAAGTGGCGGCGCTCCTCGTCGGTGAGGTCCCACTTGTTGTAGGCGATGACCAGGGCACGGCCGGCGTCGATGACCTGCTGGATGACGCGCACGTCCTGCTCGGAGATGACCTCCGAGGCGTCGACGAGCACCACGGCCACCTCGGCCTTCTCGAGCGCGGTCTGGGTGCGCAGCGAGGCGTAGAAGTCGGAGCCGCGGGTCTGGTGCACGCGGCGCCGGATGCCGGCGGTGTCGACGAACCGCCACGTCTTGCCGCCGAGCTCGACCATCTCGTCGACAGGGTCGCGGGTGGTGCCCGCCACGCTGTCGACGACGACCCGGTCGTGACCGACGAGCTTGTTGAGCATCGAGGACTTGCCGACGTTCGGCCGGCCGAGCAGCGCGACCCGTCGCGGACCGCCACGCTCGTACGCCCCGCCCATGGCGGAGACCTCGGGGAGCACCTCGAGCAGGGCGTCGAGGGCGTCGCCGCTCCCCCGGCCGTGCAGGGCCGAGACGGGCCACGGCTGGCCCAGACCCAGGTTCCACAGCGTCGCGGCATCGGCCTCGGTGCGCTGGTCGTCGACCTTGTTCGCGATGAGCACCACCGGCTTGCCGGCACGGCGCAGCAGCTTGACGCAGTTCTCGTCGTCGTCGGTGGCCCCGACCGTGGCGTCGACGACGAAGAGCACGACGTCGGCGAGCTCGACGGCGATCTCCGCCTGCTCGGCGACCCGCAGGTGGATGCCGGTCGCGTCGATGGCCCAGCCGCCGGTGTCGACGAGCGTGAACTCGTGGCCGACCCACTCGGCGTCGTAGGCGACGCGGTCGCGGGTGACCCCGGGCACGTCCTCGACGACGGCCTCGCGGCGGCCGATGATCCGGTTGACCAGGGTCGACTTGCCGACGTTCGGGCGGCCGATCACCGCGACGACCGGCAGCGGCCCGCGGGTGGCCTCGGCGTCGAGGGCGGCGTCGCCACGCTCGAGCAGGGCGCGGTCCTCGTCGCTGAGCTCGAAGTCCTCCAGCCCGACCCGCAGCGCCCGCTCGACGGCGGCGGCGGAGTCCTGGGTCTGCAGTGTGGGGTCCTCGGTGCTCATCCCACCATTGTCCCCCACCGGCGAGGTGCCTCAGTCCAGCAGGTCCGGGGGCACGTCGGTCGGCAGCGGGATGCCGTGCCGCCCCGCCGCCGCGTGCACGTGGGCGACCAGCGCGGTTCGGATCTGCTCGGTGGCCAGCTCGAGGCGGGCCCGACCGGGGAGACCGTCGGGCAGGTCGAGCACGACCGGTGGGCCGAAGTCGACGACCAGCCGGGAGCGCAGCCGCGGCCAGGACGCCGCGAGGTCGCCGGTGCGGCGGGTGCCCAGGCAGGCGGCCGGCACGACGACCGCCCCGGACTGCAGCGCGAGCCAGGCGACCCCCTTCCCGGCGGAGGCGAGGTCACCCCTCCCCCGTCCTCCCTCCGGGAAGATGCCGATGACACCGCCACGGCCCAGCACCTCGAGCGCCCGGCCCAGTGCGGTGCGGTCTCCGCGGCCCTGGTCGATGGGGATCTGGCCGGTCCAGCGCATCACCCGCCCGACGACCCCCTCGAAGGTCTTCGCGAGCACCAGGAAGTGACTGGGACGCGGGCACATCGCCAGCACGAGCGCCCCGTCGAGGTAGCCGGTGTGGTTCGCCGCGAGGACGACCGGACCGGCGGCCGGCACGTTCGAGGCGCCGGCGACCCGGGCCGAGTACAGGAGGGCGAAACCGGTGCGGGAGACGAGGTGCCCGGCCCGGCCCTGCCGAGGGCTCGGGCTCACTCCGCCGTCTCGGCGGCGACGACGTCGAGCACGGCCTCGACACTGGCGTCGAAGTCCAGCTCGGAGGTGTCGACGAGCACCACGCCCTCGGCGGCCTCGGTGAACGCCGACACGGTCGAGTCGTCGCGGTCGCGCCGTACCACCTGGTCACGAGTGGCCTCGACCGCGGCCGCGTCGACGGCACCGTGCAGCTCGGCCGAGCGACGCCGCAGCCGCGCCTCCTCCGACGCCGTGAGCAGCACCCGCACCCGGGCGTCGGGCGCCACGACCGTGGTGATGTCGCGGCCCTCGGCCACCACTCCCCCGGTCTGCTCGGCGATGCGCGCCATCAGGTCGCGCTGCCGCTGCTGGAGCACCGCGCGCACCTCGAGGTTCGTCGCGACCACGGAGACCGCGGTGCTGACCTGCGTGGTGCGGATGGCCTCGCCGACGTCGGTGCCCCCGACGACCACGGTGGGGGCGTCGGGGTCGGTTCCGATCTCGAGGGGCAGGTCGCGCGCGGCGGCGGCCACGGCATCCGGGTCGGTGAGGTCCAGCCCACGCTCGAGGCACCACCAGGTGAGCGCGCGGTACATGGCGCCCGTGTCGAGGTAGCCGACGCCGAGGCGGCCGGCCACGGCCTTGGAGACGCTGCTCTTGCCCGAGCCGGAGGGGCCGTCGATCGCGATCGTCAGGGGTGCGGTCATGGGCGCTGAGCCTAGTGGGGGGCTCAGCCGTGCAACCGCCAGCCCCGCTCGGCGAGAGCCTGGGCGAGCCCGGCGGCCGCGGCGGGGACGACGTCGACCTCGGCGAGACCGAACGGCTGGCCGAGCCCGTGGTCGAGGTGGAACTCCTCGATGTTGGCGCCGATGACGCCGATGTCGGCGAACAGGCGCCCGAGCTGGCCCGGCTCGTCGGGGATGAGCACCCGCACCGTCGTGTAGGAGGTCGGCGCCGCACCGTGCTTGCCCGGGATGCGCGCGTGCCCGGCGTTGCCGGCGGCGATGGTTCGCGCGAGGGTGCCGCGGGCTCCGGGTGCGTCGGTCGAGGTGCTCAGCTCGTCGAGGGCGCCCACCACGGCGTCGAGGTCACCGACGAGGTCGGTGAGCACCTCGCGCACGGCCAGGGCGTTGCCGGCGAGGATCTGGGTCCACAGGTCGGGGTCGCTGGCGGCGATGCGGGTCACGTCGCGCAGGCCCTGCCCGGCCAGCTCGACGGCGGCCTCGTCGAGCCCCTCGAGGCGGGCCGCGACCAGGCTCGCGGCGAGCTGAGGCACGTGTGAGACGGCAGCGACCGCCGCGTCGTGGCGCTCGGGGTCCAGGGTGCGCACGGCGGCGCCGGCCGAGCGGGCCACGGCCGTCACCAGGGCGACCACCGCCGGGTCGGTCTCCGCGGTGGGCGTGAGCACCCAGGCCCGGCCGTCGAAGAGGTCGTGGCGGCCCGAGACGGCGCCGGAGCGCTCTCGGCCGGCCATCGGGTGCGACCCGCAGTAGCGGGTGAGGTCGGCGCCGTCGGCGCGCAGGGCGTCGAGCACGGTGCCCTTGACCGAGGCGACGTCGGTGACGGCCGCCCGGGGCCAGCGACGCAGCGCGGCGGCCACACACACCGCCGTGACGTCCGGCGGCGTCGCGACGACGACCAGGTCGGGCTCGACCGGGCCGTCGGGCAGCCGCCCCGCCCCGAGGTCGCGGGCCAGGGCGGCGTGGGTGGGACTGATGTCCTCCAGGGTCACGTCGTCGCCGAGGCGGCACAGGGCCAGGCCCAGGCTGGTACCCACCAGCCCGGCACCGACGACGTGGACGCGGGTCACAGCTCCGCCGCGGCGTAGAGGGCCCCGACCTCCGCGCTCGTCAGGTTGCGCCACTTGCCGGGCTTGGTGTCGCCGAGGTGGATCGGGCCCACCTGCACGCGCACCAGGGTGATGACCGGGTGGCCCACCTCCGCGAGCATCCGCCGCACGATGTGCTTGCGGCCCTCGTGGAGGACGACCTCGACGAGCGCCTTGCCGGGGGCCGAGTCGACGACGCGGAACGAGTCGACCTGCACCGGGCCGTCCTCGAGCTCGATGCCCTCGCGCAGGCGCCGGCCGAGGTCGCGCGGCACCGGCCCGGGGATCTGGGCGAGGTAGGTCTTGAGCACCCCGTAGCGCGGGTGCTGGAGCCGGTGCGCCAGGTCGCCGTCGTTGGTGAGGATGAGCAGGCCCTCGGTGTCGGCGTCGAGCCGACCGACGTGGAACAGGCGCTCCTTGCGGTTGGCCACGAAGTCGCCGATGTCGACCCGGCCGAGGTCGTCGCTCATCGACGTCACGACGCCGATCGGCTTGTTGAAGGCGAGGTAGACGCGCGACTCGTCGAGCTGCACGCGTACACCGTCGACGTGCACGGTCTGGGTCGGGCGGATGCGCACGCCGAGCTCGGTGACGACCTGGCCGTCCACCTGCACCCGGCCCTGGCTGATCAGGTCCTCGCAGACCCGGCGCGACCCGACGCCGGCGGCGGCGAGCAGCTTCTGCAGGCGCACGCCGTCGGGGTCGTGGACATCAACTGTGACCGTGGGCTTCTCTCGCTGAGGAGGGAGCCGGGTGGGCTGACTTGGCTTGGTGGTGCCGCTGCTGCCACGCTGGGGGGCGCTGGTGCGTGGGCCGCCAGCTGCGCGCTTGCGGGGTCC
>DASQEZ010000288.1:0-2412 GCA_035633415.1 Ornithinibacter sp. | reverse complement strand
CTTGTGCAAAGAGAGTGTGCACAAGTATTGTGCACCCATGACCCCTTCATCCCCCGACGCGATCGAGACCTCCGGAGACCAGACCGGCATCCGCCTGGACGCCGCCAGCCTGCGCGTGCTGGCCCACCCGCTGCGCTCGCGCCTGCTCTCCAGCCTGCGCGTCGGTGGCCCCGCCACCGCCACCGACCTCGCCTCCGCGCTCGGCACCAACTCGGGGGCCACGTCCTACCACCTGCGCAAGCTCGAGGCCGTCGGTCTGGTCAGCGACACCGGCGAGGGCGAGGGCAAGCGCCGCCTCTGGCGCGCGGCCACCGACTTCCACTCCTACTACCCCAGCGACTTCGCCGGCGACGAGGACTCCGAGACCGCCCTGAACTGGTTGGCCCGTGACTACGTGCGTCACTTCTCCACCCAGGCGGAACGGTGGGTCGACGCCTCCCCCGGCTGGCCCACCGCGTGGCAGGACGCCTGCGGCAGCAGCGACGACATGGTGCTGCTCACCGCCGAGCAGCTCAGCGCCATGCGCGACGAGATCGCCGACGTCGTGGCCCGCTACCGCCGGGTCGGCCAGGGCAACCCCGACGCCAAGCGGATCGCGGTCTACCTGTTCGCCTACGCGCTCGACCTCGAGAACGCCCCGGCGCGATGAGCTCGCACCTGAGCCCGCGCGCCGCCGAGCGCCGCTTCTACCTCCTGACGACCACCCGCTGGCTGCCCGTCGGGCTGGTCGTGGGCATCTTCATCCTCGTGATGACCGACCGTGGCCTCTCGATCGCCCAGGCCGCCACGATCGGCTCGGTCATGGGGTTGACCTGCTTCTTCCTCGAGCTGCCCACCAGCGGCTTCGCGGATGCCGTGGGCCGCCGGCCCGTCTACCTCGCCGCCGCGGTGATCAACGTCGTCGCGATCGCCGCCTACGCCTTCGCGCAGAGCTTCTGGGCCTTCGTCGTCGCGGGCGCCCTGATGGGTGCCTTCCGGGCCCTGGACTCCGGGCCCCTGGAGGCCTGGTTCGTCGACACCGTGCACGAGACGACGCCCGGGGTCGACGTCGACCGACCCCTGTCCCGGGCCGGGTCGATCCTCGGGGTGGCCATCGCCGTGGGGGCGGTGCTGTCCGGCCTGCTGATCTGGTGGAACCCCGCCTCGAGCGTGTTCGGCCACGAGGACGCGTCGGCCCTCGACGTCGCCGTCTGGGTGTCCGTGGCCCTGTCGGTGGTGCACCTCGTCGTCGCCGCCGTGGCGATGCGCGAGGTGCGCCCCACCGCCGGCTCGGAGCGCACCCGGCTCGCCCACGCCCTCACCGAGGCCCGCCAGACCCCGGTGGTCATCAGGAGCGGCCTGGTGCTGCTCGGGCGCAACCGCGTGCTCATGGGCATCGTCGTCGCCGAGGTGTTCTGGTCGATCGGCATGATCACCTTCGAGTCGTTCATGCCGCTGCGCCTCGAGGAGCTCGTGGGGTCGGCCCAGGCGGCCGGTGCCCTCGTCGGCCCCGTGTCGGCGGTGGGATGGGGCCTGTTCAGCATCGGTGCGTGGCTCGCAGGCACCACCTCCGCGCGCATCGGCGTCGCCCGAGCCGCCATGGTCGGCCGGGTGCTCAACGCCCTGGGCGCGGTCGTCATGGGCCTGGTCCTCGGACCGGTCGGCCTCATCGCGGCCTACCTGTTCACCTACTCGATGCACGGGATGAACGGGCCACCGCACGCCGCCCTCCTGCACCGCGAGGCCAAGGCCTCCAACCGCTCGACGGTGCTGTCGATCAACTCGATGATGGCGTTCCTCGCGTTCGCCGTCGCGGGCCCGGTCCTGGGCCTCATGGCCGACCGGGTCAGCCTGTCCGCCGCGATGGTGACGGCCGGAGCCGTGAGCATCCTCGGAGCCTTCTTCTACCTGCCCGCACGGCGCGCCGAGAAGGCGCGCGAGCTCCAACCGGTGGGTGATGGGACCCTGATCGGGTGAAGAACTTCCTGCTCGGGGTCGGTGCGACCCTCGCCGTGCTCGTCCTCGGCCTCGTGGTCCTCGTGTTCTCGCTCGGCTCCGGCGCCTCCGGTGCAGCGGACGCCTCCGGCTCGTCGACACCCACCCCATCGGCCGCCGTCGCCCAGCAGCCGGCCGACCTGGCCGACGACGAGACCTGGCTGGGCGCCGTCGAGCTGCGCAGCCAGGACGTCGTCTCGGCCAAGGGCGACCTCGTCGACGTGGTGGCGACCGGGTCGGGCGTTCGCTTCTCGCAGGCCGGCCTGCGGGCGCAGCGGCTCGACATCGACGCGACGATCCCCTTCGCCACCGTCGCCGAGCAGGTCGGCCAGGACGTCACGGTCTACGACGCCGGCAACGGCAAGACCGGTGTCGAGCGGACGGTGACGATCCTGGGCCGCGACCTCACCCTCAAGGCCACCGGAACGGTGAGCGCCG
>DASQEZ010000287.1:0-4335 GCA_035633415.1 Ornithinibacter sp. | reverse complement strand
GAAACCGGTTGCGGCAAGCCCTCGCTCGACCATCTCGCCGATGCCGGTGATGCTGCGCTCGCGCACGGGACGGGTGATCATGCCGGCCTGGCAGAACCGGCATCCTCGGGTGCAGCCGCGGAAGATCTCGACCGACATCCGCTCGTGCACCGACTCGGCGAGCGGCACCAGCGGCTGCTTGGGGTAGGGCCACGCGTCGAGGTCCATGACGGTGTGCTTCGCGACCCGCCACGGAACGCCGGGGGCGTCGGGGCTGGGGGCGATGCGCTGGATGCGGCCGTCGGGCAGGTAGCTGACGTCGTAGAACGCCGGCACGTACACCCCACCCGTGCGCGCCAGGCGCAGCAGCACCTCACGTCGGCCACCCGGCATCCCCTCGCGCTTCCACGCGCCGACGATGTCGGTGATCGCCAGCACGGCCTCCTCGCCGTCGCCGACCACGGCGGCGTCGACGAAGTCGGCGATCGTCTCGGGGTTGAACGCGGCGTGGCCGCCCGCGACGACGATCGGGTGGCTCTCGTCGCGGTCGACGGCGTGCAGCGGGATGCCGGCCAGGTCGAGAGCCGTGAGCATGTTGGTGTAGCCCAGCTCGGTGGAGAACGACAGGCCGAGCAGGTCGAAGTCGCCGACCGCGCGGTGCGCGTCGACGGTGAACTGCGGCACGTCGTGCTCGCGCATGAGGGCCTCGAGGTCGGGCCAGACGGCGTAGGTGCGCTCGGCCAGCGCATCGGGCCGCTCGTTGAGCACTTCGTACAGGATCATGACGCCCTGGTTCGGCACGCCGACCTCGTAGGCGTCGGGGTACATCAGCGCCCAGCGCACCGTGGCGTCCCCGGCGACGTCCCACTCCTTGACCGTGGAGTTCAGCTCGCCGCCGACGTACTGGATCGGCTTGCTGACCTGCTCGAGCAGCGGCTCGAGGAGGCGGAAGACGGACTGTCCGGGCATCCGTCAAGAGTAGGTCGCTGCGAGCGGTGCCCCAAAACGGTCGACGAGGCCCTCCCCCGCGGGGCCACCGGCGTGCTTGGCTGGGGAGATGAGCACCGACACCGCCGTGGACCTCGTCGTCATCGGCCTCGGGCCCGGTGGCGAGCACCTCGCCACCGAGGCCGCGAAGGCCGGCCTGAGCGTCGTCGGCATCGACGAGCGCCTGGTGGGTGGCGAGTGCCCCTACTGGGGCTGCATCCCCTCGAAGATGCTGATCCGCGCCGCGAACCTGCTCGCCGACGCGCGGCGGGTGGGCACCCTCGCCGGCAGCGCCCAGGTCACGCCGGACTGGGGCCTGGTGCACGCACGCATCCGTGACGAGGCCACCGACGACTGGGACGACACCGTCGCCGTCGAGCGGCTCGAGCAGGCCGGTGTGCGCTTCGTGCGGGGCCACGGGCGGCTCGTCGACACCGGCGTGGTCGAGGTCGGTGGCACCCGCTACGCCGCCTCGCGGGGCGTGGTGCTCAACACGGGAACCTCCCCCGCAGCTCCCCCGGTCGACGGGCTGGCCGACACCCCCTTCTGGACCAACCGCGACGTGCTCGCCACACCCGACCTGCCGGCCTCGATGACCATCCTCGGCGGTGGGGCGATCGGTGCCGAGCTGGCGCAGGCGTTCGCACGGTTCGGCACGAAGGTCTCTCTCCTCGAGGTGGCCCCGCGCATCCTGGCCCTCGAGGAGCCGGAGAGCTCGCAGGTGGTCTCGCGCGCGATGGCGGCGGACGGCATCCAGGTGCTCGCCGGTGCGTCCATCGGTTCGGTGCGCCACGCCGAGGGCCGCTTCACGGTGTCGCTCACGGATGCCGGGGGCACGGCGCTCGAGCTCGGCTCCGACCGGCTGCTCGTCGCCGCCGGCCGCCGGCCCAACCTCGCCGACGTCGGCCTGGATGCCGTGGGGCTGGACCCGTCCGCCCGCTCGGTCGACACCGACCCGCGGATGCGGGCCGGCGACCGGCTGTGGGCCATCGGCGACATCACCGGCAAGGGCGCCTTCACCCACATGTCGATGTACCAGGCGGCCGTCGCGCTGGCCGACATCACCGGTCGTTCGGGCGACGACGCGCGCGAGGCCGAGTACCACGCGGTGCCGCGGGTGACCTTCACCGACCCCGAGGTGGGGTCGGTCGGCATGACCGAGCAGCAGGCCCGCGAGGCCGGCGTCGACGTCGCGGTCGGGATCGCCCCCCTGGCCGAGTCGACCCGGGGCTGGATCACCGGCCCGGGAGGCGAGGGGGTCATCAAGCTCGTCGAGGACCGCGCCGCGGGCCACCTCGTCGGCGCGACGTCGGTCGGGCCGATGGGGGGCGAGGTGCTCTCGATGCTCGCCACCGCGGTGCACGCCCGGGTGCCCACGGCCACCCTGGCCCGGATGCCGTTCGCCTACCCGACCTTCCACCGCGCCGTCGAGACGGCGCTGGCGGACCTGCGCGGGTAGCCGTGGACACCGCCGGGCGCGTGCGGGCCGCGATGGTGGCCCAGCCCCGGGCACGGTTCCTCCCGGCGTCCGAACGGCGGCGCGCATCGTACGACGGCCCGCTCGACATCGGCCACGGCCAGACCAACAGCCAGCCGCGCACGGTCAGCGCGATGCTCGAGCTGCTCGACGCGCAGCCCGGCCACCGGGTGCTCGACGTCGGCTCGGGGTCCGGGTGGACCACCGCACTGCTCGCGGAGCTGGTCGGGCCGACCGGCTGGGTGCTCGGGCTCGAGCGGGTGCCCGACCTCGTCGCCGCGGGGCGCGCGAACGTCGAGGCGGCGCGGATGCCGTGGGCTCGCGTCCGCGCGGCGTCCCCCGGGGTGCTCGGCGCGCCCGAGGAGGCACCGTTCGACCGGGTCCTGGTGTCGGCCATGGCGACCCGGCTGCCGGAGGAGCTGGTCGCGCAGCTGGGCGGGCACGGCATCCTCGTGGTTCCGGTGTCGGGCCGGATGCTGCGCGTGCAACGCGACGACGACGTCCCCGACGGGCGGCGGGTGACCAGCCACGGCACCTACCGGTTCGTGCCGCTCATCACCGAATGACGGGGCCGCCCCCCGCAGAGGTCGTCGGTTACCGCGCAGGACTCGCTGCGATCACAGCGAGTACGACGGGGTAACCCGCGCCCCGGGACCCACGCACAGCGAGTACGACGGGGTAACCCGCGCCGTCGCCGACGTCCCTCGACGACCGAGGAACCCGACGGCGACGGGTCGGTGGGGCGAGGCGGGGCGTCGTCCACACGGCCGCGCCCTCCACGACGCCGTCCACAGACCCACCCGTGTCGTTCCCCATCGGCCCCGGTGCGGGACAGGCTGCGAGCATGCCCGACTTCACCCCGGCCCTGCGCGAGCTGCTGGCCCGGCAGGACGGTGTCGTGACACGCGCCCAGCTCCTGGAGCACGACGTGTCCTACCCCGCCGTGCGCTGGAACGCGGGGCGGGCCTGGCGGGTCATCCTCCCCCAGGTCTTTGGCGTCTTCCGGGAGCAGCCCACGGTGCGGCAGCGACAGGTCGCCGCCCTGCTGTGGGCCGGGCCGAGGTCGGTGCTCTCCGGTGCCACCGCGGCGCGGCTGCACGGGGTGACCTCGGCCGAGCCGCGCGAGCGGGTGCACGTCCTGGTGCCCGCGCCACAGGTCAGCCGCTCGAGCGGGTTCGCCGAAGTGCGCCGCACCCTGATCCACGACGGGGCCGTCGTGACGAAGGGGCCCCTGCGCCTGTCGTCCCCCGCCCGCGCCGTCGTCGACGCGGCACGGCTCGCCCGCGGCCACGACGCCCGGGCGGCGATCCTCATCGAGGCGGTGCAGCGGGGCATCACGACGATCGACGACCTGCAGGAGTGGGCGCTGCGCCTACGACCGCGTGATGCCGTGCCGCTGCGACTCCCGCTCGCAGACGCCGCATCCGGCGCCTGGTCGCTGCCCGAGTCCGAGCTGCTCGACCTCGTCGCCACCTCGACGGTCCTCCCGGACCCGTGGGCGAACCCCGAGCTGACCGGCCCGACAGGTGAGCGGCTCACGACGCCGGACGCCTGGTTCGACGACGTCGCGTTCGCGGTGATGGTGCACTCCCGGCGCCACCACAGCGAGGGCGAGCAGTGGGATGACACGGTCGAGAAGGACGGTGACCTCGTGGCCGTGGGAGTCGTGGTCGCGGGCGTCACTCCCCACCGACTGCGTCGACATCCCGACGCCGTGCTGATGCGCCTGGAACGCAGCTATCTGGCAGCGCGGGGTAGACCCCGGCCGCTGGTGCGGGCGGCGCCGCGCCACCTGCTCGCAGGACGCGCCGACGGACCCGCAGCGTGACTCGCGCGTGGAGCACCCTCGCAAGGGCGCCGCTCACCGCCTCGGTTACCGCGTCGTACTCGCT
>DASQEZ010000286.1:0-6915 GCA_035633415.1 Ornithinibacter sp. | reverse complement strand
GAGCGCTACATGCGTGAGGCCAAGGTGACCCAGATCTTCGAGGGCACCAACCAGATCCAGCGCCTCGTCATCAGCCGGCACGTGCTGCGGTGATGCCCGGGGCCGACGGAACGGACTGGCCCCGGCTCGCGTCGAGAAGCCGAGAGCCCCGACGACCAGGGAGTCCTGATGTACACCACCCCACGCCTCGCCCTCGTGCTCGCGCTGGTGTTGCTCGCCGGGAGCGGGTGCGCGGTGTCGAGTGACGGGCCGGACGCCGGCGCCTCCTCCACCCCACCCAGCGCCACGCCCACGACCGCAGCCCCGACGGGGTCGAGCGGCACGCCGTCACCGACGGCGACGACGGGTGGCGGCATCACCCTTCCGGACGACCTGCGCACCCGGCCGGCCGTCGCCGCGGCGATCGCCGACACGGCCGGCCGCAAGGGGGTTGCGCCCGACGCGGTCGTGATCGCGGCCTGGACCCCGGTGACCTGGAGCGACGGGTCGCTCGGCTGCCCGCAGAAGGGGATGGCCTACACCCAGGCCCTCGTCGACGGCGAGCTCCTCCTGCTGCGGGTCGGCACCGGGCTCTTCCAGTACCACGCGCGCGCGGGCGGGCCGTTCACGTACTGCGCCAGCCCGAGCGCGGACTACACCGTGGGCGGCTGACCCCCGACAGGTGAAGACCGGGCCAACTCATACGTGGCCCGGTCACCAGAATTCTCCGCGAGCGGGCGGCCCGCTTCGGTGACCGACACGCGGCGCCCTCGAGAACGTCGCGTGAACCCCGCACGCTGCGGTGGCATTCAGGAGCACGCCGCGGGCTCACGGGTCGAGGTCGCGCGAGATTCCCGGCAGCAGCGCGTCACCGCCACGCAGTGCCTCGAGGGCGTCCGGGTGCACCTGCGCAAGGTGCCGAAGACTCTTGCGGCGGTAGCGCACCAGCTGCACGATGCCCACGCCCCAGAAGAGGAACTGCACCGACATCGCCACCCGGAAGTCGTCGAGCGTGTAGTCCTGCTGCCCACCGGGCGCCCGCTGGTCGAGCACGACCCCGATGAGGGCGATGGTGACCAGGGATGCCGTGAAGCCACCGATGTTGACCACGCCCGTCGCGCGCCCCAGCCGGTCCGACGGGTGGAAGGTTCGGGCCAGGTCGAAGCCGACCATCGACCCCGGACCGCCCATCGCCGTCACGACGACGAGCAGCACGAGAAGCCACAGCGGCGCCGGGCCGGGCCACATCAGGGTCACCGCCCACACCGCGACGATCGCCAGGACGATGCCCAGCACGAGCTGCGATCGCCGATAGGGCACCCGGGCGGTGAACGCCGCCACCAGCGGGCCGGCCGCCATCGCGGTCAGGGTCATCACCACCAGCAGCCACGACGCCAGCTGCGGTGAGAGCCCCTCACCGCTGACGAGGAACGGGTACCCCCACAGCATGGTGAACACCGTCGCCCCGAACTGCGCGGTGAAGTGCACCCACAGACCCAGCTGGGTGCCCGGATTGCCCCAGACCTCGCCGAGCGTGCGCGCGAGCGCCCGTACCTTGATCCGCTCGACGCCCTCGCCACGGTAGGGCGAGTCCTTGACGAGCAGGAGCAGAAGCGCCCCGAGCACGACGCCGATGCCCGCGGCGGTGCCGAAGGACCTCGTCCACCCCCACGTCGCGAGCGCGGCGGCGAGTGGAGTGGCGGCGGCGATCGCGCCGACCTGGCCGGCCATGCCGGTCAGCTGGGTCACGAACGGCGCCTGCTTGACCCGGAACCACACGGCGACCAGCCGCAGCAGCGAGGTGAAGATCATGGCGTCGCCGGCGCCGAGCAGGACACGGGCGGCGATGCCGACGGGGAACGACCCCGCGAACGCGAACCAGAACTGCCCCACCGTCATGAGCACGAGGCCGGTGAGCATCAGCCGCCTGGAGCCGAACCGGTCGAGCAGCACCCCGACCGGGATCTGCATCGCCGCATAGACGGTCAGCTGCACCACGGTGAAGCTGGCGAGCTGGGCGGCGCTGATGTCGAAGCGGTCGGCGGCGAGCAGACCGGCGACCCCCAGCGAGGTGCGGTGGAAGACCGCGAGCACGTAGACCGACAGGCCCACCACCCAGATGACCCACGCTCGCCGGCGCCCGATGTTGTGCACCTGGCGCAGCACGGGACGGGTCACCGCCCGAGTCTAGGAGCCCGCGGGGTGCCGGCCGCCCGCCCCTGGGACGGTACGGCGCGGGTTACCGCGCGGGAACCGCTGCGTCCGCGACGAGTACGGCGGGGTAGGACGCGCCGTACCCGGCGTCGTCTCTCGGGCTCACCCGACGACGCGTTCCTCGGCGACCGCGTTGCCGCCGTCGACGACGACGACCTGGCCGTTGACGTAGGCGGCGCCCGGGCTGGCGAGGAACAGCACGGCGGCAGCCACCTCCTCGGCGGTGCCGGAGCGACCGACCGGTGTGGTGTGGCCCTCGAGGGCCTCGGCGGCCGTCTGCGACCCGGTCGCGATCCACCCCGGGGCCACCGCGTTGACCGTGAGGCCGTGTGCCGCCTCGTCGACCGCGAGCGCCCGGGTGAGCCCGACCAGGCCGGCCTTGGCTGCGGCGTAGGCGACGTCCCCGCGCATCGCCATCGCGGCGCCGGTCACCGAGGTGACCATGACGACCCGTCCGTGCCCGCTCGAGCGCAGGAGCGGCAGGGCGGCGCGCGTCGTGAGGTAGGCCGTGTCGAGGTTGCGGGCGAGGGATGCCGCCCAGCGCTGCGGTGGGGTGCCGAGCAGGTCGCCCTCGAGGAAGTCGCCGCCCGATGCCGTCGCGACCATGCCCGCGTTGTTGACCAGCACGTCGAGCCCGCCACCGAGCTCGAGGGCCGCCGCGACGACCGCGTCCGCCCCGTCGGGCTCGGTGAGGTCCGCGACCACCCCCGCCGCGACGTGACCGGCATCCGTCAGCTCGGCCGCCCGCTCGTGGACCCGGTCGGTGGTCGCGGCGACCACGACGCGGGCGCCGCAGGCCGCGAGGAGGCGGGCGCACGCCATCCCGATGCCGGTGGGGGAACCGGCACCGGTGACCAGCGCCGTGCGACCGGTCAGGTCGAGCGCTGACGGCAGCGAGGGAGCCACCCGTCAGCCGACGGCGGCGGCGAAGGACTCCTCGAGCACGTCCATGCCCTCGTGCAGCAGGTCGTCACCGATCGTGAGCGGCGGGAGGAACCGGAAGACGTTGCCCAGGGTCCCGCAGGTGAGGGTGACCAGACCGCGGGAGTGGCACTCGCTGTTGATCCGCGCGGTGAGCGCGGCGGCCGGCTCCTTGGTGTCCCGGTCGGTGACGAGCTCCATGGCGATCATGGCGCCGCGGCCGCGCACCTCGCCGACCTCGTCGTACTTGTCGGCGAGAATCCCCAGCCGGTCCTTGAGGACGGCCTCGATCTCGCGGGCCCGCTCGATGAGGTGGTCGGCCTCCATCGTCTCGATCGACGCCAGCGCCGCGGCACAGGCGACGGGGTTGCCGCCGTAGGTGCCGCCGAGCCCGCCGGGGTGGATCGAGTCCAGGACGTCGGCGCGACCGGTGAGCCCCGCCAGCGGCATGCCGCCCGCGATGCCCTTGGCGGTCGTGATCAGGTCGGGGACGACCCCCTCGTCGTCGCAGGCGAACCAGTCGCCGCTGCGACAGAAGCCGGACTGCACCTCGTCGGCGATGAAGAGGATGCCGTGGTCGCGGCACCACTGCGCGAGCGCGGGCAGGAAGCCAGGGGGCGGGACGATGAACCCGCCCTCCCCCTGGATCGGCTCGATGATGACTGCCGCACAGTTCTCCTCGCCGATCTGGGCGTGGATCTGGTCGGTGATGTACCCGAACGCCTCGTCCGCGCAATGCTGCGGGCCCCCCGGCCAGCGGTAGGGGTACGCCATCGGAACCCGGTAGAGCTCGCTGGCGAAGGGCCCGAACCTGTGCTTGTAGGGCATGTTCTTCGCCGTCATCGCCAAGGTGAGGTTGGTGCGTCCGTGGTAGGCGTGGTCGAAGGCCACGATGCCTGCACGCCCGGTGAAGTGGCGGGCCACCTTCACGGCGTTCTCGACCGCCTCGGCGCCGGAGTTGAACAGCGCGGTCCGCTTGTCGTGGTCCCCCGGGGTGATCTCGTTGAGCTTCTCCGCCACCTGGACGTACTTCTCGTAGGGGTTGACCATGAAGCAGGTGTGGGTGAAGAGCTTGATCTGCTCGGTGACGGCGTCGATGACCCGCTGGTTGCCGTTGCCGACACTGGTCACGGCGATGCCCGAGCCGAAGTCGATGAGCTGGTTGCCGTCGGCGTCGCGAAGGATGCCGCCCGCACCCTCGGTGACGTAGACCGGCAGCCCGGTGCTCACGCCGGCAGAGACCGCCGCGGTCTTGCGCGCCTGGAGGGCCCGGGAAGCCGGGCCGGGGATGGAGGTCGCGAGGATCCGCTTCTGCTCGATCATGGCGCCGATCATATCCGTCGGCAAGGGGCTCGGATACTGCGGAATCCGTGGGCCGGCGCGAAGAAAAGGTGCCCGGGAGATGCGTGCAGGGGGGTCGCATCTCCCGGGCACCGGCTCGGGGGTTCCTCGATACCTACGGGTAACCGGAGGAACGATGAGTAACCTACACACTGAATGCTGAGAAGCCACTGAGAACGGGGATATTCGTGAGGCTTCTGCTGGTCGAGGACGAGCGCGCACTGGCGCAGGCCCTCGACGACGCCCTGAAGGAGGAGGGCTGGGTCGTCGACCTGGCCGGTGACGGGCGTGAAGGCCTGCGGATGGCGCTGCTCGGTCAGTACGACGTCGTGGTCCTCGACATCATGCTGCCGCTGATGAACGGCTACGACGTGCTGAAGTACATGCGCGCCCAGAAGGTGTGGTCGCCGGTGCTGATGCTGACGGCCAAGGACGGCGAGTACGACCAGACCGACGCCTTCGAGCTCGGCGCCGACGACTACGTGACCAAGCCGTTCAGCACGCCGGTGCTCATGGCCCGGCTGCAGGCGCTGGCCCGCCGAGGCGCCCCGGAACGACCCGTCGCCCTCACCGTCGGCGGCCTCAGCCTCGACCCGACGACAAGGCGGGTCACCCGTGAGGGGCGCGAGATCCAGCTGACCGCCCGCGAGTACGCCCTGCTGCACCACCTGATGCGCAAGGCCGGCCAGGTGCAGAGCAAGAGCGAGATCCTCGAGAACGTCTGGGACTCGGACTACCCCGGGGCGGACAACGTCGTCGAGGTCTACGTCGGCTACCTGCGCCGCAAGATCGACGCCCCGTTCGACAGCAAGTCGCTCGAGACGGTGCGCGGGATGGGCTACCGGCTCAACCCGATTGCGAGTCGAGAGGGATCCTGACCGAGAAGCGGCACCAACCCTCGGCCGTCGTCCCCGCCGTCACGGTGCCACCGTGGGCCTTGACGATCTCGGCGACGATGGCGAGCCCGAGCCCGGTGCCCCCGGTGTCGCGCGTGCGCGAGTCGTCGAGGCGGACGAACCGGCCGAAGATGCGGTCCCGGTCCTCCACCGCCACCGGCTCGCCGTCGTTGTCGACGTCGAGCAGCGCCGTGTCGCGGTCGCGAGTGAGCCGGACCCGGACGACATTCTCCCGGTGACGTTCCGCGTTCTCGAGCAGGTTGCGCACCACTCGGCCCAGACGGGCGGCATCCCCCCGCACCCGCGCCGGCTCCACGCGCACCGTCACCGGCATGCCACGGGCCCGCAACAGGCCGGCCTCCCCGAGCACGACGTCGTCGAGGTCGACCTCCACGGTGGTGATCGGCACCGCGCGCTCGTCGGCCGCCGCGAGGATCAGCAGGTCGTCGACCAGCATCGCGAGGCGGTCGACCTCCGCGGAGGCACGCGACGCCACGAGGCGCCGGTCCTCGAGCGCGCGGTCCTCGGCGAGCCGGTCGAGCAGCACCCGGATCGTGGCGAGCGGGCTGCGCAGCTCGTGCCCGGCGTCCGCGACGAACGCCCGCCGGGATGCATCGGCCTCGCGCAGCCGCTCGAGCACCCGGTTCAGCGTCTCGGCGAGCTTGGCGAGCTCGTCGCGGCCCGGCGGCACCTCGAGCACCGGAGCCGGCCGCGACCCCGCGAGGCTCTCGACCTGGTCACGCATCCGCTCGACCGGACGCAGCGCCTGGCCGATCGCGAAGGTGGTCACCGCCCCGAGGAGGGCGACCAGGCCGATCGCGCCGATGAGCGCGAACTCGGTCGACCGGCCCAGGGCGGTCGACTCGACGCGGGTGGCCACGGCGACGATCACCGTGTAGCGGCGACCGTCGAGGCCGGGCGCGTCCGCCGCGGCGACCGCGTAGTCGCCCTCCAGCCCCGGCACGGTGTCGACGACCGTGACCCGCAGCTGCCCGGGTGCGACCACGGGGTCGACCATCGGGGTGTTCACCGCGCTGTCGGTCGTGGCGACCACCGTGCCGGTGTCGTCGACGATCTGCGAGACCCGGTTGCCGATGTTGACCTCCTGCGTCACCAGGATGTCGTCGATGGGGTGCAGCGTGAGGTCGTTGCGCAGCTCGGCCGCCTCACCGGCCGCGAGGTCCCGCGCGGACGCCTCCAGCGCCTGCCCGAGCGAGATGTAGATGATCCCGGCCGTCGCCGCGCTCACGAGGATGACGATCGGCATCGTCAGCGCGAGGATGCGGCTTCGCAGACCGAGCCGGGGCGACATGGCTGGAGTCTAGGTTCGCGGCCACGGCACCGGCCTGAGGAGGTTCTCAGTCAGGGGTCGTCGACCGTCGGCGACCCGGCTGCGGTGGTGCCCATCTCGGTGGAAGCGCGAGTGACAGCACGGTCGGGGCGGAGCTGTGACTCGGTCCAGGGGTAGCGCAGGCGGGTCGCCCAGGCCTCCGGCGCCCGGTCCAGCTCGGCGGCCACGACCGTGCTCCCCACGATGATGAAGCTGATGCACAGCAGCCACCCG
>DASQEZ010000285.1:0-8627 GCA_035633415.1 Ornithinibacter sp. | reverse complement strand
GAGCCGTCGGTGACGAGACGCTCGACCCGCACTCCCGTGGCCAGCCGGGCCGACCCGCTCGCCAGCGCCGGGTCGACGGCGCACACCTCGGCATCCGACTTGGCGCCGAGCCGGCACGGGAAGCCGTCGCACGTCGCGCACCGCACGCAGAGTCCGCCGGGCCGAAGATCCACACCCATCGCCGTCGAGCACGGACGCACCCCCGCCGCGCGCAGCCGGTCGACCATGTCGGCCACGTACGGCTCGTGGGGCAGCGCGGCGTATGGGAAGGGGGTGCTCCGCCACGGCTCGGTGGGGTCCTCGCCGGTGGTGCCGTGAACGGCGTACAGCCGCTCGGCCTCGCCGTAGAAGGGCTCCAGGTCGGCGTAGCGGAACGGCCACGCGGGCGAGATCCCGTCGAGGTGCCCCACCCCCTCGAAGTCCGACTCCCGGAACCGTGGCAGCGAGGCGCCGTAGACCTTGGTGTTGCCCCCGACGACGTAGTGCACCCCCGGCGCGAACGCCGACCCGGTGCCGTCCTCCCACAGCTCGGCGGGCTTGTAGCGACGACGCATGAACACCTCGTCCGGCGACCAGTTCTCCGGCTCGCGCGGCAGCCGCTCGCCGCGCTCGAGGAGCAGCACGTCGACCCCGCGCCGCGCCAGCGCCCAGGCCGTGGTGCCACCACCCATGCCCGACCCGATGACGACGACGTCGGCCTCCAGGTGCTCCATGCGGCCTCACCTCCCTGACGAGATCCTGTCACCGCCGCCGTCCGGCCGCCGGGCCAGGGCCGCCGGTCGGACCGCCGTGCACGTGCGGCGTCCGAGCGCACTGCGGTGTGGTTGCGTGGACCGATGACCACCATCGGTTTTCACTGTTCTCACGAGCAGGTCGCCCCCGGCCGCCTCCTGCGCGACGTCCAGCACGCCGAGCGGGCCGGCTTCACGGCAGCGATGTCGTCCGACCACCTGTCGCCCTGGTCGCGGCGTCAGGGTGAGTCCGGCTTCGCGTGGTCGTTCCTGGGCGCCGCCCTCGCCACCACCAGCCTGCCCTTCGGTGTGGTGACCGCGCCCGGCCAGCGGTACCACCCGGTCATCACCGCACAGGGGATCGCGACCCTCTCGAGCATGTTCCCCGGCCGGTTCTGGGCCGCGCTCGGCTCCGGTGAGGCCAGCAACGAGCGAGTGACCGGCGACGTCTGGCCGCGCAAGGACGTCCGCGACGCACGGCTGCTGGAGTGCGTCGACGTCATCCGTCGCCTCCTCGCCGGCGAGACCGTTGACCACGACGGGCTCGTCACGGTCAACCGGGGGCGCCTGTGGACCCTCCCGGATGCCGTCCCGCCCCTCATCGGCCCGGCCGTCACCCCCGCGACCGCCGCCCGCCACGCGGCCTGGGCCGACGGCCTGGTCACGGTCAACCAGCCCCTCGACACCCTCCGCGAGGTGCTCGACTCCTACCGCGACGCCGGTGGCCGTGGCGCCGCTCGGCTCCAGGTGCACCTCAGCTGGGCCCCCACCGACGACGAGGCCCTCGCCATCGCCCACGACCAGTGGCGCAGCAACGTGCACGGACCTCCCGTCGCGTGGGACACCGAGACCGTCGAAGCCTTCGACGTGATGGCGGAGGGGGTCACGCCCGACCAGGTCGCGAAGGTGGTCAACGTCTCGAGTGACCCGGCTCGCCACGTGGCCTGGCTGGAGGAGTACGTCGACCAGGGCTGGGAGGAGATCTACCTCCACTTCGTCGGGAAGGAGCAGCAGGCCTTCATCGACACCTTCGGCGAGCACGTCCTGCCGCACTTCGCCCCCCGGCCCCCCGCGCCGGCCACGACCGGCCGACCCGCGGTCGAGCGCGAGGAGGCCACCCGATGAGGCTGAGCCAGACCGGTGACGTGTGGTGGAAGTCGGCGGTGTTCTACTGCGCCGACGTCGAGACCTTCCAGGACAGCAACGGCGACGGTGTCGGCGACCTGCGCGGCATGACCGAGCGCATCGAGTACCTCGCCGACCTCGGAGTCACCTGCCTGTGGCTGATGCCGCTCTACCCGACCGCCGGGCGCGACGACGGCTACGACATCACCGACTTCTTCGGCGTCGACCCGCGCCTGGGCACCCTGGGTGACTTCGTCGAGCTCGTCCGCACCGCCCGCAGCCGCGGCATCCGCGTCGTCGTCGACTTCGTCATGAACCACACGTCCGACAAGCACCCGTGGTTCAAGAGCGCTCGCCGCAGCGTCGACGACCCCTACCGCCAGCACTACGTGTGGTCGGCGACGAAGCCACCCAGCGGCAAGGCCGAGGTCGTCTTCCCTGACAAGGAGGACAGCATCTGGGAGCTCGACGAGAAGACCGGGGAGTGGTTCCTCCACCACTTCTACCGGACCCAGCCGGACCTCAACGTCGCCAACCCCGCGGTGCAGGAGGAGATCGCGCGCACTCTCGGCTTCTGGCTCGAGCTCGGCGTCGCGGGCTTCCGCATCGACGCGGTGCCGTTCCTGTTCGCCCAGGACACCTACCCGGGCTCCGAGCCCGGCGGCTTCGACCCCCAGCGCTACCTCAAGGACGTGCGTGGCTTCGTCACCCGCAGGCTCGGGGACGCCGCGCTGCTCGGCGAGGTCAACCTCTCGTACGCGCAGCAGAAGGAGTTCTTCGGCGGGGAGGACGGCGACGGCCTCAACATGCAGTTCGACTTCAACGGGATGCAGCGCCTCTTCCTCTCGCTCGCCCGCGCGGATGCCGGGCCGCTCACCTCCGCGCTCCGCGAGCGACCCGAGCTGGACGTCACGAGCCAGTGGGCCAACTTCGTGCGGAACCACGACGAGCTCACCCTCGACAAGCTGACGATGCCCGAGCGCAGGGAGGTCTTCGCGGCCTTCGGCCCGGACCCCGACATGCAGCTCTTCGACCGCGGCCTGCGCCGACGGCTGCCCACCATGCTCGGTGGCGACCAGCGCCGCCTGCGCCTCGTCTACTCCCTGATGTTCTCCCTGCCCGGCACCCCGACCCTGTTCTACGGCGAGGAGATCGGGATGGGGGAGAACCTCGACGTCGAGGGCCGTCTCGCCGTCCGCACTCCCATGCAGTGGGACGACGGGCCCAACGGGGGGTTCTCGACCGCCCCGAAGCGCAGGCTCACCCGCCCACAGCCGGCCGGCCTGTTCGGCCCCGAGCACGTCAACGCCGCTGCTCAGCGCCAGGACCCGGACTCGCTCTGGTCGTTCGTCCGGACCCTCATCCGCCGCTACCGCCAGATGCCGCAGCTCGGCTGGAGCCGGGTCGAGGTGCTCGACCACGACGTCCCGGCCGTCCTGGCCCACGTCTGCGGCCACGAGGACTGGCGGCTCCTCGCCCTGCACAACCTCGGCGCCGACGACGCGATGGTCGCCCTCGAGCTCGGCCCCGTGACGCAGGGGTCGGTCCTGCGTGACGTGCTGGACGGCCGCGACGACCAGCCGCTGGACCCGAGCGGACGGGTGGAGATCCGCATCGACGGGCACGCGGGCCAGTGGCTGCGGGTGCTCGCACCGGGTGAGCAGGCCTACGCCTGAGGGCGGGTGCACCTCGGGCGACATCGCGGCTTGGCCGGAAAGCGCACCCCACCGGTACGGTGGTGCCGACACCGGCAGTGACCGCCGCCACACCCAGCACCAGCGGTCACGACGACCCTGTCGGCCGTACGGGCGGGTTCCGACCCCAGCGTGCGTCCGGCACCCGACGCGGCGACCGTCACCACGGGCGCCCGGAGAAGGAGTGCCCTGTGAGCGACAACGAGGTCGCCCCGCTCGAGACCGCGTTCGGCGTGGACCACCACGTCTCACGCGCCGAGGCCCCCGAACGCCCCGTCCAGGACGGCGGACCGGAGATGGTCCAGCTGCTCAACCCCGAGGGTGAGCGCGTCTCGCACCCCGAGCACGACGCGGTCGTCGACGCGCTGACCGACGAGGAGCTGCGTGGGTTCTACCGCGACCTCGTCCTGATCCGCCGCTTCGACGCCGAGGCCACCGCGCTGCAGCGCCAGGGCGAGCTGGGCCTGTGGGCCAGCCTCCTCGGCCAGGAGGCCGCGCAGGTCGGCTCGGGCCGCGCGCTGCGCCCGCAGGACTACGCCTTCCCGACCTATCGCGAGCACGGCGTCGCCTGGTGCCGTGGCGTCGACCCGGTCAACCTGCTCGGCATGTTCCGCGGGGTCAACCACGGCGGCTGGGACCCGAACGAGAAGAACTTCCACCTGTACACGATCATCATCGGCGCCCAGACGCTGCACGCGACCGGCTACGCCATGGGCGTGCAGCGCGACGGCAGCGTCGGCACCGGCGACGACGACCGCGACACCGCCGTCATCGCCTACTTCGGCGACGGCGCGACCAGCCAGGGCGACGTCTCCGAGGCGCTCGTCTTCGCCGGCGTCAACAACAGCCCGGTCGTGTTCTTCTGCCAGAACAACCAGTGGGCGATCTCCGAGCCGAACGAGAAGCAGACCCGCGCCCCCCTGTGGCACCGTGCGCGCGGCTTCGGCTTCCCAGGCATCCGGGTCGACGGCAACGACGTGTTGGCCGTGTACGCCGTCACCAAGGCCGCGCTCGACGCCGCCCGATCCGGCCAGGGCCCCACCTTCATCGAGGCGTACACGTACCGGATGGGTGCGCACACCACCTCCGACGACCCCACCAAGTACCGCGTCTCCGCCGAGGTCGAGGTCTGGAAGCACCGCGACCCCATCGAGCGCTTCAAGCGCTGGTTGACCAGCACCGGCCGCGCCGACCGTGACTTCTTCGACGCCGTCGAGGAGGAGTCCGACGAGCTCGGTGCCTCGGTGCGCGAGCGCTGCCTGGCGTTGCCCGACCCCCCCGGCACCGACATGTTCGACAACGTCTACGCCGACCCGCACCCGGTCATGGAGCGCGAGCGGGCCGAGTTCGAGCACTACCAGGCCTCGTTCGGGGGGGTGCGCTGATGGCCGCCACCACCCTCGCGAAGGGCATCACCAGCGGCCTGCGGGCCGCCATGGAGAACGACCCCAAGGTCGTCCTCATGGGTGAGGACATCGGCAAGCTCGGCGGGGTCTTCCGGGTCACCGAGGGCCTGCAGAAGGACTTCGGCGAGGACCGCGTCATCGACACCCCCCTCGCCGAGGCCGGCATCCTCGGCACCGCTATCGGGATGGCCCTGCGCGGCTACCGCCCGGTCGTCGAGATCCAGTTCGACGGTTTCGTGTACCCGGCGTTCGACCACATCGTCAGCCAGGTCGCCAAGCTGCGCGCCCGCAGCCTGGGCCACGTCCCCATGCCGCTCGTCATCCGCATCCCGTTCGGTGGCGGCATCGGCGCCGTCGAGCACCACAGCGAGTCCAACGAGGCCTACTTCGCGCACACCGCCGGTCTGCGGGTCGTCGCCTGCTCCAACCCGCACGACGCGCACTGGATGATCCAGCAGGCGGTCGAGACCGACGACCCGGTCGTCTTCTACGAGCCGAAGCGCCGCTACTGGGACAAGGGCGAGGTCGGTGACGGTCCCGATGGCGCGCTCGGCACCGCCCGCGTGCTGCGCGAGGGCACCGACGTGACCCTGCTGGCCTACGGCCCGATGGTGAAGACCTGCCTCCAGGCGGCCGAGGCCGCGCAGGAGGAGGGGCGTTCGCTCGAGGTCATCGACCTGCGTTCGCTCTCGCCGCTCGACGAGCCGACCATCCTGGACTCCGCGCGCAGGACCGGCCGGGTCGTCGTCGTGCACGAGGCCTCGACGTTCCTCGGCATGGGGGCCGAGATCTCGGCGCTGATCACCGAGCGGGCGTTCTACCACCTCGAGGCGCCGGTGCTGCGGGTCGGCGGCTACAACGTGCCCTACCCCCCGAGCCGGATCGAGGAAGAGTTCCTCCCTGACCTCGACCGCGTGCTCGACGCCGTCGACCGTTCGCTCGCCCACTGAAAGGCGTTCTCGCAGATGGCTCTTCGGAAGTTCAACCTCCCTGACCCCGGCGAGGGCCTGACCGAGGCCGAGCTGGTCACCTGGCGCGTCGCCGTCGGTGACACGGTCAAGGTCAACGACATCGTCGTCGAGGTCGAGACGGCCAAGTCGCTCGTCGAGCTGCCAATTCCCTTCGCCGGCAACGTCTCCGCGCTGCACGCCGCCGAGGGCGACACCGTCGAGGTGGGCAGCGTCATCATCACCGTCGACGACGGCGTGGACGGCGCCGCGGATGCCGTCGCACCGGCTCCCGCTGCCGCCGCGGCTCCCGAGCCCGCCGGCGAGGAGATCGCCGAGGGTCTGATCGGTGGCACGACGTCGACCGGGCGAACCGCGGTGCTCGTCGGCTACGGCGTGAAGCAGACCGAGGCCAAGCGCCGCCCGCGCAGGGCGGCCGAGAACGGTGAGGGCGAGACCCAGGGCCCGGATACCCCGCCCCGCCCGCAGCAGGTCCGTTCCCTGGCGAAACCGCCCGTGCGCAAGCTGGCCAGGGACCTCGGCGTCGACCTCGCCACCGTCACCCCGACCGGCGAGGACGGCACCGTCACCCGCGCCGACGTCGAGGCGGCAGCCTCGGGGGCGGGCGACGCCGGCACCGTCGTGCCCGCCGCCTCGCGGTGGGGCCTGTTCGGCTCGGCCGCCGAGCGGGAGGAGCGCCTCCCCGTCAAGGGCGTGCGCAGGATGACGGCCCAGGCCATGGTCGCCTCCGCGTTCACGGCCCCCCACGTCACCGAGTGGGTCACCGTCGACGTCAGCGCGACGATGGAGCTCGTCGACCGGCTCAAGCAGGACAAGGAGTTCCGCGACGTCAAGGTGACGCCGTTGCTGGTGCTGGCCAAGGCCATGTGCCTGGCCGTGCGCCGCAACCCCGGCGTCAACGCGAGCTGGGACGAGGCCGCCCAGGAGATCGTGCTCAAGCACTACGTCAACCTCGGCGTCGCGGCAGCCACGCCCCGCGGGCTGGTCGTCCCGAACGTCAAGGACGCGGACCGCCTGTCGATGCGCGAGCTCGCGGAGGCGATCGGTGCCCTCACCGCCACCGCCCGCGAGGGGCGCACCCAGCCGGCCGACATGTCCGGCGGCACCCTCACCATCACCAACGTCGGGGTCTTCGGCGTCGACGCGGGCACGCCCATCCTCAACCCGGGCGAGGCGGCGATCCTGGCGTTCGGCACCGTGGCGCGCCGCCCGTGGGTCGTCACCGCGGCCGACGGCACCGAGACGATCGAGCCACGGTGGGTGACCACGCTCGCGCTGAGCTTCGACCACCGCCTCGTCGACGGCGAGCTCGGCAGCCGCTACCTCGCCGACGTCGCGGCGATCCTGGCAGACCCCTCCCGCGCGCTCGTCTGGGGCTGAGCCCGGTGCCGACGCAGGCCGCGGAGCCGACCGGCGTCGTCTTCCCCGAGGTCGACGGGCGGCGCTCCACCGGTGCCACCGGGCGAGCGATCGTCGCCGACGCCCTGCGCCCCGTCGACCCGCTCGGTGCGGCCGCGGCCCAGCGCGAGACGAGCTGGCGCAGCGGCTACCTCACCCACTTCCGCCGGCTCGTCGAGGCCGGGCTGGCCCGACCCGAGGATGCCGTCGCCATCGCCGAGGCGGGGCTCGCCTCGGTCTACGACCGGATGTGCTGGCGCGACCCCGACGGCCGGCAGGTGCGGCTCGAGGCGGCCCTCGGCGGCGTCGCGGGCAGCCCCGCCGACCGGCTCTCGACGCAGACGCTTGCGGGAGAGGGGCAGCCCGAGGACGCGCTCACGATCCCCTACCGCGGCCGGCGTCTGGGCGGCGACGACCTGCGCCGCCAGCTCGACACCTGGGTGACCGACGGCGTCGTCGAGCCGAGCCTGCGCGACGCGGTCGGTGCGGTGGTCGAGCACCCCGAGTGGCTACGGCTCGAGGGGCGCACCGTCGTCGTGCTGGGCGCGGCGGCCGAGATGGGCCCGCTGCGCTCGCTGTTGCGCTGGGGCGCCACCGTCGCCGCCGTCGACCTGCCACGCCCCGAGCTGTGGTCCCGCCTGCTGGCCGACACCCACGGCGCTGCCGGCCGGATGCTGGTCCCGGCCACCCATGGCACGTCCGACCTGGCCCAGCGGGCCGGCGTCGACCTCGTGCACGACCTCCCGACCGCCACCGGCTGGGTCTGCGGCCTGCCCGGCGCACTCGTCATCGGCAACTACGTCTATGCCGACGGCGCCACCAACGTGCGGGTGAGCACCGCGGTCGACGCCCTCACCGAGACCGTGCGTGGGGCCCGCCCCGACACCGCGATGTCGTTCCTCGCCACTCCCACCGACGTCTTCGCCGTGCCCGGTGAGGCCGTCGACGCCTCGGTCCAGGCCTACGCCGAGCGCCGCACGTCCAAGGTCCTGCGCGGGCCGCTGCGCACGCTGTCCGGCGGCCGCCTGCTCCGGCGCAACTACGTGCCCGGGGAGGATCCCGGCATCAACGACTCGGTCGTGCTCCAGCAGGGGCCCAACTACCTCCTCGCCAAGCGCCTCCAGCGCTGGCGGGCCACCTCGGCCCGGGCCCACGGCGCCACCGTCTCGTTCAAGATCGCCCCGCCCACCCGCACCCGATCGGTCGTGAAGAACCGCGCCCTCGCCGCCGCCTACGCCGGCGCCCACCGCTTCGGGGTCGAGGTCTTCGACCCCGGCACGGCCAACACGCTGATGGCCGCCCTGC
>DASQEZ010000284.1:0-2384 GCA_035633415.1 Ornithinibacter sp. | reverse complement strand
TGATGTCGGGCTGGTAGCCGAAGTCCTGGCACGCGAACATCGAGCCGATCCGGCCGAAGGCGCAGATGGTCTCGTCGGAGACGAGCAGCACGTCGTACTGGTCGCAGATCTCGCGGACCCGCTCGAAGTAGCCGGCCGGGGGCGGGAAGCAGCCTCCGGAGTTCTGCACCGGCTCCAGGAAGACGGCCGCGACCGAGTCGGGTCCCTCGAACTCGATGGCCTCGGCGATCCGGTCGGCCGCCCAGCGCCCGAAGGCCTTCTCGTCGTCGCGAAGGTGCTCGGGGGCGCGGTACATGTTGGTGTTGGGCACCTTGTGGCCACCGGGCACCAGCGGCTCGAAGGGCACCTTCGCGTCGGGGATGCCGGTGATCGACAGCGCGCCCTGCGGGGTGCCGTGGTAGGCGACCGAGCGGGAGATGACCTTGTGCTTGGTCGGCTTGCCGGTGAGCTTGAAGTACTGCTTGGCGAGCTTCCAGGCGGTCTCGACCGCCTCGCCGCCCCCGGTGGTGAAGAAGACCCGGTTCAGGTCGCCGGGGGCGTGGTGGGCCAGCCGCTCGGCGAGCTCGATCGCGCGCGGGTGGGCGTAGGACCACAGCGGGAAGAACGCGAGCTCCGAGGCCTGCTTGGCCATCGCCTCGGCGATCTCGGTGCGGCCGTGGCCGACGTTCGTGACGAACAGGCCGGCCAGGGCGTCGATGTACTCGTTGCCGCGGTCGTCCCAGATCGTCCAGCCCTGGCCGCGGGTGATGATCGGCACGGTGTGGCCCAGGCCGGAGTCCTCGAAGGTGGAGTGCCGGGTGAAGTGCATCCACAGGTGGTCGCGCGCGGCGTCCGAGTACAGCGCGCCCGTGGCGGTGTGTCGGTCGGAGCTGGGCTCCCACACGTCGGACGGGTAGGTGCTCATCGGGTACCCCAGTTGTAGTGCTGCTTGTTGAGCTTCAGGTAGACGAACGTCTCGGTCGACCGCACGCCCGGCAGGGTCCGGATCTGGTTGGTCAGCAGGTCCAGGAGGTGGTCGTCGTCCTCACAGACCACCTCGGCGAGGATGTCGAAGCTGCCGGCCGTGGTCACGACGTAGTCCACCGCCGACATGCCCGACAGGGCCTCGCCGAGCGCGGCGAGGTCACCCTCGGCCCGGATGCCGATCATCGCCTGGCGTGAGAACCCCACCTGGATCGGGTCGGTCACCGCCACGATCTGCATCACCTCGGCGTCGAGCAGCCGCTGTACGCGCTGTCGGACGGCCGCCTCGGAGAGGCCGACGGCCTTGGCGATGGCGGCGTACGACTGCCGGCCGTCCTCCTGCAGCAGCTCGATGATGCGCTTGGCGACGTCGTCGAGCCGGGTCTCGGAAGCCGTGCGCGGGGTCCTGGCCGGTGGTGTGCTGCGGGTCACCGCGCCATCGTGACGCTGATTCGGTCACTGCGCAAGTCCCAGATGACGGAATCCGTTGACAGGACCATCTCGGCATGTAACTTTTCATCATTCTCCCCTGCGAAACCCTAGTGATTTCGCGAGAGCGGGGTTTAGAGTCCCCCTGCAATACCGTCCCCCACCCCACCGGGAGCCACGCACATGAGCGGTCCACGCCACCTGCGCAACTTCATTGCCGGCGAGTACGTCGACGGGCGTACCGAATCCACCACCGACATCGTCAACCCGGCCACCGGATCCGTCGTCGCGACGGCCCCGGTCAGCGGCCAGGCCGACGTCGACGCGGCCTACGGTGCGGCGGAGACCGCCTTCGCGGAGTGGGGCCGCACCACCCCGAGCGAGCGCCAGCAGGCCCTGCTCAAGATCGCCGACGCGATCGAGGCGCACGCCGACGAGCTCATCGCGCTCGAGTCCGAGAACACCGGCAAGATCCAGGCGCTCACCGCGAGCGAGGAGATCCCGCCGATGGTCGACCAGCTCCGGTTCTTCGCCGGTGCGGCCCGGGTGCTCGAGGGCAAGGCGGCGGGCGAGTACATGAAGGGCCACACGTCGTGGATCCGCCGTGAGCCGATCGGCGTCGTCGGGCAGGTCACCCCGTGGAACTACCCGCTGCTCATGGCCGTGTGGAAGATCGCCCCCGCGCTCGCCGCCGGCAACACGGTCGTCCTCAAGCCCAGCGACACCACCCCCGAGACCACGCTGCGCCTGGCCGAGATCGCCTCCGAGTTCCTCCCGGCCGGCACCCTCAACGTGGTCACGGGCGACCGTGACACCGGCCGGATGCTGGTCGAGCACCGCACGCCCGGCCTGGTCGCCATCACCGGCTCGGTCCGCGCCGGCGCCGAGGTCGCGGCCAGCGCCGCCCCCAACGTCAAGCGCGTGCACCTCGAGCTCGGCGGCAAGGCCCCGGTCGTGGTCTTCGACGACGCCGACATCGAGGCCGCCGTCGA
>DASQEZ010000283.1:0-8142 GCA_035633415.1 Ornithinibacter sp. | reverse complement strand
ACATGCCGATGGTTCCCGAGGCGGTCGTGGCGATGCTCGCCTGCGCGCGCCTGGGCGCCATCCACTCCGTCGTGTTCGGCGGGTTCGCTCCGGCCGAGCTCGCCGCGCGCATCGAGGACGCCAAGCCGACCGTCATCGTGGCGGCGAGCTGCGGCATCGAGCCGAGCCGGATCGTCGAGTACAAGCCGATGCTCGATGCCGCCCTCGACCGCAGCAGCCACAAGCCCGAGTCGGTCATCGTGCTCCAGCGCCCGCAGGCGCACGCCGCGGTGGGCGAGCGCGACACCGACTGGGAGGAGCTCGACTGGGACGAGCTGGTCTCCGATGCCGAGCCCGCCGACTGCGTCGAGGTCGAGGCCACCGACCCGCTCTACGTCCTCTACACCTCCGGCACCACCGGGCGACCCAAGGGCATCGTCCGCGACAACGGCGGCCACGCCGTGGCGCTGCGCTGGTCGATGGAGAACATCTACGACATCGGCCCGGGCGACGTGTGGTTCACGGCATCCGACGTCGGTTGGGTCGTCGGGCACTCCTACATCGTGTACGCCCCCCTGCTCACCGGCGCGACCACCGTTCTCTACGAGGGGAAGCCGGTCGGCACTCCCGATGCGAGCGCCTTCTGGCGGGTCATCGGCGACCACGGCGTCAAGGCGATGTTCACCGCCCCGACCGCCTACCGCGCGATCAAGCGCGAGGACCCCACCGGGTCGATGATGGCCGGGCACGACCTGTCCAGCCTCGAGTGCGTCTTCCTGGCCGGTGAGCGGCTCGACCCCGACACCTACGAGTGGACCAGTGACCTGCTCGGCGTGCCGGTCGTCGACAACTGGTGGCAGACCGAGACCGGCTGGCCGATCGCCGCGAACCTGCGCGGCCTGGACCCGATGCCGATCAAGGCCGGCTCGCCCTCGGTGCGGGTGCCGGGATTCGACGTCCAGGTCCTCGACGACGCGGCGCAGCCTGCGCCGCCCGGGGTCGAGGGCGCCATCGCGATCCGGCTGCCCCTGCCCCCCGGCACGCTGCCGACGCTGTGGGAGGACGACGAGCGGTACATCGCGGGCTACCTGTCGGTCTACGACGGCTTCTACCTGACCGGCGACGGCGGGCTCATCGACGAGGACGGCTACGTCTACGTCATGGGCCGCACCGACGACGTGCTCAACGTGGCAGGACACCGGCTCTCGACCGGGTCGATCGAGGCGGCGCTCGCGGGGCACCCCGACGTGGCCGAGTGCGCGGTCATCGGCGTGGCGGACGACTTCAAGGGCCAGGTGCCCCGTGGCCTCGTCGTGCTCAAGGGCGGCGTCGACGGCACCGGGGCCGACGGCATCCGGATCTGCACGGAGCTCGTGCAGCGCGTGCGCGACGAGGTCGGTGCCGTCGCCAGCCTGCGCCAGGTCGACATCGTCGCGGCCCTGCCCAAGACCCGCTCCGGGAAGATCCTGCGCAAGACGATGCGCGAGATGGCCGACGGCAAGACCCCCACGATCCCCGGCACCATCGAGGACGTCACCGTGCTCGACGCCCTCGCCTCGGTGCTGCGACCCGGCGCCTGACCTCGCGTCAGCGCGGCTCGGATGCCGGACGCCGGGTATCCGCCGTCGCCGCGCGGTCGCGGTACTGACCGGGGGTGACCCCGACCAGGGCGGTGAAGTCGCGGGTGAAGTGGGCCTGGTCGTACCAGCCGGAGCGCACCGCGAGGTCGGTGAGCGTGCCGTCCCACCCGGCGTCGAGGTCGGCGACCGCGTCGTGCATCCGGTAGCGCGCCAGCACCCACTTGGGGCCGACGCCGACGTAGTGCGTGAACAGCCGCTGCAGGGTGCGCACCGAGACGCCGTGCCGCTGCGCGACGTCGGCCACCGTGAGCAGGGTGCGGTCGGCGAGCATGTCGGCGACCACGGCGAGCAGCACGTCGTAGCGCGGGTCGGGCTGCCCGTCGCCGAGCTCGGCCACGCCCGCCTCGGCCGCCTCCGCCCACGCCGCGCCGGACTCCGCGAGGTCGGCGTCGGACAGCGTGGCCACCAGCCGCCCTGGCAGCACCTCCGCGGCCGCCACGGAGCGGTCGGTCCAGGTGGATGCCGGGCGCCCGGTGAGCGCCGCCAGCCCACCCGGCCGGAAGCGGAGACCGACGACCCTCCCCCACCCACGCACCTCGACGTCGAAGCGGCGGGTGCAGACACCGGTCACGGCGACGGTCTCGCCGAGCGGCATCCCCACGCGTGGGTGGCTGCCGAGCTCGACGGTGAGCGAGCACGTGGGGTGCGGCAGCACCTCGCTGTCGTACCAGCGCCCGTCGGGCAGGGACCACCGCAGCGACCACCGGTTCTCGACCCACCGTCCGGCCGCCGACCCCACCGGCTCACGGACGACGGTGACGTGGCGCGCGAGCTCGTCGGGCCGCAGGAGCCCCGCCACCGAGGCCGTGGCCGGCGCTGTCGCCTTTGTCCTATCGGGCACCGACCCAGCCTAGGCAGGGTGGACGACGACCCACCCGACGTCGACGAGAGGTCCACCATGGTGATCGCCGCCCTGAGAATGCTCAGCCTCGACAGCTCCGATGCCCGGCGCGACGCGACGTTCTGGTCGGCCGTGCTCGGCTGGGAGGTCGCGCACGCGCAGGACGAGTACGCGATGCTCACCGGCCCGGGCGGGATCGCCCTGGGGTTCGGCACGCTGAAGGACCACGAGGAGCCGGGCTGGCCGAACGAGCACGGCACCAAGCAGTTCCATCTCGACCTGGCCGTCGACGACCTCGACGCCGGGGTCGCCGCGTGCGTCGAGCTCGGGGCCACCTTCCCCGACGAGCAGCCCGGGGAGACCTGGCGGGTGCTGCTCGACCCGAGCGGCCACCCCTTCTGCCTGACCCTCGCCGCCAACTGGGGCTGACGCCCTCACTCCGGCACGGCATCCGGGGTGCGCCCGGTGCGCGGAACCGGTGCGCACCCGACGGCCCGGCCCCGCGAGGATGGCGGCGTGGAGGGTGTGGTCCTGGGCTTCGCGACGATCGTCGCCGTCATCGGCGTCGGTGCCCTCATCGCGCACCTCGGCGTCGTCGACCTGTCGGCGCAGAAGGTGCTCAGCCACGTGGCGTTCTTCGTCGCCTCGCCGGCCCTGCTGCTCACCACCGTCGCCGCGGCAGACACCCACGACGTGCTCTCGCGCAGCCTGGTCGCGACGGTCGTCGGCGTGGTGGTGCCGGCGGCCGTCTACGTGGGCGTCGCGTGGTGGCGGTGGCGGCGCTCGGTCGGCGAGCGCGTCATCGGCGCGCTGGCGAGCTCCTACGTCAACGCCGGCAACCTCGGCCTGCCGGTGGCGGCCTACGTGCTCGGTGACGCCGCCCTGGTGGCACCGACCCTCCTGCTGCAGCTGTTGCTTCTCCAGCCCATCGCGCTCGCGGTCCTCGACGCCGACGTGCGCGGTCACCGACCGACGCTGCGCCACATGATGGTCCGGCCGTTCACCAACCCGCTGACGATCGGCACGCTCATCGGGCTGCTGCTGTCGGTCACCGGCTGGCAGCTCCCCCCGGTCGTCGCCGACCCGGTCGAGCTGATCGGCGCGATGGCGGTGCCGGGGATGCTGCTCGCCTACGGCATCGCGCTCCGGCTCGGGCCCGGCTTCGGCGGCGATGTGCCGGCGGGCGAGCTGGCCCTCACGAGCACGCTCAAGCTCGCGGTGCAGCCGCTGGTCGCGTACGCCGTCGGGCACCTCGCGCTCGGCCTGACGGGTCAGGCGCTGCTCGCGGTCGTGGTCTGCTCCAGCCTGCCGACGGCGCAGAACATCTTCGTGCACGCCACTCGCTACGACCGGTCGACGACACTGGCCCGCGACACGATCCTGGTCACGACGGTGGGCGCCGTGCCGCTCATCACCCTCGTCGTCTGGCTGCTCGGCTGACCCGCGCGCGGCTGCTGCCGCCGTGGCCGGTCAGTCCGACTCGTACTTGGCCCGGAACTCGAGGAAGGCGTCGTAGGCGCGAGGTCCGTAGACGGTGGCGGGGCCGCCGCACATCAGGATCGCGACGCCGAGGGCCTCGGCGACCTGCTCGGGGGTCGCGCCCTTCATCGCGGCGCCACGCGCGTGTGAGGCGATGCAGCCGTCGCACTGCTGGGCGACGCTGATCGCGAGGGCGATGAGCTCCTTGACGCTCTCGTCGAGAACGCCCGCCTCGAGCGCTGCCTTGTGGGTCGCCGCGAAGCCGGCGTACACGTCGGGGATCGCGGTGCGCAGTGCCTTCGAGGGGCCGCGCAGGTCGTCGAGCACCCCGACGCCGTGGCTGTGGTCGTGGGCCATGTAACCCTCCTCCGTCGTCGTGCCGTGGTGCACGTGACTGTCCTTCGTTCACCGTGCCGGATGTCGCGGTGCGGGTGGGCGACAATGTCGGGATGATCACGGTCGAGCTGGCCCGCGCCCTCGTCGGCACCGGGGTGCTCTGGGAGCCCGCGGCCGGGGACCGCTTCGTCATCGACGCCGAGCTGCTCACCGGTCAGGTCTTCTGGATCAGCGACCTCACCGTCGAGGTGCAGACCTACCGCGACCAGTCGCTGCTGGGCTTCAACGGCACCACCGAGTGGGCGCTGGACTCGGTGACCCTCGACCAGGCGCTCTGGCTGCCCCGTGAGGACCAGCTGCGCGAGCTGCTCGGTGACCGGCTCGAGGCGGTGCACCGCACCGAGGCGGGCTGGGAGGTCACGTACGCCGTCAGGCCCGGCTACGTGCACGCGGTGACCGAGGCCGACCTCGAGTGCGCCTACGCCCGGGCGCTGCTCTCCCTCTGACCGCGGCGGCCACCCACCCGCGTCGTCACGGCGCGAGGTCAGGGCGGCTCAGCGCCTGCGCGAGGTGCCGAAGATCGAGCGGGTGATCTCGCGCCCGAGCACGGTCCCCGCCGAGCGCAGCGCCGACTTGAACGCGCTCGACTTCACCACGGACTCGACGACGCCGGGCTGCGCCGCCTGCTTGCGCTCAACGGTCTCCTGCGCCTTCTGCGCCGCGGCAGCATCCTTGGCGGCCTGCTTCTCGGCCGCGAGCCGGGCCTTCTCCGCGGCGGCAGCGGCGGCGGCGCGCACCTTGGCGTTCTCGGCCTCGACCAGCGCGGCCTGCTCGGCCTCGGTGCGGGCCGCCGAGGCCTTGCCGAGCATCTCGGACGCCGACTCGCGCTCGATCGCGGTGAGGTACCTCGCCGCGATCGGGGACGCGGCGACGGTCTGGGTGAGCAGGGCGTCGGGTGACGGGGCCATCAGCGACTCCGGCGCCCTCATCCGGGTCCACGCAACGGGGGTCGGCGCGCCCTTCTCCGACAGCACGGTGATCACGGCCTCGCCGGTGCCGAGCTGGGTGAGCAGCTCCTCCAGGTCGTAGGCGGTGTTCGGGTAGGTGCGGGCGGCGGCCTTGAGCGCCTTGGCGTCGTCCGGGGTGAAGGCGCGCAGGGCGTGCTGCACCCGGTTGCCGAGCTGGGCCAGCACGTCGGCCGGCACGTCCTTGGGCGACTGGGTCACGAAGAAGACGCCGACGCCCTTGGACCGGATCAGCCGCACGGTCTGCTGGATCGCGTCGAGGAAGTCCTTGCTCGCGTCGTTGAAGAGCAGGTGCGCCTCGTCGAAGAAGAAGACGAGCTTGGGCTTGTCGAGGTCGCCGACCTCCGGAAGGTCGTGGAACAGGTCGGCGAGCAGCCACATGAGGAAGGTCGAGAACAGCTGCGGCCGGTCCTGCACCCCGGGCAGCTCGAGCATCGAGGCGATGCCGCGGCCATCGGGCGCGGTGCGCAGCAGGTCGGTGGTGTCGAACTCGGGCAACCCGAAGAACAGGTCGGCGCCCTGGGCGGAGAAGTTCACCAGCTCTCGCAGGATGACGCCCGCCGTGGCCGACGACAGGCCGCCGAGGTCCTTGAGGTCTGCCTTGCCCTCGTCGCTGGTGAGGAACTGCACGACGGCGCGCAGGTCGGCGATGGTGTCGAGCCACAACCCCTTGGTGTCGGCGTAGTGGAAGACCAGCCCGAGGCTCGACTCCTGGGTGTCGTTGAGCCCCAGGACCTTGGACAGCAGGGTGGGCCCGAACGTCGAGACGCTGGCCCGCACCGGGATGCCGGTGCCCTGGCCCCCGAGTGCGTAGAACTCGACGGGGTAGCTCGTCGCCTGCCAGGTCATCCCCACGTCGCTCGAGCGGGCGGTGATCTTCTCGTTGGGTTCACCGGGTGTGGCCATGCCGGAGAGGTCGCCCTTGATGTCGGCGAGGAAGACGGGCACCCCCTGCGCGACCAGCTGCTCGGCCATCAGCTGCAGCGTCTTGGTCTTTCCGGTGCCGGTCGCGCCCGCGACCAGGCCGTGCCGGTTCATCGCCGACAAGGGGATGCGCACCGTCGCGTCCGGGTGGGCCGTGCCGTCGACGACCGCGGCGCCGAACTCGAGGGACGGGCCCTCGAAGGCGTAGCCCGCGCGGATCTCGTCGACCTGTGAAGTGCTCGCGTTCTCGGTCACGAGGGTCAATCTAGCCCGCACGCTCGCGTCGCTCCTGCCGTCCGAGACGTCCCGGCATACAGTGACTCCCGTGATCTTCAAGGCCGTCGGTGACTCGCGCCCGTACCCCGAGCACGGGTACACGGCGCGTCAGTGGTCGACGGTGCCGCCACGCCTCGTGCGGCTGGACGAGCTCGTCACCACCAAGCGCGAGCTCGACCTGCAGATGCTGCTCTCGGAGGACTCGACCTTCTACGGCGACCTGTTCGCCCACGTCGTCGAGTGGGAGGGCACCCTCTACCTCGAGGACGGCCTGCACCGCGCCCTGCGCGCCGCCCTGCACCAACGCCCCACGCTGCACGCGCGGGTGCTCTCGCTCTAGGGGGACAGGTGAGCGACTACACGACCGAGGCCGAGGTGTCGGTCCACGCGCGCCAGAAGCGGCGGCGAGCGCTCATCGTGATCGGACTCGTCGTCCTCGGGCTGTTCTTCGCGTTCTGGTACGCATGGTCCTACTACCAGGCCGACAGCTCGGCACGCGCCTCCCGCCCGCCCCCGCCGACCTGCGCGCCCTACGACCCCAAGGTCGTCACCCCCGAGAACACCACGGTCAACGTCTACAACGCCTCGAACCGCAACGGCCTGGCCGCCTCGGTCTCGCGCAGCCTGGCCGAGCGGGGCTTCGTGATCGGCAAGGTCGCCAACGACCCGACCAGCCGCAAGGCCCCGAAGGTCGCGGAGATCCGTTACGGGCCCAAGGGGGAGGCGCAGGCCAAGCTGCTGCGCACCTCGCTGCCGAAGGGCACGACCCTGGTCAACGACAAGCGCAAGGCGGTCGTCGTCGACCTGGCGGTCGGCTCGAAGTACACGACGCTCGCCCCGGTGCCCACCACGACGGCGCTGCCGATGTGCCCCGCGCCGTCCGGGTCCTGACCGGCCCCCGGTGACCGGCCCGGTCCCGCTCGGCACCGATGCCGAGGCGCGCAAGGCCCGCGTGGTCTCGCTCGACCCGACCGGCACGGCATCCACCGCGTTCGTCGTCGTCGCCACCGAGTGCACCGACCACTGGCGCGCGAACGCGGCCCACCTGCTCGGCTCGCGTGCGATGCCGCACCTGCACCAGACCCGGGTCGGCATCCGACGGCTGCGGTCGTCGTTCTCGTTGTTCCGGCCGCTGCTCGGCGGCGTGCCCGGGGCGTTCCTCGTGGCACACCGGCTGCGGGCGCTCGCCCTGCCGTTCGGCGCCGCTCGCGACCTCGACGTCCTCCTCTCCGGTCCCGTCGTCGACGACCTCGACGACAGCCAGGTGCAGGTGCTCGCCGCGCGCCGGGAGGCGGCGTACGACGCGGCGATCGCCATCCTGCGCTCGCGTCAGTGGGCTGACGCCGCACGCGCGATCGACGGGCTCGTCCTCCTCGCGCCGTGGCCGGGTGTCGAGGACCTCCCCGTGCTCGACCTAGCGTCAGTGGCCCTGGAGAAGCGGTGGCGGCGGGTCGTCGGTCACGTCGACGGCCTAGCGGCGATGGCGCCGCAGGAGCGCCACCGGGTGCGCATCGAGGCCAAGAAGCTGCGGTACGGCTGCGAGTTCTTCGCGTCCCTGTACGCCGCCGACACGACTCGCGTCGTCACCGAGCAGGGGTCCGAGCTCACCGGCCCACTCGCCTTCGCGTGGCACGTCGAGCAG
>DASQEZ010000282.1:0-6805 GCA_035633415.1 Ornithinibacter sp. | reverse complement strand
AGGGGGGCGAGATGGCGGGGTTGAACGAGTGCACGAACGGGTGCATGTCCGTGGTGTTGATGTCGTGCTTCTCGTACCAGGTGGCGGCGGGAAGCACGACGTCGGAGAACAGCGTGGAGCTCGTCATCCGGAAGTCGATCGTCATGAGCAGGTCGAGCTTGCCCTCGGGCACGTCGTCCGGCCAGGCGATGCCCTCGGGGCGCTTGTCCGGCGGGGCCTGCTCGGCGGTGACGGCGTTGTCGGTGCCGAGCAGGTGCTTGAGGAAGTACTCGTTGCCCTTGGCGCTCGAGCCGAGCAGGTTCGCCCGCCACAGGCTGAGGATGCGGGGGTGGTTCTCCTCCGCCTCGGGGTCCTCGACGGCGAACTTCAGTGCCCCCGACTTGAGCTGGTCGACGACGTAGGCCGACGGCAGCAGGCCGGCGGCATCGGCCTCGTCGGCGAGGTCGAGGCTGCTGCGGTCGAACGTCGGGTAGCTGGGGGTCCAGCCGAGCCGCACCGACTGGGCGAGCAGGTCCATGACGCCCTTGCCCGCGAACACCCCGGTGCCCGCGTCGACGTCGTCGGCGGTGAAGGTGTCGTAGCGGTACTGGCTGGTGTTGACGTACCAGTACGCGGTCTGGTTCATGTGCCGCGGCGGGCGCTGCCAGTCCAGGGCGAAGGCCATGTGCTGGAAGCCCATGATCGGGCGCACCTTCTCCTGGCCGACGTAGTGCGCCCAGCCGCCACCGTTGCGGCCCTGGCACCCGGTGATGGTCGTGAGCACGAGCATCGCGCGGTAGATCTGGTCGGAGTGGAACCAGTGGTTGGTGCCGGCGCCCATGAGGATCATCCCGCGGCCGGTGGTGTCGATGGCGTTCTGCGCCCACTCCCGGGCCAGCCGCACGACCTGCTCGGCCGGCACGGAGGTGATCTCCTCCTGCCACGCCGGGGTCGCCGGCGTCGACGGGTCGTCGTAGTCGGCGGGCCAGGTGCCCGGGAGCCCGGGGCGGCTGACGCCGTACTGGGCGAGCATCAGGTCGAGCACGGTCGTGACGAGACGCCCCCCGATGCGGCGTACCGGCACCCCCCGCGAGACGTGGGCGACCTTGCCGTCGTGGGAGTCGAAGCGCGGCAGCACGACCCGTGCGGTCTCGGTGGTCGTGCCGTTCAGGGTGAGCACGGGCTCGATGTCACCGAGCTCCAGGTTCCACCTGCCCATCCCCTCCTCGCCGTAGCGGAAGCCGAGCGACCCCTGAGGGATGGCCACCTCGTCCGTGCGGCCGTCGAGCACGGCCGGCTTCCACATGGCGTTCTCGGAGCTCGCCTCGGGGATGTCGAGGTCGCCGGCCACGAGGTACTTGCCCGGCCGGTAGGCCGGCCCGTCGCCCTCGCCGGTCGACCCGGCATCCGCAGTGTCCGGCTCGAGCGCGACGAGGAACGGCAGGTCGGTGTAACGCTGGTTGTACTGCGTGAAGAAGTCGACCTGCTGGTCGACGAAGAACTCCTTGAGGATGACGTGACCCATGGCCATCGCGAGCGCGCCGTCGGTGCCGGGTGCGGAGGCCACCCACTCGTCGGCGAACTTCACGTTCTCGGCGTAGTCGGGCGACACCGCGACGACCTTCTGGCCGCGGTAGCGCGCCTCGGTCATCCAGTGCGCGTCGGGCGTGCGCGTCATCGGCACGTTCGAGCCCCACATGATGAGGTAGCCGGCATCCCACCAGTCGCCGGACTCGGGCACGTCGGTCTGGTCGCCGAACATCTGCGGCGAGGCGTTGGGCAGGTCGGCGTACCAGTCGTAGAACGACAGCATCGGCGCACCGATGAGCTCGAGGAAGCGGGAGCCCGAGGCGTAGGAGACCGGTGACATCGCGGGGATCGGCGAGAAGCCCGCGATCCGGTCGGGACCCCAGCGCTTGATCGTGTAGACGTGGGCGGCCGCGATGATCTCGACGACCTCCTCCCACGTGGAGCGGACCAGGCCACCCTTGCCGCGGGCCGACTTGTAGCGCTTCGCCTTCTCGGGGTCCTGCACCACGGAGGCCCACGCGACGACCGGGTCGCCGCCGACGGCCCGCTTGGCCTCGCGGTACATCTCGAGGAGCACGCCGCGGACATAGGGGTAGCGCACCCGGGTCGGCGAGTAGGTGTACCAGCTGAAGGCGGCCCCCCGAGGGCAGCCGCGGGGCTCGTACTCGGGCCGGTCGGCGCCGGTCGAGGGGTAGTCGGTCTGCTGCGCCTCCCAGGTGATGATGCCGTCCTTGACGTAGACCTTCCAGGAGCACGACCCGGTGCAGTTGACACCGTGGGTGCTGCGCACGACCTTGTCGTGCGACCAGCGGTCCCGGTAGAACGCGTCGCCGGCACGCCCACCCGTGGCGTGGATCGAGCGCTTGTCGGCGGACACCTCGGACCGGGTGAAGAAGCGTCGGGTGCCGACGAGTGCTTCGGTCAGCGGTCCGTCCAGGCCTGCGTGGCTCATGCGGGTTCCTTCGATGCGGTGGTGCGGAAGGGTGTCGTCGTGCTGACGTGCGCGATGCAGGTGGTGGGGTCGACGAAGGGCTCGAGACTGACTCGGGTGGCTGACTCCCCCAGCTGTGCCAACGATCCCGCAATGAGGCCCCGGTGGATGCCGCAGACGACGGCCGGGTTCGCGCGGGCCAGGTCGAGGAAGGGGCAGTGGGCCAGGGTGACCTCGGCGACCCGGCCTCCGTCGGACGTCTTGAGCTCGGGGGTGTAGCCCCACTCCTGGAGGACGTCGATCATCTGTGCCAGCTTGCCGAGCCACCGGCCCGGGGTGTCGGCCGGCGGCGACCCCAGCTGCGGCGCGACGTGCTCGACGGCCCAGCGGCGGCCGGCCTCCGCCGGGGTCATGGCGTGACCGGTCACGCCCTGGGTCAGGGTCGACGCGAGCAGGCCGCTGAGCAGTCGCAGGTGGCCGGCCTCGGCACGGGCATCGACGTCGTCGAGCGAGCCCGGCGCCAGTGAGTAGATCTTGCGCGGCCGACCCGCACCTCCCTCGCGGCGAACAGCGGAGTCGACGATGCCGGCGGCGACGAGCTGGTCGAGGTGGAACCGCACCGTGGTCACGTGCAGACCGACCTCGACCCCGAGCTCGGCTGCGGTGAAACCCGGGGTGGCGGCGTCACCGTCGGCGTGCGCGAGCGCATCGACCAGCCGGCGGCGCACCGGTGACGCGAGCAGCGCTGCGGCGTTGTGCGGCGCATCCGTCGTCATGTCACTCCTCGAGGATTGGAGGAATCCGTTCCTCCACATCGAACCACACCGTAACAGGTGCTCACCAGACCCGTCCCGCTCGGTTTCGCGGTGATGCTGAGCCTGGCTGAGAGTGCGACTGGGGATCCTGAGAGGTAAGGCACACCTGTCTGGTGAGGAGTGTCGGCCAGGTGTACGGTCCCGACATCGCGTATTAAAAGGAACTGCTTCATCCAAACGGAGGACTCCCCGATGACCCAGCCGCTGACCGAGCCGGTGGCCACACAGGCGCCCCCCGTCGCGGACGCCGACCGGAGCCACGTCTCCGGTGGGGCCAAGCGGGTGCTCACGATGTCGACCCTCGCGTTCACCCTGATGTTCGCGGTCTGGCTGATGTTCGGCATCCTCGGCGTGCCGATCCAGAAGGAGCTCGGCCTCACCGACCCGGAGCTGGCCTGGATCAGCGCGGTCGCGGTGCTCAACGGCTCGCTGTGGCGTTTGCCCGCGGGCATGCTCACCGACCGCATCGGCGGCCGGGTCGTGACGATCGCGATGCTGCTGCTGACCGCGATCCCGTGCTTCTTCATCACCCAGGTGACCGAGTACCTCCCCCTGCTCGTGCTGGCGTTCCTCGTCGGCTTCGCCGGCAACCTGTTCAGCGTCGGGATCGCGTGGAACGCCGCGTGGTTCCCCAAGGACCGCCAGGGCTTCGCGCTCGGCGTGTTCGGCGCCGGCAACGTCGGCGCGTCGGTCACCAAGCTCCTCGTCGTGCTCCTGCCGACGATCATCGTCAGCACCACGGGTGCCATGTACCTCGGCATCTTCCCCGGCGGGTGGCGGATCTTCCCGGCGTTCTACACCGTCGCCCTCGTCGTCGTCGCGATCCTGACCTTCGTCATCGTCCCCCGCCACGACCGCAAGGGCGGTGAGGGCAAGCCGGTGCGCGAGATGCTCGCCCCGCTGCGGCACGTGCGCGTCTGGCGCTTCAGCCTCTACTACGCCGCCGTCTTCGGGGCCTACGTGGCGCTGGCCGCGTGGCTGCCGAAGTACTACGTCGACAACTACGACGTGGAGCTGCAGACCGCCGCCCTGCTCACGGCCACCTTCATCTTCCCCGCGTCACTGCTGCGGCCCGTCGGCGGCTGGTTCTCCGACCGGTACGGGGCCCGGCGGGTCATGTACTGGACCTTCGGCGTCATGGCGGCGACGACCGGCATCCTGATGATGCCCAACGGTCACCTCGTCATCGCCCACCCGGACGGCACCGAGAGCGAGCACCTGGGCTACAGCATCGGCATCGCCGCGTTCGCGCTGCTCGTCTTCGCCCTCGGCTGCGCCATGGGCGTCGGCAAGGCCGCCGTCTACAAGCACATCCCCGAGTACTTCCCCGACAACGTCGGCTCGGTCGGTGGCCTCGTCGGGATGTTCGGTGGGCTCGGCGGCTTCTTCCTCCCGCCGCTGTTCGCCTACACCAAGCAGTGGTCCGGCTTCCCGAGCTCGACCTTCTTCGTGCTGTTCCTGCTCACCGCCGCGTGCTTCGCCTGGATGCACTGGACCGTGGTGCGCATGCTCCACCACGAGTCCCCCGACCTCGCCCGCCACCTCGAGTCCCCGGCCGACGTCCCGGCCGACCGCTGACCCCCAGCCATCGGCCACCCGGCCCAGAAGGAGAGACCGCCATGAGCACCGCCCCCGCACCGGCCCGCAAGGGTGAGTGGCTGGAGTCCTGGGACCCCGAGAACGAGGAGACCTGGGACAAGTCGCTCGCCTGGCGCACCCTGTGGATCACGACGTTCTGCCTGACCCTCGCCTTCGTGGCGTGGTTCCTGCCGAGCGCGATCATCCCCAAGCTCAACGCCCTCGGCTACGACTTCACCAAGAACCAGCTCTACTGGATGGCCGCGATGCCGGGCCTCGCAGCCGGTCTTCTCCGCCTGGTCTGGATGACGCTGCCGCCCATCATGGGCACCCGCAAGATGGTGTCGCTGACCAGCCTGCTGCTCATCGCCTCGACCCTCGGCTGGGGTGTGCGCGTGCAGACACCCGAGGCCCCCTACTGGGAGCTCATGGTCCTGGCCTTCCTCGCCGGCATCGGCGGTGGCGCCTTCTCCGGTTTCATGCCGAGCACGTCGTACTTCTTCCCGAAGCGGATGCAGGGCACGGCGCTGGGGCTGCAGGCGGGTCTGGGCAACTTCGGCGTCTCACTCGTGCAGCTGCTCACCCCCTACCTCATCGCGATCTCCGCACTCGCGATCTTCGGCGGTAGCCAGCAGATGACCGTGGCGGGCAAACCCCCGACGACGGTCTGGTACCAGAACGCGGCCTTCGTGTGGATCCCGCTCATGGTGGTCGGCTCGATCCTGGCCTGGACGATGCTCAAGTCGGTGCCGATCAAGGCGAACCTCCGCCAGCAGTTCGACATCTTCAAGAACCAGGACACCTGGTGGATGACCCTCCTGTACATCATGACCTTCGGCACGTTCTCGGGCCTCGCCGCGCAGTTCGGCCTCCTCATGGCCAACCTCTACGGCAGCGGCAACACCGAGATCGTCCAGGGGTCGGGCGCCACCGCCACGGTGCTCGTCGCGGGCTATGCCGTGCCCGACGTCGTGAAGTTCGTCTTCCTCGGCCCGCTCATCGGGGCTGCGGCCCGGGTCGGCTTCTCCCCCCTCACCGACCGCATGGGCGGGGCGATCTGGACCCTCATCTCGGGCATCGGCCTGATGGGCTCGATCGCCTGGACGATCCCCGCCCTGACCCCGGACACCACCTCGGCGGCCGCCCTCGACGCGGGCTTCGACCGGTTCCTCTACGGGATGCTCCTGATCTTCCTCTTCGCCGGCATCGGCAACGCCTCGACCTTCAAGCAGATGCCGATGATCTTCGAGCGGCGCCAGGCCGGCGGCGTCATCGGCTGGACCGCCGCCATCGCCGCGTTCGGACCGTTCATCTTCGGGATGGGCGTGACGACCCTCGGGCCGGTCGCGTTCTACTCGCTCGGCATCGTCTGGGCCGCCATGTGCGTCGGCATCACCTGGTGGCGGTACGCACGCCCGGGTGCCCCCAAACCCGGCTGACCCCGAACACCTCTCGCCTCGAGTGCGGAAATGGTTGCCCTGGCGACCGTTTCCGCACTCGAGGCCAGATGCCGTCGCCACGGGCTGGCTGGCGGGTCAGGAGGGATCGGGACGGATCGCGAGGTCGTCGAGGTCGGCCGGGGTGTCGACGTCGCGGCTCGCCGGCCCGGTGACGGCGACCTCGACGTGCGGCACGGCGAGAAGCAGCTTGGCCGGGCGGTTCGTCGCCGGGATCGGCAGCGCCCGTCGCACGGATGCCGTGCGGTAGGCGGCGAGCAGGGGGTTGGCCACGCCGTCGTCGTCCGTGGCGACCGCGGCCCCGAGCTCCGGTGGGGCGGCGCGCAGCGCCGCGACGAGCCGCTCGAGGGCCGGGCCGGCGAACGGCATGTCGCCGGCCACGACGGCGACGACCGGGGTGCGCACCCGCAGCACCCCCGCGGCGACCCCGGCGAGCGGCCCTCCGCCCGGCGGTTCCTCACGGGTCCAGGTGACCAGACGGCCACACTCGCGCATCGGCCCGACGACGACCACGG
>DASQEZ010000281.1:0-4695 GCA_035633415.1 Ornithinibacter sp. | reverse complement strand
GACCCGCACCATCACGCTCACCACCGCCGTCGAGCCCACGGCGTTCCCGTCGGTCACCAACACCGCGACGGTCGGCTCCCCGGCCGAGGACCGGGACCCCACGAACAACGTCGACACCGACACGGCCGACGTCGCGGCGCTGTCGAGGCTGGTCATCGACAAGGACCTCACCGACCAGGCGGCCGGCACCGGCACCTTCCGCATCATCGTCACCAACACCGGCCCGAACGACACCACGGCACCGATCGTCGTGACCGACACCCTCCCGGAGGGGATGTCCCCGGTGAGCGCGAGCGGGCCGGGATGGGCGTGCGGCATCGTCGCCGCGACGATCACCTGTCAGTACCCCGAGACCGTCGTCGTCGACGACTCCACCTCGCCGCTGGTCGTCCGGGTGAGGGTGACCGCTGCCCCGGGCACGGCCCTGGTCAACACGGCCGTCGTCGACGGCGGCCAGCCGAACCCCTGCCCGAGCTGTGGGGGCACCGACGGGGCCGCCCTCGTCGTGCCGCTCGAGAACCTCGCGCGCACCGGCTCCGACCTCGTGCGTCTCGCCCTGGTCGCACTCGCGCTGATGGGTGTCGGCCTCGTCCTGGTGCGGGTGGGCCGGGCGAGCCCGACCCGCCGGAGCTGACCCAGCGGCATACTCGGCTCGTGAGCACCGTCCCCGTGCCGTCGCGCCGGCCGGCGCGCGGTGGAGGCGACACGAGCGCGACGGAAGGAGCCGGATGAGCGGCGACGACACGGCATCCGGCCCGCTGCGGCAGGCCCGCCGGGCCCGGGAGTCCGGTCAGGCGTGGAAGGCGCGCGACCTCCTCCTGGCACACGTCGAGGGCAGCCAGGACCCCGAGGCGCTCATCGAGCTCGGGGAGGTGCTCTTCGAGATGGGCGACCTGCCGCGCGCCGGGGCGGTGTGGTTCGTCGCCGGGGCCAAGGGGCCGGACGTGGACGCCTCCGTCGCCGCCTGGCGCGAGCAGTCCCACGACGACTTCGCGCTGATGTGGGCGTCACTGCCCGCCTCCGCACGCTCCCAGCCCCGCCCCCGCCGGGTCGAGGCGCTGCGCGAGCGGGCGCTGCGGTCGGAGCCGGCCACGGTCGCGGAGGTCGCCTCGACCGACGAGGCCGCCGTCGTGGCCGACGACGAGGACGAGGGCGGCTTCGACGCCGCCTGGCTGATCGCGTGGGTGCTCGCCGTGGCGTTCGTCGTGTTCGCCGTCATCGGGTTCGTCACCGCGCTCGGCTGGCTCTTTCCCGGCTGAGCCGACCGCGGCGGCCGGGCCGAGAGGTCAGTAGCAGCCGGTGACGGTGGCGGCCAGCATGTCGACGTTCTGCTTGAGGGTCGTCGTGGAGGACTTGCCGTTGACCACGAACGCGAACACCTTCACCCGCCCGTCGCTGCCCTTGGTGAACCCCGCGAGGGAGACCACGTCGTTGAGCGACCCGGTCTTGGCCCACACCTTGCCGACCGCGCACGTCGACGCGGCCGTGGTGAAGCGGTACGTGAGGGTGCCGGTGCGACCCGCGGTCGGCATCGCCTGGGCGGACTGCATCGGCCACAGCCGGTCGCGGTACCGGGAGTCGAGGCCGCGGTCCACGATGCGGGTCAGCTGCTTCGCGCTCAGCTTGTCGGCGCGGGAGAGGCCGGACCCGTCGTACAGGGCGGTTGCCTTCAGGCCCTGGGCGGTGAGCTGCGTGGTCTGGGCCGCCCGAGCGCCCGTCCACGAGGTGCCCTTCCCGAGCTTGTACCCGACGATCTTGTGCAGGGCCTCGGCGATCTCGTTGTCGCTGTTGAGCAGCATCCGGCTCACGATCGTGGAGAGGGCCGCGCCCTGGCTGCTCGTGATGACCGTCGAGGTCGACGCGGCGTTGGCCCGTCCGTGGTAGCGGACGGTCGTGATGCCGTGGGCCAGCAGCCGCACGGCGTAGTAGCGCGCGGCCTCGGCGCTGGTGTCCGAGCTCTCGCGCTGGTCGCGGACCAGGCCGCGCACCTTGGTGATCGAGTCGGGCACGTAGCTCTCCTTCCAGCCGTAGGCCAACGTCGGCGTGGGGAAGAAGTTGTCGTCGACGTAGACCTTGGCGAAGGTGATCTTGCGGGCCTTCAGCCACGTGGCGGTCGTGGCCGCCATCCGGTCGAGCTGGGCACTGGTGACGCTGGGGTCGCCGACCCCCTGCACGATGACGTGGTTCGACGCCGAGCCGCTGCGGACCCGTGTGGTGAACCGGTGGTTCGGCCCCATCAGGGACAGGGCGTTCGAGGCGGTGACCAGCTTGTTGGTCGAGGCCGGCTTGTAGGCGGTGTCGCCGTTCTTGCTCCACACGGTGGTGTCCGAGTCGGCGTCGACGACGGCGCCCGAGAACGAGGTGCCGAAGCGCGCGGTCGTGACCCGGGCGGCGAGCGTGCTCGCAATGCGCAGGTCCGCGGCCGACTTGCTGTAGGCCGCGGCGGCCGCGGCGGTGGTCGACGTCGGCGCGGTCGCGGCGGGTGCTCCCGTGACGGTCGCTGATGCCGTCGCGGCGGCCGAGAGCAGCAGGGCGCCGGTGAGGGCGGCACCGACGGCGGCGCGTGCGGAGGTGGAGGTGCGTGGCATGGGTTGGGGCCCCTCGTGTCGGTCTGCTGGCACGGTCCCCCCTGCGCGACCTGAGCCGAGCATACTGCGCCGGGGACTGCGGCACCCTGCGGTCGACCGACAATGCCGGAGGCCCGTTCCACCTGCGGAACGGGCCCCGGACGTGCGGTGGAACGGCACTCAGGCGCGACGGCTCCGGCCGGCCGCGACGAGGCCGCCGCCGATGACGACGAAGGCCAGGCCGGCGCCGAGCGGCACGGCGAGGTCGCTGCCGGTCTGGGCCAGCACCTGCGTCGGAACGGCTGCCGGGTTGGTGGCCGCGGACACCGCGGTGATGGGGGCGGTCGCACCGAGCACGGCGGTGTCGACGACCACGGGGTCGGTGGGGCACGCCGGCCCGGCCGGCGTCGCCTCGGACACCAGGACCTGCTCGTCCCAGGCGGCGACCTCGGGCACGTCGACGATGGTCTCCATGTGCGAGACCTCGGCGACCTCGGGCACGGCGTCGACGGCGGGCACGTCGATGATCGTGCGCGTCCACTCGTAGCGGACGTGTGTCACGGCCTCGTGCTCGATCGTCTCGCCGCTGAGGTACCAGCCCTCGCCCTCGGGAGCGGTGTACATGTCGCGGGTCCAGCCGGTCTCGACGTGCGAGAGCTCCTCGACGGCCTCGACCGCAGGCACCTCGGGCACGTCGACGACGGTGACGGTGTGGGTCACGGCGGGGTGGTGGACGATGTGGCTGACCTCGGGCTTGGCCGGCGAGGCGGGGGTGGTGATGACCTTCTCCTGGTGCGTCACGGCCTTGTGGTGGATGACGCGCGTCTTGTCCCGCTCGGGATACCGCGACCAGCCGTAGTCGTTGCCGTGGTGGTTGTCCTCACCGTTCCAGGACGGGGTGTCCTTGTACGTGATCTTGCCGGTCTTCTTCTGCCGGTAGGCGTAGCCGTCCTCTTCCACCACGGTCTCGTCCCAGGCGGCCTTGTCGACCACGGTCACCCAGTGGGAGACCTCCTTGACGGCGGGGACGGCGGGGGAGTCGATGACCTTCTCGTCCCAGGCGGCCTTGTCGACGACGGTCTCCTCGTGGGAGACCTCGTCCACGGCCGGCACGGCGGGGGAGTCGATGACCTTCTCGTCCCAGGCGGCCTTGTCGACGACGGTCTCCTCGTGGGTGACGGCGGGCACGGCGGGGCTGCCGGGGACGCCGGCGCGGTCGATGATCGTGCGCATCCAGCCGTAGTCGGTGTACGCCGGGGTGTCCACGATGGTCCAGGTCGTGCCGGTCGCCCGCCAGCCCTCACCCTCGGGAGTGCCGTCACCGTCGACGTTGACGAGCTCGTCGTGCGTCACCGCGGGCACGGCGGCCTGGCCGGGAACGAAGGCCGTGTCGATGACCTTGACGTCGTGGGTGACGGCAGGCACCGCGTCGTGGTGGGTGGTGGAGTACAGCGCGGGGTGGGCGGGGGTGCCACAGGCGACCGGGGCGGCCCAGGCGGCGCCGCCACCGGCGAGGCCGAGGCCGGCTCCGGCCAGGACGAGGACGACCGCGGCGCGGCGCACAGGTGTGATCGAGCTGATGGTCATGGTGTTCTCCCTGCGGGGATCCCGGCCTCGCAGCGGATCTGCGTGGAGCGTCGGGATCGACGTTGTTCCCACACCGTAAAGGTCAAGGGAGAGTAAAGATTGCGTATTCGGGCGGTCAAGGCCATAACCGTCCGAACGGACGAGGGAAGCCCGTCCGAACCTCCGAGCCCGACGGGCGTAACGGCCCCCTCCGGCGACGGAATCCGTAGGTCGAAGCGATGGTTCCGGACGACTTCGCGGGCGTCGCCTGACGTGGTAGGCCGAATGCGCACCCCGGCCGGTCGCCGAAATCGGGCGGAACGGGCGTCTGGGGGCGTCGGGCGGACGTCGCGCGGATGTCGCGCGGGCGATCCGTGGACCCTGGCCGAAACGTCGGTGACGGGATCCGTCACGAGCGGTTCGCGTCGCTCGCTTTGGGTCCTCGCGCCTGCCGTCTCCACCGCCAGGGCATGAGAAGAGGACCGGACGACATGCGTGTCCGGTCCTCTTCTCGTGCGGAGCCGGTGACGGGAATCGAACCCGCGTGTCCAGCTTGGGAAGC
>DASQEZ010000280.1:0-7924 GCA_035633415.1 Ornithinibacter sp. | reverse complement strand
GCGGAACTGACCATGACGCCGTACACGTCGGTCGTGCGCGGCATCCCCATCGAGGCGTACACCGAGGCGATCGAGGACGCGCGCGTCGCGGCCGAGCGCGACCACGGCGTCGTGCTGCGCTGGATCTACGACATCCCCGGCGAGTCGGGGCTTGGGTCGGCCGACGCGACGCTCTCCTACGCCCTGAAGCACCGGCCCGAGGCGCTGGTCGGCTTCGGCCTGGGCGGGCCGGAGGTCGGGGTGCCACGGGCCCAGTTCGCGCCGCACTTCGCCGCCGCCAGGGCGGCAGGGTTGCACTCGGTGCCGCACTCCGGTGAGTCGACCGGGCCGCAGTCGATCTGGGACGCACTCACCCTGCTGGGCGCCGAGCGGATCGGCCACGGCACCTCGGCGGTGCAGGACCCGGAGCTGCTCGAGCACCTGGCCGGGCACGGCATCCCGCTCGAGGTCTGCCCGACGTCCAACGTCGCCACGCGGGTCGTCGAGCGGATCGAGGAGCACCCGATCCGGGCCATGCGCGATGCCGGTGTCGTCGTCACGGTGAACAGCGACGACCCGCCCATGTTCGGCACGACGCTGAACCGGGAGTACGAGATCGCCGCCGCCCTCCTGGACCTGGACGAGGCCGGCGTCGCAGACCTCGCGGTCTGCGCGGTCGACGCGTCCTTCGCGCCGGATGACGTGAAGGCCGCGTTGCGCGCGGAGATCCGTGGCTACGCGGCGGCGGCCGGGTCGTCGGGCTGAGGCGTCAGCGCGACCGGAGCATCGACGTCACCCGGACGGCACCGGGGCCGAAGGCCGCATCGGCCCAGTCCTGCAGCGTGCCGTCGTCGTGGACGACGTCGACGTGGACCGGCCCGGTGTCGTCCTCGCGCGCGCTCGTCAGCAGCCCGGGCAGGAGGCGCACCCCGGACTCGACCGTCGCCCATTGCGCAGCGGTGAGGTCCGGCGGCGCCACCGGTCGTGGCGACGGTCGGGCCAGCGTGTCGTAGAGCGCCAGCGGCACGGCGCCGGTCACGGCCAGGGTCAACCCGTCGAAGGTGCCGGTGACGGCGTACGAGCCCCAGGAGGTGGACGCGCCGTCGGTGCCCGCCTGCTGCTCGGGCGGGTGCTCGGCCCAGTTCCAGCCGGCGAGGGGGACACCCTCGCACTGTGGTGGGTAGGACTCCCGCACCGGGCCGAGGCACAGCTCTGGGGTACCACCGGGCACCTCGATGACCGTGCCGACGCCGGTCACCGGCTCGCGGGCCGGCGGCACTGCGAGTACGGGCGGCGCCGTCGTGGCAGCGGAGGGGGACGCCGCTGGTGCCGGTGTGGGCGAGCCGCAGGCTCCGAGGAGCACGGCGGCGGTGATCAGCAGGGCAGCCAGGGGCGGCGCGGACAGCGGTCTCATCCCGCTGGGACGCGTCACTTCAGCGGGGCGTTCCGCGGTCGGCCGGGGCGGTAGGCGCTCACGGTGAGGTCGCCGTCGATCCAGAACCGCCAGGGGTACGTCGCACCGTCGCCCCCGGGACCGCTCACCCCGACGCGCGGCCCGGTGCGCACGCTGGCCGGGTCGACGGGTGCGTCGGGAGCCTGCACGCGCCCACCGGCCCTGGGGCCGACCAGGGCCATGCCGTTGTGCTCGCGGCCCAGGGCCAGGGTCGTGGCGAGCCGCGCCGGGCCACGAGCGAGGTCGCGCGGGCGGAAGCCCGGCCGGCGCGCCGCCGCGACGTCATGACCGTCGACCACCTCACCGGCGCGCAGCAGCACCGCGGAGGCCTCCCCCTCGACGCCCGTGACGACGTTGGCGCAGAAGTGCATGCCGTAGGTGAAGTAGACGTAGAGCCGCCCGGCCGGGCCGAACATCACCTCGTTGCGCGGCGACCTGCCGAGGAACGCGTGCGAACCGGGGTCTGCGGCACCGGCATACGCCTCGACCTCGGTGAGGCGTACGGTCACCCCGCCGTGGCTGACGCGGCAGCCGAGCAGGTCGCGGGCGACGCGCAGCGAGTCGCGGGCGAAGAACTCCTGCGGGAGGGAGGCGGTGTGGGGCACGGCACCAGTGTGCTCGCCTCCGTTCACCGCACCGTCGGCAGGACCCTCGACCATTCGCGGTGACCGGATGCCGTCGCCACCAGGCGGGCGAGCTGCTCACCCACGCGGGCCGGCGCGGTGCCCCCCTTCGCCGAGCGCGAGGCGAGCGAACCCTCGACCGAGAGCACCTCTCGCACAGCGGGGGTGAGCTGAGGGCTGATCGCGCCGAGGTCGTCGTCCGAGAGGTCCCACAGCTCGATGCCGCGTGCCTCACACGCGCGCACGCAGGCGCCGGCGACCTCGTGCGCCACCCGGAAGGGCACGCCCTCGCGCACGAGCCACTCGGCGACGTCGGTGGCCAGTGAGAAGCCCTGCGGCGCCAGCGACTCGAGACGCTCGGTGTCGAACACCATCGTCGCCACCATCCCGCCGAAGGCGGGCAGCAGCACCTCCAGGGTGTCGACGGCGTCGAAGACCGGCTCCTTGTCCTCCTGCAGGTCGCGGTTGTACGCGAGTGGGAGCGACTTGAGCGTGGTCAGGAGCCCGGCGAGGTCACCGACGAGGCGGCCCGCCTTGCCGCGGGCCAGCTCGGCGACGTCGGGGTTCTTCTTCTGCGGCATGATGCTCGACCCGGTGGAGTAGGCGTCGTCGAGCGTGACGAACGAGAACTCCTTGGTGGCCCAGAGCACGACCTCCTCGGCCAGTCGTGAGACGTCGATGGCGGTCATCGCCGCGACGAAGGAGAACTCGGCCACGACGTCGCGGCTCGCGGTGCCGTCGATCGAGTTCTCGACCGAGGTGACGAAGCCGAGGTCGGCGGCCACGGCCTCGGGGTCCAGGCCGAGCGAGGAGCCGGCCAGGGCTCCGGACCCGTAGGGCGAGACCGCGGCCCGGGCGTCCCAGTCGCGCAGCCGGTCCACGTCGCGCAGGAGGGCCCAGGCGTGGGCGAGCAGGTGGTGGGACAGCAGCACCGGCTGGGCGTGCTGGAGGTGGGTGCGGCCGGGCATGGCGACGCCGAGGTGGCGGGTCGACTGGTCGACGAGCGCGTCGACGACGTCGAGCACCAGGCCGCCCACGACCCGGGCGTGCTCGCGCAGGTACATCCGGAAGAGCGTGGCGACCTGGTCGTTGCGCGAGCGCCCCGCCCGCAGCCGCCCGCCCACGTCGGCGCCGGCGCGGTCGATGAGGCCGCGCTCGAGCGCCGTGTGCACGTCCTCGTCACCGTCGTCGGGGGTGAACGCGCCCGACTCGACGTCGGCGCGCAGCCGGTCGAGGGCCTCGAGCATCGCGGCCAGCGTCGCGTCGTCGAGCAGACCGGCCCCGTGCAGCACCCGGGCGTGGGCGCGCGAGCCGGCGAGGTCGTGCAGGGCGAGGCGCCAGTCGAAGTGCGTGGACTTCGACAACGCGGCCAGGGCGTCGGCCGGCCCACCGGCGAACCGCCCACCCCACAGGGATGCCTTGGTCGGGTCGGTCACGGGAGGTCCCTCCGGGTGTAGGACAGCAGGCGGTCGACGACCTCGGCGCTGCGGGCGGCGCCCGCGGTCACCACCATGATGGTGTCGTCGCCGGCGATCGTGCCGAGCACCCCCTCCAGGCCCGCGTGGTCGAGCGCCGAGGCCAGGAAGCTGGCGGCACCCGGCGGGGTGCGCAGGATGATCAGGTTGGCCGAGTGCTCGGCCGAGACGAGCAGCTCGTGACAGCGCGTCTGCAGCCGGGTGACCCGTTCCTCGCCGTCCGGGGCGGCGCGCACGGTGCGGTCACCCCCCTCGCCGGGCACGGCGTACACCAGGTTCTTGCCGACGCGCACCCGCTCGGCGCCGACGTCGACCAGGTCGCGGGACAACGTGGCCTGGGTGACCTCGATGCCGTCCTCCGCGAGGTGGTCCAGCAGCTCGGTCTGCGAACGCACCGGGGTCGACCCGAGGATCTCGACGATCCGCTGCTGGCGGGCGCCGCGCGAGGTGGAGACGGTCATCGCGACGCCCCCGTCCCGTGCTGCTCGACGAGCCAGGAGAGCAGGGCCTTCTGCGCGTGCAGCCGGTTCTCGGCCTCCTGCCAGACCAGGGATGCCGGTCCGTCGATGACCTCGGCGTCGACCTCGTGACCTCGGTAGGCCGGCAGGCAGTGGAGGAACACGGCATCCGGCGCTGCCCGTGCCATCAGCGCCTCGGTGACGCGGAACGGCGCGAAGGGGCTGTCGGCGCCCTTGCGGGCCTCGGCCTCCGCCTCGAGCCCCATCGAGACCCAGGTGTCGGTGGCCACGACGTCGGCCCCGGTCACCGTGGCCAGCGGGTCGTCGCTGACGAGAACCGAGCCGCCGTGCTCGGCCGCGATGGCCCGCGCCCGCTCCACGACGTCAGGACGCGGCGGGTGGGATGCCGGGGTGCCGACCCGCACGTGCAGACCGGCCAGCGCCCCGCCGAGCAGGTAGGAGTGAGCCATGTTGTTGGCGCCGTCGCCGAGGTAGGCGAAGGTCAGCCCCGCGGTGGCCCCCTTGGCCTCGAGCACGGTGAGCAGGTCGGCGAGGATCTGGCACGGGTGGTAGTCGTCGGTGAGCGCGTTGACGACCGGGACGCCGGCGTGGGCCGCCATCTCCTCGAGCGAGCTCTGCGCGAAGGTGCGCCAGACGACCGCGGCCGACTGCGGGCCCAGGACGCTGGCGACGTCGGCCACCGACTCGCGCACCCCCACTCCGGCGAGGCGGCCGTCGACGACCATCGGGAACCCGCCGAGCCCGGCGACGGCGCCGACGAACGACACCTGGGTGCGCAGCGTCGGCTTGTCGAACAGGATCGACACGGTGCGCGGCCCCTCGAGGCAGCGGTCGGAGTACGGGTCGGCCTTGAGCGCGAGCGCGCGGTCGAGCACGGCCCGCTGCTCGGCGGCGGTGAGGTCGTCGTCCGCGAGGAAGTGGCGCAGGGTCATCGGTCGTCCTTGGCGGTGGTGGTGGCAGGGGCGGTGCCGTCGGCGGAGGCGGCGTCGAGCAGTCCGGGCAGGGCGTCGACGAACAGGTCGAGCTCGTCGGTGGTGACGACGAGCGGGGGTGCCAGCCGCAGTGCGTCCGGAGCGACGGGGTTGACGATGAAGCCGGCGTCGCGCGCCAGCGCGGTGACCGCGGCGGAGTGGTCGCCGGCCAGGGTGATGGCGCGCAGCAGGCCGGCGCCGCGGATGCCGGTGACCTGCGGGTGGTTCATGGCGGCGATCCGCCGCTCGAGGTGCTCGCCGGCGACTCGCGCGTGCTCGAGCAGCCCCTCGGAGGCGATCGCGTCGAGCACGGCCAGCCCGGCGGCGCACGCGAGGGGGTTGCCGCCGAACGTGGAGCCGTGCATCCCCGGCGTGAGCATGGTGCTCACGTCCGGGCCGAAGGTCATCAGGGCGCCGATCGGCACGCCACCCCCGAGGCCCTTGGCCAGGGTGATCGCGTCGGGCACGATCCCGGCCTCGTGGAAGGCGAACCAGGCACCGGTGCGGCCGATGCCGGTCTGCACCTCGTCGAGGACCAGGAGCGCGCCCACCGCACGGGTGACCTCGCGGGCCACCTGCAGGTAGTCCGCGCTGCCGGGGCGCACGCCCGCCTCACCCTGGATCGGCTCGAGGACCAGCGCCGAGGTCTGCTCGGTGACGGCGGCCCGCAGGGCGTCGACATCGCCCCAGGGCACGTGCACGACGCCGGGGATGAGCGGCTCGAACGGCTCGCGGTAGGCGGGCTTGTGGGTGAGAGCCAGAGCGCCGGTGGTGCGGCCGTGGAAAGCGCCCTCGGCGGCGACGATGCCGGTGCGCCCGGTGCGGCGGGCGAGCTTGATGGCGGCCTCGAGCGCCTCGGCGCCGGAGTTGCAGAAGAACACCGCCGAGCCCGGTGGGGCGCCGGCCAGTGACAGCAGCCGCTCGGCCAGCTCCACCTGCGGCACCGAGGTGAAGAAGTTCGACACGTGAACGAGCTGGCCGGCCTGCTTCGACACGGCCGCGACGAGCGCCGGGTGGTTGTGGCCCAGGGCGTTGACCGCGATACCACCGACGAGGTCGAGGTAGCGGCGGCCGTCGACGTCCCACACCCAGGCGCCGTCGCCGTGCTCGAGCACGAGCTGGGGGCGGCCGAACAGGTTGAGCAGGGAGCCCTCGTACCGATCGAGCCATGCGGCGCCGGCGGGGCCGGGGCCGGTCATGGCGCCGTCTCCTCGTCGGGCAGGACCATGGTGCCGATGCCCTCGGAGGTGAAGACCTCGAGCAGCAGGCTGTGCGGCTGGCGCCCGTCGACGACGTGCGCCTGCGGCACCCCGGCCTCGACCGCGCGGATGCACGCCTCCAGCTTGGGGATCATGCCGGCATCCACGGTCGTGAGCAGCTCCCGGGCCGCCGACACGGACAGCTCGGAGAGCAGCGAGTCGCGGTCGGGCCAGCTCGCGTAGACGCCCTCGACGTCGGTGAGCACGACGAGCTTGCGCGCGCCCAGCGCGGCGGCGAGCGCGGCGGCGGCGGTGTCGGCGTTCACGTTGAGCACCTGGCCCTCGACGTCGAGGTCGGGGGCGATGGTCGAGACGACGGGGATCCGGCCGGCCTCGAGCAGGTCGAGCACCGCGGTGGGGTCGACCTCGACGACGTCGCCGACCAGGCCGATGTCGTGCTCCTCGCCGTCGACGAGCACGCCGCGACGGCGAGCGCCGAACAGCCCGGCATCCTCACCGGACAGCCCGACGGCCATCGGCCCGTGCTGGTTCAGCAGCCCGACGAGCTCGCGCCCGACCTGGCCGGTGAGCACCATCCGCACGACGTCCATGACCTCGGGGGTGGTGACCCGCAGGCCACCCTTGAACTCGCTCTCGAGCCCGAGCCGGTCGAGCATGCCCTTGATCTGCGGGCCGCCGCCGTGCACGACGACGGGGCGCAGCCCGGCGTACCGGAGGAAGACGATGTCCTGCGCGAAGGCGGCCTTGAGCTCGTCGTCGACCATGGCGTTTCCGCCGTACTTGACCACGACCAGGGCCCCGCGGAAGCGCTCGAGCCAGGGCAGCGCCTCGACCAGCGTCATCGCCTTCGACTGGGCGACGCGCAGCGCGGCGGCGTCGATCGCGCCGCGCAGGGCCTGCTCGGGGGGTGTCATCGGCGGGGTCCTTCTCGATCAGGTGGAGTAGGCGGAGTTCTCGTGGACGTAGTCGTGGGTGAGGTCGTTGGTCCAGATCGTGGCGTCTGCGTCCCCCGCGTGGAGGTCGACGACGACGTGCACCTCGCGGCCGGTGAGGTCGACCAGGGTGCGGTCCTCCCCCACACCGCCGGCGCGGCAGACCCGCACGCCGTTCATGCTCACGTCGAGGAGGGCCGGGTCGAAGGCAGCCGACGTCGTGCCCACCGCCGCGAGCACGCGGCCCCAGTTCGGGTCGTTGCCGAAGACGGCGCACTTGAACAGGTTGTTGCGTGCCACGGCGCGCGCCACCTCGAGCGCGTCGTCGACCGATGCCGCCGAGCGCACCTCGACCGCGATGTCGTGGTGGGCCCCCTCGGCGTCGGCGACCAGCTGTCGGGCGAGCGACGCGCAGACCTCCGTGACCGCGTCCGCCAGGTGGTCCCGGCCGACCGCGACGCCCGAGGCGCCCGAGGCGAGCAGCACGACGGTGTCGTTGGTCGACATGCAGCCGTCGGAGTCGACCCGGTCGAAGGTCGTGGCGGTCGCGCCGCGCAGCACGTCGCCGAGGTCGGGGCCGTCGACGGCGGCATCGGTGGTGACGACGACGAGCATCGTCGCCAGGGCGGGCGCGAGCATGCCGGCGCCCTTGGCCATGCCGCCGACCGACCAGCCCTCGCGCACCGCCGTGGCCGTCTTCGCGACGCTGTCGGTGGTCAGGATCGCCGCGGCGGCGGCCGCCCCGCCGTCGGCGGCCAGCCCGGCCGCCGCGGAGTCGATGCCGGGCAGGAG
>DASQEZ010000279.1:0-7503 GCA_035633415.1 Ornithinibacter sp. | reverse complement strand
GTGGGGCAACCGCAACTCGGCCCCCTTCTTCGTCGACGCCCTGAACGACGCCCTCGACCTGGGTGCGACCAGGGTGGTCACGGTCCTCACCAGCGCGTACTCCTGCTACTCGTCGTGTCGCCAGTACCGCGAGGACCTCGCGGCTGCGGTGGAGGCGGTCGGCCCCGCCGCCGACGGACTGGTCGTCGACAAGGTACGCCCGTACGCCGTGCACCCCGGCCTCGGCCGCGCCTGGCTGCGCGCGCTGCTCGACTCCGTGCGCTCCCTGGACGACCCGGCATCCGCGCACGTCCTGTACGTCACGCACTCGGTGCCCGAGGCCATGGACGACACCTCCGGCCCCGGCGACGGGGAGGGCAACCTCTACGCCGACCAGCACGTGCGGCTGGCCCGCCGCCTGACCGACGAGGTCAACCGCGAGCTCGGTCTCGAGGTCGAGGGTGAGCTGGTGTTCTGCTCGCGTTCCGGGCCGCCGACCCAGCCCTGGCTCGAGCCCGACGTCAACGACCGCATCGAGGAGCTCGCCGCCACGGGCGGGGTCACCGTCGTCTGCGCGCCGATCGGGTTCGTCTCCGACCACATGGAGGTCGTGCACGACCTCGACACCGAGGCCGCCGAGACCGCCGAGCGGGTCGGGGTCCCGTTCGTGCGGGTGGCGACACCCGGCACCGACGAGCTGTTCGTCGAGGGACTGGTCGACCTGCTCCTCGAGCGCGCGGCCGAGGCCCGCGGGGAGGTGGTCGTCCCCGAGACCTGGCTGCCCGGCGACGTGCGCCCCTCGGTCTGCGCACCCGGCTGCTGCCCGAACCTGCGCACGGTCAGACCGGCGCTCTGCGGCAGCGACTGATGGCGACGGCATCGGGGCTGCCGGACGGTGTCGACCCCGCCGACCTCGAGGAGGTCGCCTGCCGGGTGGCGAGCGCCGCCGGCCGGCTCGTCGTCGACGAGCGGCCCGCCGACCTGCGCGTCGCGTCGAAGTCGACCGACACCGACCCCGTGACCGAGATGGACCAGCGCAGCCAGGAGCTGATCCTGCGACTCCTGGCGCAGGAGCGCCCCGACGACGCGGTGATGGGGGAGGAGGAGGGCAGCACCACCGGCACCAGCGGCCTCACCTGGGTCGTCGACCCCATCGACGGCACGGTCAACTACCTCTACGGCATCCCCTCGTACGCCGTGTCCGTCGCGGTCGTCACGGGCGACCCCACCTCGCCGGGGGAGTGGGAGGCGATCGCGGGCGCGGTGCTCAACCCCGAGACGGGCGAGCTGTTCCACGCACACCGCGGTGGCGGTTCCCGGGTCACGACCGACCGCGGCACCCGGGTCCTGCGGGCCACCGCCGCCACCGACCTGGCGATGGCGCTGGTCGGCACCGGCTTCGGCTACGCCGCGTCCATGCGGGCCCGACAGGCGGCCCTGCTCGTCGAGCTGCTGCCCCGGGTGCGCGACATCCGGCGGCACGGCGGCGCGGCCCTCGACCTGTGCGGGCTCGCGGCCGGCCGGCTCGACGCCTACTACGAGTCGGCCCTCAACCCGTGGGACCGCGCGGCCGGTGAGCTCGTCGCCCGGGAGGCCGGGGCCGTGGTCGGCGGGCCGGTCGACGACGTGCCGACCCGCGACCTCGTCTGGGGCGCGGCCCCCGGGCTCGCGGGTGCCTTCGGGGACCTGGTTCGCGAGCTGTCGGCGCGGCACGTGGGGTCGCTGGACTGAGCTGCGGGCCCCCCCGCGACACCGCCGGTCGGCCATCGGATGGACCCCGCGTGGCGCCGGGCGTCGCGATGGTGCACAATCGCGGCGCACGGCGATCCCCTCGGGCACAAACACGGCCATCCGTGCGTTGTCAGGGCCGGGTCACACGACGAAGGGTGGACATCAGCAATGGCAACGGACTACGACGCTCCGCGCAAGACCGACGACGAACTGTCCGAGGACTCCATCGAGGAGCTGAAGAGCCGGCGTGTCGACAAGCGCTCCTCGAGCGTCGACGTCGACGAGACCGAGCAGGCGGAGGGCTTCGAGCTGCCCGGTGCCGACCTGTCCGGTGAAGAGCTCTCGGTGCGGGTGCTCCCGCGACAGGCCGACGAGTTCACCTGCTCGAGGTGCTTCCTCGTGCACCACCGCAGCCAGCTCGCCAGCGAGAAGTCCGGCGTGCTCGTGTGCCGGGAGTGCGCGGCCTGAGCGGCGCGCTCGACGCACCCAGCACATCGTGACCGCCGCCGCCCGCGTCCCCGTCACCGTCCGGCGACTGCACCCGGACGCGGGGGTCCCGGCCTACAGCACGGAGGGGGACGCGGGGGCCGACCTGACGAGCGTGGCCGAGGTGACGCTCGCCCCGGGGGAGCGGGCCCTGGTGCCGACCGGGATCGCGCTCGCGCTGCCGCCGGGCACCGTGGGGCTGGTGCACCCGAGGTCCGGGCTCGCGGCGCGGCACGGCATCACCGTGGTGAACGCCCCCGGCACCGTCGACTCCGGATACCGCGGCGAGGTGCTCGTCAACCTGGTCAACCTCGACCCGCACGAGCCGTTCACCGTGCGGGTCGGCGACCGCATCGCGCAGCTCGTCGTACAGACCTACCTGCACGCCGACTTCGACGTCACGGATTCGCTTCCGGACAGCGCCCGGGGGGAGACTGGGCACGGGTCCACCGGAGGGTTCGGCCCGGCCGACCCCTCCTGACCCGAGCACCAGACCAGACCAGACCGAGGACGACCCCGACGTGAGCATCTTCAAGAGATCAAAGGACTCCGACCGAGCGGCCCCGGCCGACCCGGCCACCGAGGTGGGGCAGGAGTCGGCGGGCGAGGACGACACCCTCGAGGCCGAGGAGACCGCCGGCGTCGTGGTCGACCGCGGCGCAGGCCCCTTCGACGTCACCGAGGTCGAGGGCCGCGACGGCCGCGTCGACCTGGGTGCGCTGTGGATGCGCGGTGTGCCCGGCATGGAGCTGCGTCTCGAGATCGACCAGTCGACCCAGCAGGTCAACGCCGCGACCGCCGTGCTCGGCGACTCCGCCCTGCAGCTGCAGGCCTTCGCGGCACCGCGCTCGGGCAGCCTGTGGGACGAGATCCGCGGCGAGATCGCCGCAGCGGTCGAGACCCAGGGCGGCACCGCCGACGAGCACCAGGGCCACATCGGCACCGAGCTGCGCACCCGGATGCCGTCCGCCGGCCCGGATGACCGCACCGTCTTCGCGCCCGCGACCTTCCTCGGTGTCGACGGGCCGCGCTGGTTCCTGCGCGGGGTCCTGTCCGGCCGAGCCGCCATCGACGAGGCCGCGGCCGAGCCGCTCGTCGAGGTGTTCAAGGCCGTCGTGGTCGTACGCGGCACCGAGCCGATGGCTCCCCGCGAGCTGCTGCCCCTCGCCCTGCCTCGCGAGGCCGAGGCGGCAGCCGAGGCCGCGGAGGCGGCGGCGGATGCCGAGGACGAGGCCGAGCGCACCTCCCTCGACCCCTTCGAGCGGGGTCCCGAGATCACCGAGGTGCGGTGATGGGCCTGCGCGAACGGCTCCACGACCTGGCCAAGACCCCCGTCGAGCACCAGGCCGAGTCGCTGCGTGAGCAGTCCGAGACCGCCGGTGGCGACGACCTCACCGCTCTCGCGCCGAGGCACCCGGCCACCGTCTGCGGCACCGTGCGCACGGTGACGCTGCCGCCGCGGCGCAGCGTCCCCGCGCTCGTCGCGGAGGTGTGGGACGGCAACGGGTCGGTCAACCTGGTGTGGATCGGCCGACGGACCATCGGTGGCATCGAGCCCGGGGTCTTCCTGCGGGCCAGCGGGCGGGTCGCCCTCGTGCGCGGGGTGCCGACGATCTTCAACCCGTCCTACGAGATCGTGCCCGGCGCGTGACGCAGGGGCCTACCGCGGCCGGCGCCGCGGTCGTGACTCCCGAGACGGTCGAGGCGCTGATCCGGCACCGGCTGGCCACGGCGCTGGGCGGGTGGCGGGGGTCGATCGAGACCGCGCTGCCCACGGTCGTCTTCGTCGTGTTCTGGACCTGGCAGCAGGACGTGAAGATCGCGGCCGGGGCGGCCCTGGCCGTCGCAGCCGTGCTGGCGGTGGTGCGGGTCGTGCAGCACTCGTCGCTCTCCCACGTCGCGGGCGCGGTGTTCGCGACCGCGATCGCCGCGTTCTTCGCGGTGCGCTCGGGGCGCGCGGAGGCGGCGTTCCTGCCCGGCATCCTGACGTCCGCGGCCTTCCTGGCCGCGACGCTGCTGTCGGTGGCGACCCGGTGGCCCGCGGTGGGGTTCCTCGTCGGAGCCGGGGACCCGCGCGCGCAGGAGGACCCGTTCGCCTGGCGACGCGACCGCGGCATGGTGCGGGTCTGCACCCGGCTGACCTGGGTGCTCGTCGGGGTCTACGTCGTGCGCCTGGCCATCATGGTTCCGCTCTACCTCGCTGCCGAGGTCGCGTGGCTCGGCGTGGCCAAGATCGCGCTCGGCTGGCCGCTGTGGGTGGCCTCGATCGCGGTGATGGGGTGGATGCTGCTCGCCGGCCACACGCCGCTGGAGCCGGGGGAGGGGCCGGGGGCCGAGCACGACGCAACGGCCGAGCCGGACGCCGACGAGCCCGCCTGACCGGCGCGGGCCCTCCATCCGCCAAGGCAACCCGGCGAAGTCAGGAGCACTTCGCGAACTCAGGGGCATACTCGGCCCTGACTCGGCGAGAACTCCCTGAGCCGGCGAGAGCTCCCTGAGCCGGCGAGGTGCTCCTGACGTCACAGCGCGACGCGGGCGGACGGTCGATCATCCGCCTGCCGAGCCGGCAAGCGGCGCAGACCGGACCTGACGCCCCGCGGCCTAGAGGAACTGGGCCGGGTCGAACTCGTCGATCGGGATGATGCGCACCCGCGGCAGCCGCTCGTTGAACGCCTGCACGTCGTACTCGAGGTCGAAGGACTCCAGGCCCCGCTCGGCCAGCTGCACGAACGCGCTGTTGCGGAACTCGACGAACCCGATGACGCCGACCCTCCGCCCGTCGAGGAGGTCGCCCACCTGCTCGACGAAGTCCCCGTCGTTGCTGACGAGCAGCACGTCAGCCTCCCGGCGGCCGAGCTCGACGAGGGTGCGCTGGATCGCGATGTCGACGACCTTCTCGCCGGGGCCACCGGAGAGCGGCACCGGCCGGTAGCCGATGGCCAGCAGCGCCTGGACGAAGGTCATCGGCAGCTCGGTGTTCGCGGCCAGGAAGAACAGGCCCTGGGCCGGCTGGTCCCACCGCTCGCGGGCGAACTGGAGCAGGCGCTCCCACCGGGGCCGCTCCTCGGGGCGCGGGCGCCTGCCGAGGATCGAGGTGCCGAGGGTCGCGTCGATGTTCTCCCCGTCGACCAGGACGTACGTCGTTCTCGTGTCCTCACCCATGGCCGCAGACTACGGCGTCCCCCGCGGGAACGAGGGCTGCCGGCGGGTAGGGGCTACTTCTTGCCGAGGTCGATGTGGTTCTTGGCGTCGGCCTTGGCGTGCTTCTCGGCCCGCTTCTCCTTGATCGACTTCGCCGGCTTCTTGCTCATGCTCTGTCGGGGTGACTTGTCGGCCATGAGGTGCTCCCAGCGTGGGGGAGCCCGGTCGGCTCCGTCCGTCGACCCTACGCCGCCGAGGCCGAAACCGCCCTCAGTCGTCCTCGTCGTCGGCGTTGTCGGTGTCGCGCTTGTGGCGCTGGCCGGGGCTGAGCAGCGACTCCAGCTCGGCCTCGACGTCGGGTGTGGTGAGGAACAGCAGCTCGTCGAGGGGCTCGAAGGCGTCGTCGCGGCTGGGGGCGATCGGGTGCCCTTCGCGGATGATGCCGGTGAGCACCGTGTTGCCGGGCAGGGGCACGTCGCCGACCCGCGACCCGGCGAACGGGCTGCCGACGGGCAGCGTCATCTCGACCATCATCGCCTTGCCCTGCTGGAACTCGAAGATGCGGACGAGGTCACCGACGCTCACCGCCTCCTCGACGAGGGCGGTCATCAGGCGAGGAGTCGACACGGCGACGTCGACACCCCACGCCTCGTCGAACATCCACTCGTTCTTGGGGTTGTTGACCCGGGCCACCGTGCGCGGAACGCCGAACTCGGTCTTGGCCAGCAGCGAGAGCACGAGGTTGACCTTGTCGTCACCCGTCGCGGCGACGACGACGTCGCACTCGGCCAGGCCCGCCTCGCTCAGGGCCTCGATCTCGCAGGCGTCGGCCTGCAGCCACGCCGCGTCGGGCACCTTCTGCACGCGGTCGCCGTCGGCGTCGCGGTCCACGAGGAGCACGTGGTGGCCGTTGCGCAGCAGCTCGCGGGCGATGGACCGCCCGACGGAGCCGGCTCCGGCGATGACGACGCGCATGAGGGATGGCCTTTCGACGTCAGTGCACGGGCGGTGCGGCGTCCAGGACGCGCTCCGCGATGGCGAGGTCGTCGCGCTGCAGCGCGAGGTGGAGGAGGTCGCCGTCCTGGTAGACCGTGTCGGGCCCGGGGATGATCCCGTCGCCCAACCGGGTGAGGTAGGCGAGCCGGCCGCCGGTGGCGGCCTCGATGTCACTGATCCGCCTGCCGATCCAGCCCCGGGACACCGGCATCTCGGCGATGAGCACCTTCCCGGACGGGTCGGTGAACTCGGGGACGTGGCCCTGAGGGAGCAGGCGGCGCAGCATCTGGTCGCTCGTCCACTTCACCGTGGCGACGGTGGGGATACCGAGTCGCTGGTAGATCTCCGCTCGGCCCGGGTCGTAGATGCGCGCCACCACGTGCTCGACGCCGTACTTCTCGCGCGCCACGCGCGCAGCGAGGATGTTGGAGTTGTCGCCGCTGGAGACGGCGGCGAAGGCATAGGCGTGGTCGATGCCAGCGGCCCGCAGGGTGTCGCGGTCGAAGCCGACGCCGGTCACGGTGCGGCCCTCGAAGCTGGTGCCGAGGCGACGGAACGACGACTCGTCCTGGTCGATGACGGCAACCTCGTGTCCCGCGTGCTCGATGGCCCGGGCCAGAGCCGCACCGACGCGGCCGCAGCCCATGATGACGAAGTGCACGGGTGAAGACGCTACAGGGTTCCGCGGGACTTCGGCTGGCCTAGCATTGGCTCCCGTGTCTGACATCGCCGGTGCGGCCAAGCGTCTGCTCCTCGGTCGCCCGTTCCGCAGCGACCGGCTGGGCCACACACTCCTCCCCAAGCGCATCGCGCTCCCGGTCTTCGCCTCGGACGCGCTCTCGTCCGTCGCGTACGCACCGGACGAGATCCTGCTGACCCTGTCCCTCGCCGGCCTGGGAGCCGCGCTGCTCTCGCCGTGGGTCGGGGTGGCCGTCGTCGTCGTCCTCCTGGTCGTGGTGACGTCCTACCGGCAGAACGTGCACGCCTACCCCTCCGGTGGTGGCGACTACGAGGTCGCCACCACGAATCTGGGGGTCAACGCCGGGCTGACGGTGGCCAGTGCCCTGCTGGTCGACTACGTGCTCACGGTCGCGGTGTCGGTGTCGTCCGGGGCCCAGTACGCGGCGTCCGCGATCCCTGCCTTGCGCGGGCACGAGGCGATCGCCGCCG
>DASQEZ010000278.1:0-17555 GCA_035633415.1 Ornithinibacter sp. | reverse complement strand
CCTGGGGGCCTCGGGCACCGCCGAGTTCACCGCCCGCCCGGGCACGACCGACCCGGTGCTCATCGGCCCGGACGTGCTCAACCGGGTCGACGCCGACGTCGTGGTCACCGCGACCCCGAGTGACGGTGCCTCGGCGTGGATGGCCCTGGCCAACCCCTCGGACGCCACCGCGGTCGTCGGCGCCTCGAGGCACGTGGCCGTCACGGGGGTGTCCGTGCGCGACTGGGCGCTGCTCACGACCACGACCGGCACCGGCGCCGGCCCCGAGCTCGGTGTTGCCGACCTGTGGCGCCAGCAGGACGACGCCGAGGGGCCGGTGACACTCACCGTGGAGCAGTCCGGCGCCCCGGTGACGGTCGTCGTCGCGACCGAGGGTGGGGAGCTCGACTCGCTGACCATGACCGTCGTCGACAAGTCGTGGTTCGTGGAGGCGGTCATCGCCGCCCTCGTCGGGCTCTTCCTCCTCGTCGCCGGGGTGGTGCTCGTCTCGTCGCGCCGCGGCCGGCCGGCCGGGTCGGCAGTCGTGCCGCCGGGAACCTTCGACCCGGACCGGGCCGTTGGTGACGGGGACGGCGTCGAGCCCACGGTGCCCCTCACCGTCGCTGCACCGGTCGGTGTGGGCGAGGCCCCCGTCGCTGCAGACGCCCCCGAGACCTTCGACCCGCACGACCCCCATGACCCCGAGGAGGTCACCCGATGACCCCGCGCCCCCTGACCACCCCCAGGTTCCTGAGCCGCCTGGTCGCCTCGACCACCCTGCTCGGCGCCCTCGTCCTCGCGGGCTGCGGCACCCAGGACGCCCTCGTCGGGCTGCACCCGGCGCCCGCCGAACAGACCGCTTCCGCGCCCCTCGACACCGAGGGCGCCACTGCGGTCGCCGCCCGGCTGCTCGCCGCTGCCGGCGCCCCGGCGCAGGGCGACGCGAAGGCGGCCGCAGCCGCTCGGGCCCAGGTGCTCACCGGTGACGCGCTGCGGGTCGCCAACGCCGACGCCGCGCGCGCCACCCCCCAGCCCGAGGGCACCGAGCTGGCCCCGGAGCCGACTCCCACCGTCGTCGCCCAGTCCCAGGGCCGTCAGTGGCCCCGGGCGATCCTCGCCACGACGCTCGACGAGCCCACCAACACGCAGTGGCTGCACGTCATGGTGTCGGACGAGCCGGACCAGCCGTTCAAGATCGCGTCGAGCGTGCCGATGTTCCCGGGCACCACGTTGCCCGCGCTCGGCGAGCAGCTCGCCGGCGCCCCGCTGCTCGAGACCACGGCCGAGAACGGCCTGCCGCTCTCGCCGGCGGCTGCCGTCACGGCGTACGCGGGGGCGCTCGCCCACCCCAAGCCGAAGGCCAGCACCGCCGTGGCGGTCGACGACCCGTTCGCGGAGCGGCTCAAGGCCGCCGCCGCCGTGCAGTCCAAGGCGCTCGGCAAGCTCGCGACCCTGACCCAGGCCCACACCCCGGTGCCCGACGACGCCATCACCTTCCGGCTCGCCGACGGTGGAGCGGTGACCTTCGCCCTGCTGGGCCGCACCGACACCATCTCGGTCAGGCCCAGGGCCAAGGAGCTGGTGCTCCCCGCGGAGTACGCGAAGCTCGTCGGGAAGAAGAAGGTCACCAGGTCCCTCACCCTGGCCAACCTCGAGCCGATCGTGATGATCGTGCCGAAGACCGGCCGGGCCGAGGTCATCGGTGCGCGCGACCTGCTGACCTCCGGCAAGGCCCGCTGAACCCGCGGCGCGCGCGGCTTTGACAGAATCGGGACCATGACCGACACCACCCCTCCCGCGGGCACCCGCGGCGCCGTCGACCTCTCCTCCGTCGCCGGCATGACCGCACCCACCGCCGCCACCGCAGGAGCCGGGATGCCGGCCGGCACCGTCCCCGGCGAGCCGGGCGGCCCCCGCCCCGTCGTGCCGGGTGGCCTGGTCGTCGAGGTCGACGCCGCGAACCTCAACGAGGCGCTCAACCGCACCCTGCAGGTGCCCGGCGTGCTGGTGCTCTGGGGGTCGGCCTACCCGCAGACCCGCGAGCTGTTCGACACCGTCGTGCGGGTCGCCGCCTCCCTCGAGGGCCGCCTGCTCGTGCTCAGTGCCGACCTGTCCACCTCGCCGGAGCTGCTCCAGGCGTTCCAGCCGCTGCTCGTGCAGGCGTTCGGCCAGCCGAGCGTGCCGGCGACCTTCGGCCTGCTCCAGGGCCAGCCGGTGCCCCTCTTCCCGGGCATGGCCCCGGAGAGCGAGGTGCGCACCGTGCTCGACCAGCTGCTCCAGGCTGCGGTGCAGAACGGCATCACCGGCCGCGTCGAGCTCCAGGCCGTCGCCGGCGCCGACGACGACGACTCCCTGCCCCCGCTGCACGAGGAGGCCTTCGACGCCATCGAGCGCGGCGACCTGGTCGCGGCGGCCGCGGCCTACGAGCAGGCCCTGGCCGACAACCCCAAGGACCACGATGCCGAGCTCGGGCTCGCCCAGGTGCAGCTGATGCAGCGCACCCAGGGCGTCGACCTCACCGCCGCCCGCGCGGCAGCCGCGGCCGACCCCGACGACGTCGAGGCAGCCATCGTCGTCGCCGACCTCGACCTGCTCGGCGGCCACGTCGAGGACGCCTTCACCCGGCTGCTCGACCTCGTGCGCAGCACGTCGGGGGAGGAGCGCGACCGGGCCCGCACCCACCTGCTCGAGCTCTTCGCGGTCGTCGGCAATGCCGACGAGCGCGTGCGCAAGGGGCGCACGGCCCTGATGAGCGCCCTCTTCTGACCCCGGTGCCTCCCAAGCTCCTCGACGACCACGTCCGGTTCCGCCTCGACCTCGCCGACCGGGACGTCACCCGTGTCGTGCTCGAGTGCGACCGCGCCGTCGGCGGGCGGCGGGAGTTCCGTCGCGACGGTGCCGGCTGGGTGCTCGAGGTGCCGCGGCCGCGCCTGCACCGCATCGAGTACCGCTTCGCCGTGACGCGGGGTGACGAGGTCGAGGTGCTGCTCGACCCGGCCAACCCCGTCAGCGTTCGCACCGCGTTCGGCGACCGGTCGGTGATGGAGATGCCCGGCTACGCCCCACCGTGGTGGCTGTCCGCTCCGGCCGTTCCGGGCCGGACGGAGGCCATGACGTTCGCCGGCGAGACCGCCGACGAGGTGCCCGTGACCGTGTGGAGCCCCCAGGATCTCGTGGACGACGAGCCGGCGCCGCTGCTGCTCGTGCACGACGGGCCGGAGTACGACATGCTGGCCCGGCTCACGACGTACAGCGGGGCGCTCGTGGCCGCCGGCATCCTCCCGGCCCACCGGGTCGCGCTGACCCACCCCGTGCTGCGCGACGCCTGGTACTCCGGCTCGCCGCGGTACCTGCGCACGATCGCCGACGCCGGGCTCGACCGGCTGGGGGAGCGCTACGCCGTGCAGGGCCCGGTCGTGGTCCTCGGCGCCAGTCTGGGTGGCCTCACGGCGCTCCTGCTCGGTCTGCTCGCGGCGCCACGGGTCGGCGGCGTCTACTCACAGTCGGGCTCGTTCTTCCAGGTGCGCCACGACGACTCCGAGAGCGGGTACCGCTACTTCGGCCGGATCTCGCGGCTGGTCCAGGCGGTGCTCGACATGCGGCACGCCGAGCACCCGCTGGCGGTCGGGATGTCGTGCGGCGCGCTCGAGGAGAACGCCGCCAACAACCGGGACATGGCTGCGGCGCTGCGCCGCGCCGGGCACGACGTCACCCTGCGCGAGGTGCCCGACCTGCACAACTACACCGCCTGGCGCGACGCGCTCGACCCGGGCCTGACCGACGTCCTGCGCCGCGTCTGGACCTAGACCGCGCACCGGTTTGGTTGCGGGGCCGGATGCCGACCGGCAGGGTGGGGTGCCATGGAGACGACGAGCGTGCGCCTGCCGGTGCCGGGCACCGACGGCGACCTCGAGGTCGTCCGGCACGGGTCGTGGGGCCGCCCGGTGCTGCTGTTCCCCTCGGAGGCCGGGTCGGCCCGGGACGCCGAGCACAACGGCATGCTCGACGCCGTGCGCCCGCTGGTCGAGGCCGGCCGGGTGAGCCTGTTCTGCGTCGACTCGCTCGACGGGTGGTCGTGGTCGGACAGCGACCTGCCGACGGAGGAGCGTGCCCGGCGCGGCCGGACCTACACGGCCTGGTTGTCCGACCGGGTGCTGCCCTGGGTGCTCGACCAGGTGGGCGGTGGCCAGGAGGTCGTCACCGTCGGCGTCTCGCTCGGGGCCTACCACGCGGTGCACCTGACCCTGCAGCGCGCCGACGTGGCGCCCCTGGCCATCGGGCTGTCCGGCAACTACGACCCGTCGACGTGGAACGGCTGGGGGGAGGTCGGTGACGCGACCTACTTCGCCAACCCCACGGCATACGTGACGAACATGGATGGGGCCCACCTCGACTGGGTGCGGTCGCGGGTGTCCGTGCTGCTCGTCGTGGGGCAGGGCGCCTTCGAGGAGTCGCCGACCCGGGCGCTGCCGGCGACCCGTGCCTTCGCAGACGTGCTGCAGCACAAGGGCATTCGCCACGAGCTGGACGTCTGGGGTCACGACAGCGCGCACGACTGGCCTTGGTGGCAACGCCAGCTCGCGCACCACCTACCGCGTTTCGTCTGACCGCACCGAGGAGAAGGAGACCGCATGGCCCCCACGACCGACCACCTGGTCGGGCTGCTGCTCGGCGCCGAGGAGGACTGGCCGACCACGTTCGAGGCGCTCGCCCGCCGGCTGGGGGTGCTGCGCGCGCCGGATGGCGGGCAGCACACCCTGACCACCGAGCGGTTGACGATCGAGCCGTTCAACCTGCGCGACAAGGCACGCCACGAGCTCGTCATCGACCGCCTCGCGCACTGGTACTACCACCCGCGCGAGTGGCTGAAGAAGATCGCCCTGATGGACGACGTCTACCTGCTCAACAGCCCGTTCACCTTCCAGTCGATGGAGAAGCACTCGGCGTACTGCGCGATGATGCGGCTCGGCATGAACGTGCCCGAGACCGTGCTGGTCCCCTACAAGCACCCCGTCGACAACGCACGCTGGGCCTACACCTCGGCGCGCTACAACCGCTCCTTCGACCTCGACCGGGTGGCCGAGCCGCTGGGCTACCCCCTCTACATGAAGCCGTTCGACGGTGGAGGCTGGCGCGGGGTGTCGCAGGTGCACGACCGGGCCGACCTGCACCGGTCCTACGACGACTCCGGCGAGATGCTGATGCATCTGCAGGCCTCCGTCCCCGACTACGAGCACTTCGCCCGCTCGCTGACCATCGGCCCCGAGACGATGGTGATGAAGTTCCGACCCGAGGAGCCGATGCACGAGAGGTATGCCGTCGCGCACGGGTTCCTGTCGGAGCAGACCGGCCGCGAGGCGATCACCATCTCGCAGACCGTGAACGCGTTCTTCCGGTGGGAGTTCAACTCCTGCGAGATGCTCGTCAAGGACGGCGTCGTCCACCCCATCGACTACGCGAACGCCTGCCCCGACGTCGCGGTGACCTCGCTGCACTACTACTTCCCGTGGGCGATGAAGGCGCTGCTGCGCTGGACGGCGTACTGCGTCGTCACCGGCCGCGCACCACGCACCCAGGTCGACACCGGGCCGTGGTTCGAGGTGGCAGACGACGACGTGCTCGACTACCAGGGCAAGCTGGCCGCCTACCAGACGCTGGCCGACGACTACTTCGAGACCGAGCGCTACCGGGCGTTCTGCGAGGCCTCGCTGCCGCACGTCGACGAGATGGTGCTCGAGTGGATCGACGGCCCCGACTTCGCGAGCCTGCTGCACTCGACGATCCAGCAGACCTACCCACCGCACGAGTGGGAGCGCTTCGAGGCGCACTTCGGCGGCCTGCTCGGCATGTGGGTCTCCGACGAGCGGCGCCTGCGGGGAGGCGAGGCCGCGACGCCCTGACCGGCCTCAGGTGAGGAGGGCGTCGACCTCGGGGGAGGCCGCCCGGTAGCCGGCGAGCAGGCGTCGAGCCGTGGAGACCGAGTCGACGAGGGGGTGCAGCGCGAACGCCCGCAGGGCGGCATCCGCGGACCCCGTCGTGGCGGCCTCGATGACGGCCCGCTCGACCGCCTTGACCTGTTGCATCGTGCCGAGCTGGTGCCCCTGGACCGGAGGCAGCGCGGCGGCGTGCGGCCCGTCGCGGTCGACCGTGCACGGCACCTCGACGACCGCGTCGGGCGGCAGGCCCGGCACCGTTCGGCCGTTGCGGACGTTCAGGATCATCGTCGACGCCTCGCCACGGCTGATCGCCGCCATGATGGCCAGCGCCACGCCCTCGTAGCCCCCGCCCGCCACGTCGGCCTCGTCGCGCTCCTCGTCCTGCGCCCGCGCCTCGCGCATGTAGGTGGCGTCGCGCTGCTCGCGCACCAGCCGCCACGTGGCGGCTGCCCCAGCGGGGTCGCGCGCCACCGCGTCGTAGAAGGCCGACTGCTGGCCGAGGAGGAACTCGCCGCGGGTCTGCGGCGCCGCCAGGATCGAGGCCACCGCCTCGCGGGTGAAGTAGTAGTAGAAGAGGTACTCGTTGGGCAGCGACCCCAGGGTGTGCAGCCACTGCGGCCCGAAGAGCCTGCCCTCCTCGAGCCGCAGCAGCGCCGCCGGGTCGCCCAGCAGCCGGGGGAGGTGGTCGGTGCCGTCGACCCGCAGGGCCCGCAGCCAGCCGAGGTGGTTCAGCCCGACGTAGTCGATCTCGGTGATGGCCGGGTCGAGGCCGAGCGCACCGATCGCCCTGCGCGCCAACGCGATCGGTGAGTCGCAGATGCCGATCACCCGGTCGCCCAGCACCGACTGCATCGCCTCGGTGACGATGCCCGCCGGGTTGGTGAAGTTGATGAACCAGGCGTCCGGGGCGAGGCGACGGGTGCGCTCGGCGATGTCGAGCGCCACCGGTACCGTGCGCAGCGCGTAGGCCAGGCCGCCGGGGCCGGTCGTCTCCTGGCCGAGCACGCCGAGGTCGAGGGCGACCCGCTCGTCGCGGGTGCGCCCGACCAGCCCGCCGACCCGGATCGCCGAGAAGACGAAGTCGGCCCCACGCAGGGCCGTGTCGAGGTCGTCGGTGGCGAGGACACGCGGCGGGTCCGGGTGTTCGGCCCCCAGCTGGGAGAGCACGGCACGGATCGCGCCGAGGCGCCCGGCATCCGGGTCGTGGAGCACGACCTCGGTGACCCGGCCGGGGGAGTGGTCACGCAGGAGGGCGCCGTAGACGAGGGGCACCCGGAAGCCTCCGCCGCCCAGGATCGCCAACCTCATGGGCACCATCCTTGCGGACCGGCCGCGGTCGGTCCACGATGGCGAGGTGCCGCCCCACACGTACGACCCGCTCGCCGCGGTCCGCCGGGGCGGCGACCCGCAGTTCGACGTGTTCGTGCAGGGGATGGTCTTCCTCGACATCGTCTTCACCGGGCTCCCGGAGCTGCCGCGGCCGGGGACGGAGGTGTGGGCCGAGGGGATGGGCTCGTGTCCCGGGGGCATCGCCAACCTCGCCGTGGCCGGTTCCCGGCTCGGGCTGCGCACGGCACTCGGTGCCGCGTTCGGTGACGACGACTACGGCGAGTTCTGCTGGCGGGTGCTCGAGGAGCAGGAACGGGTTGACCTGTCGATGTCGCGGCGGTACCCCCGCTGGCACACGCCGGTGACGGTGTCGGTGTCGGTGGACGGCGACCGCACGATGATCACGCACGGTCACGATGCGCCCGAGGACGCCACGGCGATGCTGGGCGCCGTCCCGAGCGCCAGGTCGGTGCTCATCGACCTCGAGTGCGAGCGGCCGCTCGGGGTCGAGCACCCGGCGCGGGCCTGGGCGGAGCGGGCGCACGATGCCGGGGCGCTGCTCTTCGCAGACGTCGGCTGGGACCCCACCGGGGCCTGGTCGCCGACGGTGCTGGACCAGCTGTCCTGGTGCCACGGGTTCCTCCCGAACGCCGTCGAGGCGATGGCCTACACGCGCACCGACTCAGCCCACGACGCCCTCTACCTGCTGGCGGACCGTGTACCCCTCGCCGTGGTGACCAACGGCCGTGACGGTGCCCTTGCCATCGACTCCACCACGGGTGAGGAGGCGTCGGTGCCCGCGCTGCGGGTCGACGCCATCGACGCGACCGGGGCCGGGGACGTCTTCGACGCCGGCGTCCTCGTGGGCACCCTGGCCGGCTGGCCGCTGCTGGAACGCCTCAACTTCGCTGCCCTGTGCTCGAGCCTGGCGGTCCAGGAGTTCGGGGGCTCCCTCGCGGCGCCGGGATGGGGTGACATCGCGGACTGGTGGCACCGCGTGCGTGACCTCCCGGCGGCGAACGCCGCCGCCCGGTCGGTGCAGCGCCGGTTCGGCTTCCTCGACGACCTGGTCGCCGACGTCCCGCCGGGGGCGGTGCGCCGGGCGGCAGCCACCATCGCCAGGCTCTCGGACGTGTGACCACCGCAACGGCAGCCCGCTGCGCGCTCAGCGGATGGCGGCCATCACCCGGTCGGCCGTCGTGTGGCCCAGGTGGTAGCCGTCATCCATCGCGTCACGGAAGTGCAGCCCGCCCCAGATGCGGGCGTTCAGGGTGTCGTGCTCGAGTGCGGTGAGGGTGGCGTAGCTGCGCTGGGTCCCACTGCCTTTCAGCACGAGGGGGGTGTCGTCGCCGAACGTGCGCCGCACGACCTGGGCGAACGGCGAGGTCGCCGCCGCGTGGCCGCTGGTGTAGTCGGAGTAGGCCGGGTAGGTGACGAGTGGGACCCAGGTCGTGGGGTGGGGCCTGGTTCGTTCGTTGCCGTCGACAGCGCCGGCGGCGATGGCCTGGGCCGGCCGCCAGAAGCCGACGTCGTACTTCAGCCGCCAGGTCTGGATGAACGCCGTCGCGACGGCCGCGTCGATCCGGGCGAACAGACGGGTGGTCGGCAGCAGGCCCATCGGCTCGGCGTCGAGGAGGTCACCCAACGCGTTGCGGTACGAGACGATCGAGTTGGCCGCGAAGAACTGGGCGATCGCGGTCCGCTCCGCACTCCGCCTGGTCGAATCCACCGAGCCGAGTCGGCGGGCCTCCTCGTAGTCCCTCGCGTAGGCCTTGCTGGTGATAGGGTCGGGGCCGTCCAGGGCCACCGGTGCGACGTCGACGACCGGGTCGACGAAGCCGAGCCACGGGAAAGCCATCCCGCCCGGAACGGCTGCAGCCGGCCAGATCCCGAGGGCGGCGGCCTTCGTGTAGACGTACTGGGGGTCGAAGCGCCCGTCGTCCGCGCGGGACGCGATCATCGCGTCCGCGGCGGCGGCGCCGATGGCGACACCGGCATCCTCCTTGGCGCCGTCCGGCACCATCGCGAGGCTGGCGTCGAGCTCGGCGTGGAGCGCGGGCCCGGACAGCGGGAAGTACTCGAAGAGCACGTCGTGGGCGGCCTGGGCCACTGCCGCTGCGGCGGTGCGGGTGCCGTGACGCTGGCCCTTCCGTGCCGCGTCGTGCACCGCGAGCGAGGTGAACGAGAGGTAGAGCGCACCAAGGGGAGGCGCGCTGCCCCGCTCGACGAAGATGGTGCGGACCGCGGTACGCGTCCAGTCGACGGCGATCGAGGAGGCCAGCGAACCGCCGCGCGGGTGGGCCCCGGCCGTGGCCGCCGGGCCCGCGAGGGGGATGACGAGGAGGGGGGTGAGCAGGGCCGATGCGGCAGCGGCGAGCACTCGACGACGTGTTGGCATGGTGGGCACCTTTCGACGACGTTCGTCCCAGTCTCGACGTCGTGCGATCGACCTGCCATTCGCCTTCCTGCGTATCTTCACGTCCCCGAATGACTATTGCCGCAGCACCGGGCCGGGCGCAGACTCGATGGGTCGCGCGCCGGGGGTCGGCGTGCGGGGGAGGGGGGCTCATGACCGACCTCCTGCTGCGCGAAGGGGAGCAGCGCACGGTCCGCGCGGTCATCGCCCTGGAGCCGGTACCGGGTGCGGAGCTGCCGGGCGAGGCGGTCCTCGCGCTCCTGAGGCGACTCATCGAGTGCGACGCGTGCGGCATCGCCCTGCTCGACGACACGGGCTTCGCGGTCGAGCAGGCCGCTCCGCGACCGGGTCAGGACCCCGATGACGACCAGTCCACCGGGGACGCTCCGGTCGTGCTCGGCATCGAGTGTCGCGGCCGCAGGCCGAGCAGGGAGTGGTCGCGAGCGGCGCGCGCGGTCGCGGTGCTGACGCTGGGGGTGCGCAACGGGCCTCATCACGTGGTCAAGCTGTGGATGGTCCGCCGAGCGACGGACTTCTCGGACCGCGACCGGGCGCTGCTGGCTCTGGTGGCCCCGGCGCTGGAGCGCCTCCTGCGCGAGCGTCCGACCGCGAACCAGCCCTCGCTCACGGTCCAGGAGCGACGGGTCCTGCACCACGTCGGCCTTGGGCTGTCCACTGCCGAGATCGCGCAACGGCTGGTCGTGGCTCCCTGCACGGTGAGCAAGCACCTCGAGCACGCCTACCGCAAGCTCGGCGTCACCAACCGGGTGGCTGCGGTGCACGCCCTACAGGGCGAGCGACGTCCGGACACGGACGTGGAGACCGTGGGCAGGGCCGAGTCGTTCGTCTGACGGCCTGCCCCACGAGGGTCGGGCCGATCAGCCGCCAAGCGCGGCGGAGACGACCTCCTTGGCCTCGGCCTGCACCCGGGCGAGGTGCTCGGGGCCGCGGAAGGACTCGGCGTAGATCTTGTAGACGTCCTCGGTGCCGCTCGGCCGGGCGGCGAACCACGCCGACTCGGTGACCACCTTCAGGCCACCGATGGCGGCCCCGTTGCCCGGCGCCTCGGTGAGCTTCGCGGTGATCGGCTCGCCGGCCAGCGACTGCGCGGTGACGTCGTCGGGCGACAGCGCCGCCAGCTTGGCCTTCTCCTCGCGGGTCGCCGAGGCGTCGATCCGGGCGTAGGCCGGCTCGCCGTGGCGCTGGACCAGCGAGCGGTAGTGCTCGCTGGGGCTGGTGCCCGTGCGGGCCTGGATCTCGGAGGCGAGCAGTGCGAGCAGGATGCCGTCCTTGTCGGTGGTCCACACCGAGCCGTCGTGGCGCAGGAACGACGCCCCGGCGGACTCCTCTCCGCCGAACGGCCCGCTGCCGTCGAGCAGCCCGGGCACGAACCACTTGAAGCCCACTGGGACCTCGACGAGCCGGCGACCCAGGTCGGCGGCGACCCGGTCGATCATCGAGCTCGACACCAGGGTCTTGCCGATGAAGCCGTCCTCGCGCCACTGCGGGCGCGCGCCGCCGTAGAGGTACTGGATCGCCACGGCGAGGTAGTGGTTGGGGTTGAGCAGGCCGGCATCCGGCGTGACGACGCCGTGCCGGTCGGCATCGGCGTCGTTGCCCGTGGCGATGTCGTAGACGTCGCGCTGCTCGATCAGGCTGGCCATCGCCGACGGGGACGAGCAGTCCATCCGGATCTTGCCGTCCCAGTCCAGGGTCATGAACCGCCAGGTCGCGTCGACGAGCGGGTTGACGACGGTGAGGTCGAGACCGTGTCGCTCGCCGATGGCACCCCAGTAGTCGACGGACGCGCCACCGAGCGGGTCGGCGCCGATGCGCAGGCCGGACGCCCGGATCGCGTCGATGTCGAGCACGTTGGGCAGGTCGTCGACGTAGGTGCCGAGGAAGTCGTAGGAGGCCACCGCGGCCCGGGCCCGGGCGAACGGCACCCGCTTGACGCCGCTCAGCCCACCGCGGATCAGCTCGTTGGCCCGTGCGGCGATCACCGCGGTGGCGTCGGAGTCGGCCGGGCCGCCGTGCGGCGGGTTGTACTTGAAGCCGCCGTCAGCGGGCGGGTTGTGCGAGGGGGTGACCACGATGCCGTCAGCGAGACCGGTGTGGGCCGGCATCCCGTCGACGCCGGTGATCTTGCCGCGGTTGGCGGCGAGGATGGCGTGCGACACGGCCGGGGTGGGCGTGTAGCGGTCGGCGGAGTCGACGAGCACCGTCACGTCGTTGGCGACGAGCACCTCGAGCGCCGTCGCCCAGGCCGGCTCGGACAGGCCGTGGGTGTCGCGCCCGATGAACAGGGGACCGTCGAAGCCCTGGTCCCGCCGGTACTCGCAGATCGCCTGCGTGGTCGCGAGGATGTGCGCCTCGTTGAACGAGGTGCGAAGGCTCGACCCCCGGTGCCCCGAGGTGCCGAAGGCGACCTGCTGGTCGATGTTCTCCGGGTCGGGCTCTCGGGTGTAGTACGCCGTGACGAGGGCGGCGACGTCGACGAGGTCCGAGGGTTGGGCGAGCTGTCCGGCACGGGGCGCGTTCATGACTGCGATCCTGTCAGAGGTGTCGTCGGGATCACACCTCGACGGTGGCGCCGGTCACGGCACCGCACATACCCACAGGGGTATACATGAACACATGACCACCACCATGAAGAACCTCGTGGTGCTCGGCGCGGGGACGGCCGGCACCATGGTCGTCAACAAGCTGCGCCGCGCCCTGCCCACCGCGCAGTGGAGCATCACCGTCGTCGACCGTGACGACATCCACGACTACCAGCCCGGCTACCTGTTCATGGCCTTCGGGACCAACAGCCCCGAGCAGGTGCGTCGCCGCACCCGCCCCTTCATCACCGACGGGGTCGAGGTCGTGCTCGCCGAGGTCGACCGGGTCGACCCGCAGGCGCGCGTCGTCCACCTCGGTGACGGCCGCGAGCTGCCCTACGACCAGCTCGTCATCGCCACCGGCACGACACCGCGGCCGGACCAGACCCCCGGCACGCTCGGCCCCCAGTGGCGCCACGAGGTGGGCGAGTTCTACACCTACGACGGCGCGCTCGCCCTGCGTGACCGACTCGCCGGCTTCACCGGTGGACGTCTCGTCGTGCACATCACCGAGATGCCGATCAAGTGCCCCGTCGCCCCGCTGGAGTTCACCTTCCTCGCCGACGACTTCCTCACCAAGCGCGGTCTGCGTGACAAGACCGAGATCGTCTACGTCACGCCGCTGGACGGGGCGTTCACCAAGCCGGTGGCCAGCAAGGCCCTGGGCTCCCTGCTCGAGGAGAAGGGCGTCGTCGTCGAGCCGGACTTCATGATCGAGCGGATCGACCAGGAGCGCAAGGTCATCATCTCCTACGACGAGCGCGAGATCGCCTACGACCAGCTCGTGACCATCCCGCTCAACATGGGCGCGGACTTCGTGGCCCGCTCAGGGCTGGGTGACGAGCTCAACTACGTCCCCGTCGACAAGCACACGATGCAGTCCACCGCCCACCCGGAGATCTGGGCGCTGGGCGACGCGGGCAACCTGCCCACGTCGAAGGCCGGCTCGGTGGCGCACTTCTCGGTGGAGGTCTTCGTCGAGAACTTCCTCGAGCAGGCCGCGGGCAAGCCGATGACGCACTCCTTCGACGGCCACGCCAACTGCTTCGTCGAGTCCGGGCACGGCAAGGCCCTCCTGCTCGACTTCAACTACGAGACCGAGCCGCTGACCGGGCACTTCCCCTTCCCCAAGGTGGGCCCGATGAAGCTCCTCGGCGAGACCCGTGCCAACCACCTCGGCAAGCTCGCGTTCCGGCACGTCTACTGGAACGCCCTGCTCCCCGGCCGCCCCATCGGGCTGCCCGCGGACATGTCGATGACCGGCAAGAACCCCGAGTAGCACCAGAAGGAGTTGCGGACACCATGACCACCACCACCATCGCCGGCCACGAGGTCGACGTCAACGAGGAGGGCTTCCTCACCCAGCCCGCCCAGTGGGACGAGGCGCTCGCGCCCGAGCTCGCGAAGCTGATCGGCCTCGAGCTCACCGACGCGCACTGGACCCTCATCCGGTTCCTGCGTGACGACTACGCCGCCCAGGGCGAGACCGCGACGCTGCGCCGCGTGTCGACCCAGACCGGCACCCCCGTCAAGGAGCTGTTCACGCTCTTCCCCGGCAAACCCGCCAAGAAGATGGCCTACGTCTCCGGGCTGCCCAAGCCGAAGGGATGTGTCTGACCATGACCGCCACCGACTCCGCACCCGACGTCGCCCCGATGATCGTCCCGTCGTTCGACGACCCGGCCAGCGCTGGGCGCAAGCTCGCCATCATCTGCTCCAAGGGAAGCCTCGACATGGCCTATCCCGGCCTGATCCTCGCCAACGCGGCGCTGGGTGAGGGCGTCGAGACCCACCTGTTCTTCACCTTCTGGGGCTTCGACATGATCAACAAGGCGACGATGGGCGACCTGAAGTTCTCGTTCGTCGGCAACACCGCGATGCACCCGCCGGGCCACAGCGGCATGGGCATCCACCACATGCTGGGCGCTCTGCCCGGCGCCACGGCCGCGGCCACGGCGATGCTGAAGAAGCAGATCGCCGAGCAGGACGTGCCCGAGGTGCCCGAGTTCCTCGAGCTGCTCGCGGCCTCCGGCGCGCACCTGTGGGCCTGCCGCATGTCGGCGGACATGAACCACCTGACCGAGGACGACCTCTACGAGGGCGTCGAGGCGATCATCTCGGCGAGCGACTTCATCGAGCTCACCGAGGGAGCCCAGCTGCTCTTCATCTGACCCACTGCCCTGGGTCGCACGAGCAGCGCGGGCGCGGGCCCGGCGGGAGTCCTTTCCCGCCGGGCCCGTCCGCGTCCGGATGCGGTGGCGCTCACCCGGCGGCGGGCGCCAGGTAGAGCGTCGCGAGGGCGGCGACCCGCACGGTCACGGAGTACGGCTGGTCGTTCCACGGTGACGCCTCGGCGTCGAGCACCGCCCCGGCCTGGCTCGCGCTGCCCGCCTCGTCGAAGCCGCTGGTGTCGAGAACGACCTCCCAGCGACCCGGCCGGGGCACGCCGACGCGCACCCACGCCTTGTCGTCGCCGCTGTAGTTGACGACGGTGGCCACGACATCACCCTGCTGGTCGTGCTGCGCGAAGCGCAGGTACGAGAGCAGGTTCCCGGTGTTGTCGTCGGCGTCGAGCCAGCGGAAGCCGGCCGGCTGGGAGTCCAGGGCCCACATCGCCGGGTGCTCCTGGTAGACCCGGTTGAGCTCCTTGACCAGGGCGTGCACCCGGTAGTGCGCCGCGTGGTCGAGCAGCCACCAGTCCAGCGAGCGGCCGTCGGCCCACTCGCCGGGCTGGGCGAACTCACAGCCCATGAAGAGCAGCTGCTTGCCGGGGTGGCTCCACATGTAGGCAAGGAAGGCCCGCAGCGTGGCGAGCTGGTCCTCGCGCGACCCGGGGATCTTGGTCAGCAGCGAGCCCTTGCCGTGCACGACCTCGTCGTGGCTGATCGGCAGCAGGTAGTTCTCGCTGAACGCGTACATCAGCGAGAAGGTCAGCAGGTTGTGGTGGTACTGCCGGTGGACCGGCTCCTCCTTGAGGTACCGGAGGGTGTCGTTCATCCAGCCCATGTTCCACTTCAGGCCGAAGCCGAGGCCGCCGCTCGAGGTCGCCCTGGTGACGCCGGGCCAGGAGGTCGACTCCTCGGCGATCGTCACGGTGCCGGGGACGCGCTTGTAGGCCGTCGCATTGGCCTCCTGGAGCAGGCCGATCGCCTCGAGGTGCTCGCGGCCGCCGTGCACGTTGGGGATCCACTCGCCGTCCTTGCGCGAGTAGTCGAGGTAGAGCATCGAGGCGACGGCGTCGACCCGCAGGCCGTCGATGTGGAACTCCTCCAGCCAGTAGATCGCGTTGGCGACGAGGAAGTTGCGCACCTCGAGCCGGCCGAAGTCGAACACGTGGGTGCCCCAGTCGGGCTGGTCCCCGCGACGGGGGTCCGGGTGCTCGTAGAGCGGCAACCCGTCGAACCGGGCCAGGGCGAACGCGTCGCGGGGGAAGTGCCCGGGCACCCAGTCGAGCAGGACGCCGATGCCTGCCTGGTGCAGCCGGTCGACGAGGTACTTGAAGTCGTCCGGGGTGCCGAACCGTGCGGTGGGGGCGTAGTAGCCGGTGACCTGGTAGCCCCACGACGGGCCGTAGGGGTGCTCCATGACGGGCAGCAGCTCGACGTGGGTGAACCCGAGGTCGGAGACGTAGTTGACCAGGTGCTCGGCCAGGTCGCGGTAGGACATGCCCTGGCGCCACGATCCCAGGTGCACCTCGTAGACGCTCATCGGGCCCTGGTGCGGGTCGCGGCCGCCGCGCTCGTCCATCCACGCGGTGTCGGCCCACTCGTGGCCCGCCTCGTCGACGACGGAGCCGGTGTTCGGCGGGCACTCGGTGCGCCGCGCCATCGGGTCGGCCTTGGTGCGCACCACGTCGTCGGCGCCGCGGATCTCGTACTTGTAGATGTTGCCGACCCCCACGTCGGGCACGAACAGCTCCCAGACGCCGGAGGCGCCGATCATCCGCATCGGGTGGATCCGGCCGTCCCAGTCGTTGAAGTCGCCGATGACGCGCACGGCCTTGGCCCGTGGTGCCCACACCGCGAACGACACCCCGCGCACGTTGCCCATGGGGCCGTCGTACTCGTGCATCCGCGCGCCGAGCACGGTCCACAGCTGCTCGTGGCGGCCCTCGTTGACCAGGTGCAGGTCGACCTCGCCCAGGGTCGGGGCGAACCGGTACGGGTCGTCGTGCAGGTGCTCGACACCGTCAGCCCACGCGACGAGCAGCCGATAGTCCATGGTGCGGGTCGCGTCGGTGCGCACCGCCGTCCACACGCCCTCCGCCTCGTGGGCGAGGACGAGCTCCTCGCCGTCCTCGAACCGCACCCGCACCGACTGCGCGAGCGGCTTGAGCACCCTGATCCGCAGCCCCCCGTGCTCCATGTGCTGTCCCAGGAGGTCGTGCGGCTGCTGGTGGCGTCCCTGGACGAGGGCGGTGATCGCGCCGCCGACCTCGGGGCTGGGCGTGGGGGTCACGACGGGTCTCCTTGCGTGGTGGGGTCGTGCGAGAAGTGGGCGGTGAGGCGGCGGACCGCTCCGAGCGGGATGGCGAGCCAGCCTGGTCGGTTGCGGGCCTCGTAGACGACCTCGTACATCGCCTTGTCGAGCTCGAACGCGGCGAGCAGCGCGCCGAGCGAGCGGGGGTCCTGGCCGGCCCGGTCGGCGTAGCCGTCGAGGAAGGCCTCCTGCGCGGAGGTCACCCACTCGCGTGCGGACGACCCGTCGGCCTGCTCGCGGGTGCCCCCCACGTAGTCGAAGCTGCGCAGCATCCCGGCGACGTCGCGCACCCACTGGTCGGGCAGCGAACGCTCGGACAGCGGGCGCAACGGCTCGCCCTCGAAGTCGAGCAGCACCCATCCCCGCTCGGGGGAGTGCAACACCTGGCCAAGGTGGTAGTCACCGTGGATACGTTGCAGGGCAGGCCAGTCGGCGTGGGCCGCGGCGCGCAGCACGGCGTCGACCGGGCCGCGCACCTCCTCGAGCCCGGGAGCCTGGGCGACCGCGGCTTCGAAGCGGGCGCGCATCTCGCCGACGATGGTCTCGGCCTGCTCGTGGCTGGTGGGCTCGGTGCCGAGCACCTCGGCCAGGGTGCGGTGGACCTCGGCGGTGGCCTCACCGAGGGCCCGGGCCGGCCCGGCGAAGTCGCGGCCCGCCTCGGCGGCGTGCAGCGCGACCCGCCAGGCGTCCTCGACGCCGGGCAGGAACTCCTGGGCGAACGCCAGGTGGCCGGATGCCGGCTGGTCGCCCTGCCCGCCCGGGTGCGGCCAGCGCCCGGTGACCGCACCGACGACGGCCGGCACGCGGCGCGAG
>DASQEZ010000277.1:0-9743 GCA_035633415.1 Ornithinibacter sp. | reverse complement strand
CGCTCGGCTCGTGGCGAGCCGGTCGACCCGCAGGCGCTCTCCGCGGCCATCCGTTCGACCTTCCCCCCCTCCGCCTGATCCTCGCCGCGAGTGTGGAAGTGGTCGCCGGAGCGACCACTTCCGCACTCAGCGCGAGGAGGGGGCGCCGATCTCGAGCACGCGGGACTCCCAGGGGAGCAGGTCCAGGCCGCTGCGACCCGGGTGGGTGGCCAGCAGCACGGTCGCGCACGACAGGTCGGGCAGGTCGGCGGCATCCGCGGTGACGGGGACCGACGAGCAGTTGGCGAGCACGACCAGCCCCCGCACGTCGGCGCCCACGGCACCCTCCCCACCCTCGGCGGCTCGCACGATGACCCAGAGCTGCGGGTGGTCGGGCAGCAGCAGCTCGAACCGGCCGTCGACGACGAGAGCGTTGTCGTGCCGGAGGGCGATCAGGGCACGGTAGTGGTGGAAGACGGATGACGGATCCGCCTGGGCTGCAGCGGCATTGATCTCCTCGTGGTTGGGGTTCACCGGCAGCCACGGCTCGCCAGTGGTGAAGCCGGCATGCGGGCCGGCTTCCCACTGCATGGGCGTGCGGGCGTTGTCGCGGCCCTTGAGCGCCAGGGCACCCATCACCGTCGCCGGCGGCACCCCCGCCTCGAGGGCCTGCGCGTGGTAGCGGATCGACTCGATGTCGCGGTACTCGCGAATGTCGGTGAACGACGTGTTCGTCATCCCCAGCTCCTCGCCCTGGTAGACGTAGGGCGTGCCGCGGTGGAGGTGCAGCACGGTGGCGAGGGTCTTCGCCGAGGCCACCCGGTGCTCCGGGCTGTCGTCACCGAACCGCGTCACCGCCCGAGGCTGGTCGTGGTTGCTCCAGTACAACGAGTTCCACCCGATGTCGGCCAGCCCGACCTGCCACGCGGCCAGGGTGCGCTTGAGCCGGGGGAGCGGCAGCTCGACGATGTCCCACTTCGCCCCGCCGGGCCGCACGTCGAGGTCGACGTGCTCGAAGGTGAACACCATGTCGAGCTCACGGCGAGCGGGGTCGGTCACCCGCCGCGCGAGGTCGATGGTGGAGCCCGGCATCTCGCCGACCGTGAGCAGGTGACCTTGCGACAGGCCGACCTCGCGGTTCATCTCGGCGAGGAACTCCTCCAGGCGCGGGCCGTTCGAGACCGCCGCGTGCGCCGAACCGAACCGGGCTCCGGGCCGCACCGGTCCGTCGGGCAGGCCCGGGTCGCGCGAGATGAGGTCGATGACGTCCATCCGGAAACCGTCGACGCCCCGGTCGACCCACCACCGCATCATCGCGTAGACCGCCTGGCGCACCTGCGGGTTCTCCCAGTTCAGGTCGGGCTGCTTGCGCGAGAACAGGTGCAGGTAGTACTCGCCGCTGGCTTCGTCGAGCTCCCAGGCCGGCCCGGAGAACATCGACTCCCAGTTCGTCGGCTCGGCGCCCTCGGTGCCGGGCTCGTGGCCGGGGCGGGCGGGGCGCCACCAGTACCAGTCGCGCTTGGGCGATGCCGGGTCGCGGGACTCGACGAACCACGGGTGCTCGTCGGAGGTGTGGTTGACCACGAGGTCCATGACCAGCCGGATGCCGCGCGCGTGGCACCCCGCGATGAGCGCGTCGAGGTCGGCCAGCGTGCCGAACGACGGGTCGACGTCGTGGTAGTCGCTGATGTCGTAGCCGTTGTCGTCCATCGGCGAGCGGTAGACCGGAGAGAGCCAGAGCACGTCGATGCCGAGCCGGTCGAGGTGCTCCAGCCGTGAGGTGATGCCGGGGAGGTCCCCGATCCCGTCGCCGTCGCTGTCGGCGAACGAGCGTGGATAGACCTGGTAGACCACGGCGGTGCGCCACCAGTTCGCCGGCCGGCGGTCGTCGCCGAGGTGGACGTCGGGGGTGCGCGGGGAGGTCATGGTTCCTCTCGGGAGGGCTGACGGCTCGGCACCCCACCCTGCCCCACGAAGGTGCCACCGCGGCAGTCGCGTGCTCATGCGGCTGCTCTGCCGACCACCTGAGCACCCGGCTCGGGGTAGGCGCGACGGCATCCGGCGAGCACGGTACCGCCGTGTCGCGCGACGGCATCCGGTGGCTTCTCTACTCTCGACCTGATGACAAGGGGCAGGCACGCGCGCCGAGGCGGGCTCAGGGGTTCCCCTGACCGGCCCCTGAAGGACGCCCGTGGGGGCGAGGACGCGTCGCCCGTGACCACTACCGTGGCCGACGTGGATCCCGTCGTGCGCGTCGAGGGCCTCACCAAGGACTACGGTTCGGTGCTGGCCCTGGACGCGCTGACCCTCGAGATCGGCGGCGGCACCACGGGCCTGGTCGGCGCGAACGGCGCGGGCAAGTCGACGCTGCTGAAGATCCTGCTCGGTCTGATCCCCCCGACCGGCGGTCGCGCCGAGGTGCTGGGTCACGACATCGCCACCGAGGGCGAGGCCATCCGGGGGGCGGTCGGCTACCTGCCCGAGCACGACTGCCTGCCGCCCGACGTCAGCGCCAGCGACTTCGTCGTGCACCTCGCGATGATGTCCGGGCTGCCCCGGGTGGCCGCCAGGGAGCGTGCCGCCGAGGTGCTGCGCCACGTGGGCCTCGCCGAGGAGCGCTACCGGCCGATGGGTGGCTACTCCACCGGCATGAAGCAGAAGGCCAAGCTCGCCCAGGCACTCGTCCACGACCCCAGCCTCGTGCTGCTCGACGAGCCCACCAACGGCCTGGACCCCGCCGCCCGCGACGAGATGCTCGGTCTCGTGCGGAGGATCGGCCACGACTTCGGCATCGCGGTCATCGTCACCTCGCACCTGCTCGGCGAGCTCGAGCGGGTCAGCGACAACGTCGTGGTGCTCGACGGTGGCCGGCTGCTGCGCGCCTCCCGCACCGACGAGTTCCTCGACGCCACCGGCGTGCTGCTCGTCGAGGTGCTCGGCGACGACGCCCAGGCCCGGATGACGGCCGCCCTCACCGGCGCCGGCGTGGCGGCCGCCGCCCGCGGCAGCATGATCACCGTCGACGCCGCAGAGCGCGCGGTCGACGTGCGCGACCTGATCCGCGACACCGCGAGCGACCTGGGGCTGGGGCTGGTCCGCCTCCAGGTCGACCACCGGCGCATCGAGGACGTCTTCGCCGACCCACAGAGCGGGACCGATGCCGAGGAGGTCGCCGATGTCTGACCCGTCGGCCGCGACGCCCGAGGGCGCCAGCGTCATCCACGACCTGGGCTACCGGCCCTACACCGGGCCCCGGCGCGGGGCCGGCGCCATCGCGCGAGCCCTCGTCGTCACCGGCTTCCGCAACGCCTTCGGGCTGGGGCGGTCCGGGAGGTCGAAGGTGCTGCCCTTCGCCCTGCTGGCGCTCAACCTGCTGCCGGCCGTCGTCATCGGCGGCATCCTCGTGTTCGGTGGCCTCGACGAGCTGCCCGCCGGCTACGCGGAGTACGCCACCAACACCCAGGTGCTGCTCGGCATCTTCGTCGCGTCGCAGGCCCCGGTGCTGTTCTCCCGCGACCTGCGGCACGGCACCATCTCGCTCTACCTCGCGCGACCGCTGCGGTCGAGCACGTATGCCCTCGCCCGCTGGGCCTCCCTGCTCGGGGCGACGCTGGTCTTCCTGGTGCTGCCGATCCTCATCCTGTGGGCCGTCGCGCTGTTGGCCGAGCTCGACGTCAGTGACCAGACCCGCGAGGCCGCGGTCGCGCTCGGCCTCGCGGTGCTGCTGGCCCTGTGCCTCGCCGGGGTGGCCGGCCTGATCGCCTCGTGGTCGACGCGCCGTGGCTTCGCGGTGGTCGCGACCATCGCGGTGCTCCTCATCGCCGACGGCATCGTCTCGGCCGTCCAGCTCATCGCGCAGGAGGAGGGCGAGCCTCGGGTCGGGGAGGTCGCCGGGTTGTTCTCGCCGTACTCGCTCTACCGCGGGCTCGCGGCCGCCTGGGCCGATGCCGACGCCGCGACCCCCCCGACGAGCACGGGGATGGAGCTCGCCTACCTCGGCATGCTCCTCGGCATCTCCGCGGTCTGCCTGGCCGGCCTCGTCTGGCGCTACCGGCGGGTGGCCACGGCATGAGCGTGCTCACCCTCGACCTGGCCTCGCGTTGGTACGGCAACGTCGTCGCCGTCAACGGCATCTCGCTGACCGTGCGACCCGGGGTCACCGGCCTCCTCGGCCCCAACGGTGCCGGCAAGACGACCCTCATCGCCCTGATGTCCGGCTTCCTCGCCCCGTCGGCCGGCAGCGTGACCCTCGACGGCGGGCCGGTCTGGCGGCGCACCGACTCCTACCGCACGATCGGGCTGGTGCCCGAGCGCGAGCTGAGCTTCGGCTACCTCACCGGTCGCCAGTTCGTGCTCGCCAACGCCGAGCTGCACGGCCTCGACGACCCGGGGGCCGCCACCGAGCGGGCCCTCGCGACGGTCGAGATGACCGACCCGGCGCAGCGCCGCATCGGCACCTACTCCAAGGGCATGCGCCAGCGGGTCAAGCTCGCCTCGGCGCTGGTCCACGACCCCGCCGTGCTGCTGCTCGACGAGCCGTTCAACGGCGTCGACCCCCGCCAGCGGCTGCACCTCATGGCGCTGCTGCGCCGAATGGGCACCGAGGGCCGCACCGTGCTGTTCAGCTCGCACATCCTCGAGGAGGTCGAGCAGGTCGCCCGGCAGATCGAGGTCGTCGTCTCGGGTCGGCACGCGGCCTCCGGCGACTTCGGCCAGATCCGGCGGCTGATGACCGACCGCCCGGTGCAGTACGTCGTGGTGGCCGACGACGACCGGCGCCTGGCGACGGCCCTCATCGCGGAGCCGTCGGTCGTCGCGGTGTCGTTGCGCCGCGAGGGCGGGGTCGACGTCTCGGTCGCCGACTTCGGTTCGTTCGCGGAGCGGCTGCCGCGGGTGGCGCGCGAGCACGGCATCCGGATTCGTGAGCTCACCCCCACCGACGAGTCGCTCGAGAGCGTGTTCTCCTACCTGGTGGGTGGCTGACCATGAACCGCACCCTCCTGCGCCTGTCCACCCAGGCCCTCCTCGGACGCCGACGCGGTCTGGTGCTCCTCTTCATCCCCGGTGCCCTGCTCGTGCTGTCGTTCGTGGTGCGCGCGCTCACCGACGCCGAGGTGGGGGTCGAGGCCGCCATCGGGCTCGGGTTCACCCTCGCGCTGCCGCTGGTCGCGCTGCTCGCGTCGACCGCGGTGCTGGGCCCCGAGGTCGACGACGGGTCCATCGTCTACCTGCTCGCGAAACCGGTGAGCCGGCACGTCATCGCCATCAGCAAGTTCGCCGCGGCGTGGGCCGCCACGATGGTGCTCGGCGCGCTGCCGCTCGTCGTGGCCGGGCTGGTGCTCGACCCGTCCGAACCCCGTCGGGCGTTGGCACTCGGTGCCGGCGCCGCCGTCGCCGGCACCGTCTACGCCGCCCTGTTCATCGGGCTCGCGGCGTTCACCCGGCACGCCGTGGTCGTCGGGCTGCTCTTCGCACTGCTCTGGGAGGGCGTGCTTGGCTCGATCTTCGCCGGGGTGCGGTGGCTGTCGGTCGGCGCCTGGGGCCGCGAGGTCGCCAGCGCGGTCAGCCCCCTCGTGGATGCCGCGGACATCGGCCTCGCGTACACCGTGGTCGCGGCCGGAGCGGTGACCGTCGCCTCGGTGTGGTTCACCGGCGACCGGTTGCGGTCGTTCACGCTGCGCGGCGACGAGTAGCCGGCCGGACCCGGCGGCCGGTCCGGCCCAGGCGCCCGATCCGACGAGGTCCCACGACGCGCTGATGCCGCGTGCGAGCGGTCAGCGAGTCGCGGGACCTCGTGGGGCGGACGTGGCTCAGCGGTGCAGGTCGAAGCGGTCGAGCTCCATGACCTTGACCCACGCCGCGACGAAGTCACGCACGAACTTGTCCTGGGCGTCGTCGCTGGCGTACACCTCCGACATGGCCCGCAGCTGGGCGTGCGAGCCGAAGACGAGGTCGACCGCCGTGGCGGTCCACCGCACCTGGCCGGTGGCCTGGTCGGTGCCCTCGTAGACGTTCTCCTGCGACATCGACGACTTCCACTCGGTTCCCGGCGCGAGCAGGGTCCGGAAGAAGTCGCTGGTCAGCTGCCCACGCCGCTCGGTGAGCACGCCGAGGTCGGAGTCGCCGACGTTGGCGCCGATCGCCCGCATCCCGCCGACGAGCACGGTCATCTCCGGAGCGGTGAGGTTGAGCAGGTTGGCGCGGTCGAGCAGCAACATCTCGGGGGACAGCTTCTCGCCCGGGGGCAGGTAGCTGCGGAACCCGTCGGCGCGCGGCTGCAGCACGCTGAACGAGTCGACGTCGGTCTGCTCCAGGGTCGCGTCCGTGCGGCCCGCGTGGAACGGGACGATGACGTCGTGGCCGGCATCCCGGGCGGCCTTCTCGACGGCCGCGGACCCACCGAGCACGACGAGGTCGGCGATCGAGACGGTCGCGCCGCCCCTGCCGTCGAAGTCGGCCTTGACGCGCTCCAGTGCGTCGAGCACCGTGGTCAGCTCGTCGGCGTCGTTGGACTGCCAGCTGCGCTGGGGCTCGAGCCGGATGCGGCCCCCGTTGGCCCCGCCGCGCTTGTCGGTGCCGCGGAAGCTGGACGCCGACGCCCAGGCCGTGCGCACGAGCTGCTGGACGCTGAGCCCCGTCGCGAGGATCGCCTCCTTCAGTGCGGCCACGTCGGCGTCGGAGACGAGCTCGCCCTCGACCGGCGGGACCGGGTCCTGCCACAGCTGCGGCTCGGCCACCCACGGGCCGAGGTAGCGCTCGACCGGGCCCATGTCGCGGTGCAGCAGCTTGTACCAGGCCTTCGCGAAGGCCAGCGCGAACTCGTCGGGGTGCTCGAGGAAGCGGCGCGAGATCTTCTCGTACTGCGGGTCGAACCGCAGGGCGAGGTCGGTGGTGAGCATGGTCGGCGGCCGGGTGAGCGAGCCGTCCTCGGGGTCGGGCACGGTGTTCGCCCCCGCGCCGTCCTTGGGCTGCCACTGGTGGGCGCCGGCCGGGCTCTTGGTGAGCTCCCAGTCGAAGGCGAAGAGGTTCTCGAAGAACTCGTTGTTCCACCGGGTGGGGTTCTGGGTCCAGGTGACCTCGAGGCCGCTGGTGATGGCGTCGCGGCCCTTGCCGCTGCCGTACTGGCTCTTCCAGCCGATGCCCTGGTGCTCGACCGGGCAGCCCTCGGGCTCGGGGCCGACGAGGTCAGGGTCCCCCGCCCCGTGGGTCTTGCCGAACGTGTGACCGCCGGCGATGAGCGCGACGGTCTCCTCGTCATCCATGGCCATTCGGGCGAACGTGTCGCGGATGTCGCGCGCCGACTTCACCGGGTCGGGCACGCCGCCCGGACCCTCGGGGTTGACGTAGATCAGGCCCATCTGGACGGCGCCGAGCGGGTTGGCCAGCTCGCGGTCGCCGCTGTAGCGCTCGTCTCCGAGCCAGGCGTCCTCCCCACCCCAGAAGACCTCCTCGGGCTCCCACACGTCCTCGCGGCCGAAGCCGAAACCGAAGGTCTCGAACCCCATGTCCTCGAGCGCGACGTTGCCTGCGAGCACCAGGAGGTCGGCCCACGAGACCTTCTGCCCGTACTTCTGCTTGACCGGCCACAGGAGGCGCCGGGCCTTGTCGAGGTTGGCGTTGTCGGGCCAGCTGTTGAGCGGCGCGAACCGCTGCTGGCCGTCGCCCGCACCGCCGCGACCGTCCCAGATGCGGTAGGTGCCGGCCGAGTGCCAGCTCATCCGGATGAAGAGTCCGCCGTAGTGACCGAAGTCGGCCGGCCACCAGTCCTGCGAGGTCGTCATCACCTCGACGAGGTCACGCTTGAGCGAGTCGACGTCGAGGGAGGCGACCTGTGCCGCGTAGTCGAACCCGGCATCCAGGGGGTTGGTCGCGGGCGAGTGCTTGTGCAGCACCGAGAGGTCGAGCTGCTCTGGCCACCAGTCCTGGTTGGTGTGCGGCCGCCTGGCCTTCGGGGTGGGGGCGTCGATCGCCGGGTTCTCGCTCTCGCTGCCCTGGTCGGTCACGCCGTCGGTTGCCTGGTCGGTCACGGTCGCTCTCCTTCGGTGTCGGTACTCGGATCGGTGGTTGTCTGGTCTCAGGTGCCCGTCCGGGCGGCGCACTGCGGGCAGGTGCCCCAGTAGACGACCTCGGCCTCGTCGATGAGGAAGCCGTGGTCGTCGGCCGCGGTGAGGCAGGGGGTCTCGTCGACGGCGCAGTCGACGTCGGCGATGGTGCCGCACGACCGGCACACGACGTGGTGGTGGTTGTCACCGACCCGCGACTCGTAGCGGGCCACGGAGCCGGACGGCTGGATCCGGCGGAGCAGGCCGGCGGTGGTCAGCGCCCGCAGCACGTCGTAGACCGCCTGGTGCGAGACCTCGCCGAGGTCGCGGCGCACCACCTCGATGATCGTGTCGGTGCTCGCGTGCGGACGCTCCTGCACCGCGGCCAGCACGGCCACCCGGGGCCGGGTCACGCGCAGTGACGCCCCGCGCAGCAGCTGCTCGACGTCGAGGGGTGAGGGCACCCCCGCAGTCTCGCCCGTTTTCTGGAACGAGTCAAGAGTCGGGTCGCCCCGAGGAACGGGTCCCACCTCGCCGAACCAGCGGCGGGTCAGGCGTGGTGGGCGGCCAGGGAGGGGAAGTGCCAGCTGCCGTCGAGCGCCTCGGGGCGTGGGCGGTAGAGCCGCACCAGGTAGTTCCAGCCCTCGGGAATCGGGATGCAGTTCTCGGCCCCCTCCTCGCAGCCGCCGAACCGCACCGTCACCGTGCCGTCGTCGCCCCGGGTGGCCGTGATGTCGTTGACGCTGTAGTGGCCCTGCTCGTTGGGCTCGAAGTAGCCCGCCGCGTTGTACACCGAGATGGACCAGAAGCCGTCGACCGGAACCTCGCCGACCGTCAGCTCGTACCGACCCACCGGAAGGCCGGGGAAGACCCCGACGTAGGAGGCCTCGCTGTCGGGCAGCCCGCCCCAGCCGGCCGCCGTGCTGATCAGGTGGTGCACCGGGTCGACCTCCTCGCGGCGACCGAAGCTGTGCTCGAAGCTCGTCATGCCGGCGGCGAGACCGAGCAGGTGGTCGCGCGTCGCGTCGAGGCTCTTGTTGTCCCAGCCACCCGGAACGAACGGCTCGGACGAACCCGCCTCGAGCACGAACTGGTCCTGCAGGGCCGCCACCGCCGCGACGTCGGCCGGGTCGGCGGGGTCGACGAGCACGCGGGCCACGACGGCGACGTACCGGGAGCCGTGCTCCTGCTCGGTGAGCTCGTACTCGCCCGCCTCGTGGAGGATCCGGTTGATGTGGTGCTCGTTGTTGACGACCATCACCGACACGTAGCGGCTCCCGCCGTCGGGCACGGTGAGCCGGGCACCGGCGGCGAGGTCGACGATCGCGAAGCTGTAGAGCGTGTCGCGGTTCATCCGGATCACCGGCTGGTTGTCGACCTGCGCGGGCTCGCGGTTGTGCATGAAGCGGTTCGGGCCGCCTGCCTCGTTCTGGGTGGCTGCGAACATCCGGTCGGTCTCGGCTCGCACGAAGTTGTCGACGTTGACCATGGTCGCATCCATGCGGCGAACCTAGCGGAGCCCGGGGCCTGCTCGACAGGGGCTCGGGCGCAAGCGCGCACCGGTGGGCGGATGTCGGGACGCCGGTCGCGGGTCACCCCTCACCCGACCCCGTGGCCGCCGTCGACTCCTCGATCCAGCGCTCGGCGTGCTCGACCGCCTCGCGCACCGACAGGCCCACCCGGGGCTGGGCCATGAAGAGCGCGTCGGCGCCGAGCACCGCC
>DASQEZ010000276.1:0-8202 GCA_035633415.1 Ornithinibacter sp. | reverse complement strand
ACGCGGTGCGAGGGCGTCGGCGGAGCGGCACGACGGTGCTGACGTCATCCGGTTCGGCGGAGTCGGGTCCGACGCTCGACACCTGCGCGGCCGGCGGAGTGGACGGCACGGCGGCTGCGGGAGCGGGCGCACCGGCATCCTGCGTGAGCGGCGGGAGCGGGCGCACCCTGGCGATGTCGGAGAGCACCGAGGCCCGCAGTGACGGCGGCGGGGTGGCCTCGGCGAGGGAGGCGAGGGAGTGGGCGGTGGCCGAGAGCTCGGCGACCTCGGCCCGGCAGTCGGCGCACAGGGCGAGGTGCTGCTCGAAGGACGCGCGCTCGGCGTCGTCGAGGGCGTCGACCGCGTAGGCACCGGACAGATGGTGCAGATCTGGGCTCATGCCGGAACTCCCATCGTGTCGCGCAGACGGATCAGGCCGTCGCGGATACGGGTCTTGGCGGTGCCGAGCGGCAGGTCGAGGAGGCGGGCCACCTCGGTGTGGGTGTACCCGCCGAGGTAGGCCAGCTCGACCGCGCTGCGCTGGGCGTCGGTGAGGGTGGTCAGGGCGCGTCGCACGCGCTGGGCCTCGAGGGAGGCCTGCGCGGACTCGGCCGTGGTGTCGAAGTCGATGTCCTGGGAGGTGGCGGCGTGGGCGTCGTCGCGACGGCGGGACGCCTCGCTCGCACGAACCCGGTCGACGGCACTGCGGTGCGCGATCGTCAGCAGCCACGAGATGGCGCTGCCGCGTTCCGGGTCGAAGCGGGCGCACTGCCGCCAGACGTCGAGGTACACCTCCTGGGTGACCTCCTCCGACATCGCGTGGTCGCGCACGATGCGCAGGACCAGGCCGAAGAGCCGGCGCGACGTGGCGTCGTACAGCTCGGCGAAGGCCGACTCGTCGCCCCTCGCCGACCGGCGGAGGAGGTCTGCGAGGTCGGCGCCGGTGGCGGGGCCGATCGCGGTGGAGGCAGTCGCCTCCCCGGGCGCGGAGGCACCCGAGGAGGCGGCTGTCATGTCACCCATCATGGACTGTGGGTCAGCTCGCGGGGAGCAGGACGCCGTCGGTGATGTAGACGGTGGCGTTGGCGGTCTGCACGTTGCCGCAGACGACCTTGGCCATGCCGACGGTGAAGTCCTCGCCCGAGCCCTCGACCGTGATGGTCGTGCCGGCGAGCGTCTTGTGCTCACCGGCGAGCATCTCGGGCGTGAGGCGGCCCTCGACGACGTGGTTGGTGAGCACCGTGGTGAGCAGGCCCTTCGGGTCGGCCATCGCCTTGTCGAGGGTGGCCTTGTCCATGGCGGCGAAGGCGTCGTTGGTCGGCGCGAAGACGGTGATGTCCTTGGCCGTGTTGAGGGTCTCGCCCAGGCCGGCCTCGGTCACAGCGGTGACCAGCGTCGAGAGCGCCGGGTTGTTGCTGGCGGCGGTGGCGACCGGGTCGGCGGCCATGCCGGCGAACGAGCCGGCGCCGTCGGCCGGAACGGCCGCGCAACCCGGACCGAACGCGGTTCCGGCCATGTCGGAGCTCATCGACTCCGAGGGGCTCGGCGCCGCGGACGACGACATGGGTGCGCTCGAGGCGGACCCGGTGTCGGCGTCCGACGAGCCGCAGGCGGCGAGGGACAGGGGGAGGGCGAGGGCCAGGGCGGCGATCGTGAGGCGGCTGGTGCGCATGGGAACTGCTCCTTTGGGACGTGTGTAGGACTGCGTGCGTACACACGTGGTTCGCCGCGGCATCCGAAGCGGATTGGTCTGTGCCAGAACTTTTTTCGCGCAGTGCCCTCGGGATGCCGCTCGCCCCACCTCCCTGCCCCGCCCGACAACGACTTCGTGCGACCTACCCGCGGTCCCACGGCCGGGTGGGCGTCAGAACCGCGGGTAAGTCGCACGAAGTGGAGGAAGCCTCGGGTGGGACCGGCTACTCGATGATGACGACGATGCTGTGCCAGCCGGTCGCGCCCTTGGGGAAGGGGGTCTCCTTCTGCTCCGGCTGCACCTCGCCGTCGAGGTCGGTCGCGCGGACGGTCAGCTGGTGGCGACCGGGCAGCGCGTCCCAGGGCAGGTACCACTGGCGCCAGTAGTCGATGCCGCCGTCCGGACCGAGCTCGGCCTCCTGCCAGGCGTTCTCGTCGACCCGGACCTCGACCTTGGCGATGCCGCGCTGCTGGGCCCACGCGACGCCGCCGATGACGACCCGGCCGGCACCGATCCGGTTGAGCCCGCGCGGGGTGTCGATGCGCGACTGGGTGAGGATCGGTGACTCGGTGGCCCAACCGCGGTCGGTCCAGTAGGCGCTCTTGGCGGCGTAGGTGGTGGCCTCCATCCGGGTGAGCCACTTGGTCGCACCGACGAAGCCGTAGAGCCCCGGGGTGACCAGGCGGGCCGGGAAGCCGTGCCTCGCCGGGAGCGCCTCGCCGTTCATCGCGATGGCGACGAGCGCCTCACGGTCGTCGGTGAGCGCCTGCAGCGGCGTGGAGATGGTCATCCCCTCGGTGGAGTGGCTGAAGATCTGGTCGACTCCGGACCGCACGCCGGCCCGCTCGAGCAGGTCACTGGTGCGCACGCCGAGCCAGCGCGCCGCACCGACGTAGGGCCCTCCGACCTCGTTCGAGACGCAGGTGAGGGTGATGTCGCGCTCGACCAGTGGCATGGCCAGCAGCTCGTCGAAGGTCAGCGAGTACGGGCGGTCCACGTCGCCGTCGATGGTGAGCTTCCAGCCGTCGACCGAGACCCGGGGGATCACCAGCGCGGTGTCGATCCGGTAGAACTGCGCGGTCGGCGTGCGGAAGGCGGAGATGCCGCGGACGTTCCCCTCCAGGCCGCGCGGCAACGGCGGAAGCGGCTCGGCTGCGGCAGGCAGCGTCACCGAGTCGGGGGAGACGCCACGGCTGACCACCTGGCCGACGGTGCCACCCGCGGCCGCCATCGCACCCAGGCCGGCGGCCGCGACGAGCACGTGCCGACGGCCGCTGCGACCGTCGTCGTGGGCGGCGTTGTCCGCGCCCGCGCCTGCCAGCGGGTCGGAGTCGGCAGCACCCATCCGGTCGAGCAGTCCGAGGTACCAACCGGCCAGCAGCACCCCGCCGACCGCGGTCACCAGGCCGGGGAGCAGGTCGACCGAGGTGCTCGTGGGGCGCAGGAGTGCGGCCAGCACCGAGGTCATGGCCAGGGCCCCGAGCAGGGCCAGGCCCAGGCTGCGGTGGGCCCGGGCCACGAGGCCGATGCCACCGGCGACGAGCAGCGTGACCACGGCCACCGACCCGATGAGGATCGGCTTGTCGGCCGTGCCGAAGGTCGAGACCGCCCACTCCTTGACCGGGGTCGGCGTGAGGTCGATGACCGTCGAGCCGACGGCGAGCACCGGCGAGGCCTCGGGGGAGACGAAGCCCGCGACGAGGTGGCCGAGCCCGGCCCCGGCAGCCGCGCTGAGCACGGTGCCGACGGCATACCACCGCCCACGCGGGCGTCGCGGGGCGGCAGGCGTCTGGGAGGTCGTCATGCAGCAGGTTCGGAGCGGGGGGCCGCGGCGGATGTCGTCACGCCCCCAGTGTGAACGGCCGGGGCCGCGAGGGCACCACGCGCTCACGTACCGTAAGGGCCGTGAAACCTGTTCGCCGCCCGCGCTTCCTGCCCTTCATCCTCACCGGGGTCGTCCTGGGGTTCGTCATCGGGGCCGCGCTGTCCGTCGTCGGCTGGTTCGAGGACGAGGACCCCACCGTGGCGTCGAACTACGCGCCCAGCGCAGGTATCGGCTACCTCGGCATCCTGGGGGCCGTGCTGTTCGGGCTGCTCGCCGCCGTGGTCGCGGTCCTCGTCGATCGGCGCGCGGACCGGGCCTGACCCTCGGGTGTGGGAGAATCGGCGTCGTGCCACGCGGAGACGGACGCCTGACCCACGACCTGATCCCCGGCGAGAAGGGGCCGCAGGACGCCTGTGGTGTCTTCGGCGTCTGGGCCCCCGGCGAGGACGTCGCCAAGCTGGCCTACTACGGCCTCTACGCCCTGCAGCACCGCGGGCAGGAGTCGGCCGGCATCGCCACGTCCGACGGCCAGCGGCTGCTCGTCTACAAGGACATGGGGCTGGTGTCGCAGGTGTTCGACGAGCGCTCGCTCGCGTCGCTGCGGGGCCACCTCGCCGTCGGCCACTGTCGCTACTCGACGACCGGTGGCTCGACCTGGGAGAATGCCCAGCCCACCCTCGGGGGCCACGCCGGTGGCACGGTCGCACTGGCCCACAACGGCAACCTCACCAACTCCGCCGAGCTGCGTGACCTCGTCGACGGGCGGCGTGGCGACGACGCCCACCGCGGGGAGCTGGCCCGCGGCAACACCACCGACACGGCCCTGGTCACGGCCCTGCTGGCCGACGACCCCGACCGCAGCCTCGAGACCGCGGCGCTCGACGTGCTGCCCCGGCTGCGCGGCGCCTTCTGCTTCGTCTTCATCGACGAGCACACGCTGTACGCCGCCCGCGACCCGCACGGCATCCGCCCGCTCGTCATCGGTCGCCTCGAACGCGGCTGGGTGGTCGCCTCCGAGACGGCGGCGCTCGACATCGTCGGCGCGTCGTACGTGCGCGAGGTCGAGCCGGGTGAGCTCGTCGTCATCGACGAGGACGGACTGCGGTCCTCACGCTTCGCCGAGCCGACGCCCAAGGGGTGCGTGTTCGAGTACGTCTACCTGGCCCGCCCCGACACGACGATCAGCGGTCGGGTCGTGCACGAGGCGCGCGTGGAGATGGGCCGCGCGCTGGCTCGTGAGCACCCGGTCGACGCCGACCTGGTGATGCCGACGCCCGAGTCGGGCACGCCGGCCGCGATCGGCTACGCCCAGGAGTCCGGCATCCCCTACGGGCAGGGCCTGGTCAAGAACTCCTACGTCGGCCGCACCTTCATCGCGCCGTCGCAGACCATCCGCCAGCTCGGCATCCGGCTCAAGCTCAACCCGCTCAAGGACGTCATCCGCGGCAAGCGCCTCATCGTCGTCGACGACTCGATCGTGCGCGGCAACACCCAGCGGGCCCTGGTACGGATGCTGCGCGAGGCCGGGGCGGCCGAGGTGCACGTGCGCATCTCGTCGCCCCCGGTGCGCTGGCCCTGCTTCTACGGCATCGACTTCGCCACCCGCGCCGAGCTGATCGCGACCGGGCTCGGGGTCGAGGAGGTCTGCAACTCGATCGGCGCCGACACCCTGGGCTACATCTCCGAGGCGGGGATGATCGAGGCCACCGACCAGCCCGAGGACCGGCTGTGCACGGCGTGCTTCACCGGCACCTACCCCATCGCGCTGCCCGAGGACGGCCGGCTCGGCAAGGGTGTGCTCGAGCTGGAGCTGCCGATCGAGGCCGCGGTGGTGGCCCGTGCCACGGGGGAGCGCCACCCCCAGCGGCACGCTCCGGTGGTCGACGTGCCGCTGATGGACCTGCCGCTCGACGTCGAGGGTGTCTCCACCTCGGCCGGTGGTGGTGCGGCCGAGGCCGTCCTGCGCCCCTGACACTGCGTGCCGCCACCAGGTGCTCGCCATCGAGGGCACGGCGTTGGTGGAGGCCACCGGAGCGGGTGGCGGAGGAACGCGCCGGTTGCGGTGCCGTCAGCCTCGCTCGGACCAGTGCGGGGGCGGGTACAGCGGGGCGTCCTCGTCGTCACGTGGCACCCGCACGACGGGGATCTCCCCGGTGTCGCCCAGGTGCAGCGGGTCGCCGAGGTTCGAGCTGCGGTACCAGGACTCGGGGGTGCTGATCGGGCTCGGCAGGTCCCGGCCGCCGGCCGGGCGGGGCTCGGGCCGGGCGCCTGCGGGCGCGGGCCCGCCGGCATCCGGGCCCCTGGTCGGACCGCCCCCGTCGTCGGGCCCGTCGTCGTCGCCCGGCGGTTGCGGGGGAACGGCGCCCGGGGCGACGCGCAGGAGGGAGCCGGGGCCGAAGAGCTGGGTGCAGATCGCGCGGTAGTGGGTGTCGGCATCCGGCACGTGGTCGATCACCGACAGCGCCTGGTCCTGCCCGGCCGACTCGAGCATGAACTTGCCGTAGCCGACGAGCCTGCCGAGCAGGGAGCGGTCGTAGGTCATGTCGGTGACCTTGAGCAGCGGCATCATCGCGACCCGGCGGCGGATGAACCCGTAGAAGAGCAGGAAGCGCTTGTCGGTGGCGACGAACCAGTCGCGCCGCCAGTTGAGCACGCGCCAGAGGAGCCAGAGGGCGGCGCCCCACCACAACAGCAGGCTGGCATTGTGGATGAGCTCGCCGCCCGGGGAGCGTGAGACCTCGAGGTCGACCCAGAAGGCGAAGACCGTCGCGGCCAGGACGACCAGCAGCTCGCGGGCGAGGTGGAACCAGTGCAGCCGGACGGCCACGATCACCGTCTCGCCGTCGACGAGATAGCGCTCGAGCTCGAGGTCCAGCCGAGGCCGGCGCGCCATGTCAGCCGTTGATCAACGACGTGAAGAACGACGCGATGTTGCTCACCGCGTTGACGGTGAAGTCCCAGGCCTCCCGGAACATGCTCGCAGCCTCGTTCGGCGCGGTGAAGATCGCGTACAGCAGGAAGATGACGACCAGCCACAGCACGATCTTCTTGATCGGGGGCATGCTCACGTCCTCCTGCTGTCGGGCCTGCCGTGCGCACGCCTCAGCCAGCATGGTGTCAGATGTGACGAGTGTGACGGGTGATGCGCCTCGCCGGGCGTGTCGGGTCAGTGGGCCAGGCCGTACAGCCGGTCGCCGGCGTCGCCGAGGCCGGGCACGATGTAGCCGACCTCGTTGAGCCTGTCGTCGATGGCACCGGTGACCAGGGTGATGGGTGCTGCGACACCGGCGAGCGCCTCCTGGAGGTGGGCGATGCCCTCCGGGGCGCTGAGCAGGGTGACTGCCGTGATGTCGTCGGCACCGCGCTCGATGAGGAACCTGATCGCGTCGGCCATCGAGCCGCCGGTGGCGAGCATCGGGTCGAGCACGTAGACCTGGCGACCGGACAGGTCGTCGGGGAGGCGGTTGGCGTAGGTGATCGCCTCCAGGGTCTCCTCGTCGCGCTGCATCCCGAGGAAGCCCACCTCGGCGCTGGGCAGCAGGCGCACCATGCCCTCGAGCATGCCGAGCCCGGCGCGCAGGATCGGCACGATGAGCGGCTTGGGGTTGCTCAGCTTGATGCCGGTCGTGGGGGCGACCGGGGTCTCGATCTCGAACGGCTCGACGCGCACGTCGCGGGTGGCCTCGTAGGCGAGCAGCGTCATCAGCTCCTCGGCGAGCCGGCGGAACGTGGGGGAGTCGGTCCGCTTGTCCCGGAGGTAGGTCAGCTTGTGAGCGATGAGCCGGTGGTCCGGGTTGATGACGCGCATGGGTGAAACTTAGCGCGTGCACGTTCCAGCGGATCCTCGGTACACCACGTGGATGAGCCGTGCCCTGACCCTCGCGCAGCGGGCGGCCGATGCCGGTGACGTCCCGGTCGGCGCCGTCGTCGTGGACGCCTCGGGGGAGGTGCTCGGCGAGGGGTGGAACCTGCGTGAGGTCGACCAGGACCCCACCGCCCACGCCGAGGTGGTCGCACTGCGCTCGGCTGCGAGCCGGCTCGGGTCGTGGCGGCTCGAGGGGTGCACGTTGGTGGTGACGATGGAGCCCTGCCCGATGTGCGCCGGGGCTGCGATGCTCGCGCGGATCGAGCGCGTCGTGCTCGGCGCCTGGGACCCCAAGCTCGGGGCGTGCGGCTCGGTCTGGGACGTCGTGCGCGACCGCAGGGCGACCCACCGGGCCGAGGTCGTCGGCGGTGTGCTCGAGGAGGAGTGCGGCGAGGTCGTCCGCCGCTTCTTCGCCACCCACCGCAGCAGCTGACACGTGGGGCGCCGGGGGACCGCGCGTCGGGCGACACCGCGGTGAGGGGGTTTGGGTGGCGACGAGCGTGGGTACGGCTGAGGGGGTCGCGGCGCGATGTGCGCCGGATCGGGCAAAGTCGCCCGTCACGCGGGACCAACCTTCGACAAAGGTTCGGGTAACGTCGCCGACCTGCGGCGACCCCGATCGGGGTCGCCTTCCCCAAGGAAAGGCTGTCCCACACATGGGCATCATCGGCTGGATCATCATCGGCGGCCTCGCCGGCTGGATCGCGAGCAAGATCATGAAGACCGACGCCCAGCAGGGCATCATCCTGAACATCGTCGTCGGCATCATCGGCGGCCTGCTCGGAGGCTGGATCCTCAGCCTCGTCTCCGACATGGACATGAACAGCTCCGGCCTCATCG
>DASQEZ010000275.1:0-17728 GCA_035633415.1 Ornithinibacter sp. | reverse complement strand
TGACCCCTTCGGGGCGACGCCGCCGGTTACCGCGTCGTACTCGCTGTGATCACAGCGAGTACGACGCGGTAACCGGCGGCGTCGCCCCGAAGGGGTCAGCCCGTGTAGTGGGCGTCGAGGTGGTGCTTGTACTTGTCGGCGACGACCTTGCGCTTGAGCTTCAGGCTGGGGGTGAGCTCGCCGTCCTCGACCGTGAGGTCGTTCTCGAGGATGGTGAACTTCTTGATCGTCTCCCAACGGTTGAGGCCGCCGTTGAGCTGGTCGATGTAGTCCTGCACCATCTCGCGGCACGCGTCGGAGGAGACGATCTCGTGGTAGGGCTTGCCCTCCATGCCGTGCTGGGCGCCCCAGCCGGCGATGGCCTCCGGGTCGAGGGTCACCAGCGCGGAGACGAAGTTGCGGTCGGCGCCGTAGACGACGAGCTGGCTGGCGTACGGGCACAGCCCCTTGAACAACGACTCGATGTTCGAGGGGGCGACGTACTTGCCGCCACTGGTCTTGAACATGTCCTTCTTGCGGTCGGTGATCCGCAGGAAACCACGCTCGTCGAGCTCGCCGATGTCACCGGTGTGCAGCCAGCCCTCGACGTCGATGGTCTCCGCCGTCGCGTGGTCGTTGTTGTGGTACCCCTCCATGTTGCCCGGGCCACGCAGCAGCACCTCACCGTCCGGGGCGATCTGCACCTCGGTGCGAGGAAGGGGCCACCCGACGGTGCCGTAGCGGTAGCCCCTCGGCCGGGCGACGAACGACGCCGCGCTCGTCTCGGTCATCCCGTAGCCCTCGAGGATCTGCATCCCCATGGCGTCGAACCAGCGCGCGATGTCGTTGTTGAGCGCCGCCGAGCCGGAGATGAAGAAGCGGATGCGTCCACCGAACCGCTCGCGGATCTTGGTGCCGATGACCTTGTCGGTGATGGCGTACTTGTAGGACAGCATCCCCGAGGGGTTCTTGCCCTGCTCGCGAAGGTCGCTCACCTCACGGCCGACCTCGCTCGCCCAGGTGAACAGCTTGGCCTTGACCCCGCCCTCGGCCTCCATCATCATGCTGATCCGGCCGTGGGCCTTCTCGAAGATGCGCGGGGCGGCGCCCATGAACGTCGGCTTCACGACCGCGAGGTTCTCGACGATCTTGTCGATCCGGCCGTCGATGGCCGTGGGGAAGCCGATCTGCAGCGGCAGGGTGAGCAGCACCTTGCCGAAGACGTGCGCGAGCGGGAGCCAGAGGTACTGGAGGTCGTCCTCGGTGAGGATGTTGGTGCTGGCGACGGCCGCGCCCTCGTAGGTCCAGGCGCTGTGCCGCAGCCGCACGCCCTTGGGTCGCCCGGTGGTGCCCGAGGTGTAGATGATCGTCGCCAGCTGGTCGTGCTGGATGCCGTCGATCCGCGCGTCGATCGCGCCGGGGTCGCCCTCGAGGTACTCGCGGCCGAGCTGGCGGACCTCGTCGAGGGTCAGGGTCCATTCGTCGGTGTCCGACACCCCGTCGAACACGATGACCCGCACGACGGCCGGGGTGTCGGGCCGGATCGCGCGCAGCTTGTCGAGCTGCTCGGCGTTCTCGGCGAAGATCACCTTGGCGCCGGAGTCGGCGATGATGAACGCGACGTCGTCGGCCATCGTCGTCGGGTAGATCGTGGTCGTCGCGCCGCCGGCCACCATGGTGGCGAGGTCGGCCAGGGCCCACTCGTAGCGCGTGCTCGACGCGATGGCGACGCGGTCCTCGGACTCGATGCCCAGGGCCACGAGCCCGGCTCCGATCTCGCGAACGACGACGTCGAGCTCGGACCAGGTCACGGTGACCCACTGGTCACCCGACTCGGAGACGACGGCGTGCATGTACGCGGGCCGGTCGGGGGTCGCTGTCACGCGGCTGCGGAACATGTGCCCGACACTCTGTGCCTCGTTGTCGAGGACTGACTGGTCGACGGGCTCGTCGGCGGGTGTGTTGATCTGGGTGGGAGCAGAAAGCATCGAGCGTCGTCCTCGTCATTGGGGAGCGTGGTGCGCGCATCTTGCCACAGGGCGTGCACCGAAGGGTATGCCTTGTTACCGGCGAGTCGCCATGGTGTGTGTCGCATCGACCAGGCCGACCGCGAGCCACGACACGAGCATCGAGGACCCGCCGTACGAGATGAACGGCAGCGGAAGGCCGGTGACCGGCAGCAGACCGAGGTTCATCCCGACGTTCTGCATCACCTGCACCGCCAGCCAGGTGGCCACGCCGACCGCCACGAGCCGGCCGAACGGGTCCTGCGTCCGAGCGGCGACCAGGAGCACCCGCCCCACGACGAACGCGAGGAGCAGGAGCAGGCCGGCCGCCCCGACGAAGCCGAGCTCCTCCCCCGCCACCGAGAAGACGAAGTCGTTGAGCTGGTAGGGCACGTAGCCGCCCTGGGTGCGTTCGCCCTGCATGAAGCCCTGCCCCCACATCCCGCCGGCACCGATGGCGAGGCGCACCATCCGGGTCTGGTAGCCGCTGCCCTGCGGGTCGGCCGACGGGTCGACGAACGAGGTCAGCCGGTCGCGCTGGTAGTCGCTGAGCACGGGCGTGGTCAGCGCGACCACCGCCACGGCCACCCCCAGCAGCACCGCGCCGACGACCCACCGGCGCGGCACCCCGGCGACGGCGACCACGACCGCGCCCACGGCGACGACCACCGCCGCGGAGCCCAGGTCGGGCTGCAGCAGGATGAGGGCGGTCGGCAGCGCGGTGAGCGCGGCCGCGAGGGCCACCTCGCGACGCCCGGGTGCGAGGCCCCGCTCGGCCTGGCCGGCCAGCAGCGTCGCCAGCGCGAGGCAGAGCCCCACCTTGGCCAGCTCGGCCGGCTGCACGGTGAACCCGCCGAGGAGCGGGATCCAGGACCGCGACCCGTTGACCGTGCGCCCGAGCGGGGTCAGCACGGTCAGCAGCAGGAGCACCGAGCCGGCATAGACCCAGGGGGAGGCAAGGCGCACCCGATGCTGCCCGACCCGGCTGACGATCAGCGCCAGCCCCATCCCGACCGCCGCCGTGAGCAGGTGCCGCACCAGGTAGGCCGTGCCGTCGACCCGTGCCGTGGCGGACCAGACGAGCAGGGCCCCGACGACCGAGGTACCGGCGGCGGCGACGTAGAGCCCGACGTCGTGCCGGGCCCAGGGGCTGCTCGAGGTCAGGGGCCGGGGGCTCAGGCCGGGACGATCTTCGTGAGCAGCCCGCGGCAGCGGGCGACGTCCCGGCCCATCGCCTCGAGCAGCTCCTCGACGCTCTCGAACTTCAGCGTGGGGCGGATGTGGGCGGTGAACTCGACCATCACGCTCTCGTCGTAGAGGTCGAGGTCGTCGCGGTCCAGGACGTAGGCCTCGACGGTGCGCCGGTCGTGCGTCTCGAAGGTGGGGTTGGTGCCGACGCTGATCGCCGCCGGCATCGTGCGGTCGCGCTCGTCCTCGGCGAGCTCGAGCCGGGTCAGCCAACCGGCGTAGACGCCCTCGAGCGGCACCAGGCCGAGCGAGTCGGCCGACAGGTTCGCGGTGGGGTAGCCCAGGCCCTTGCCCCGGTGGTTGCCGTGGACGACGGTGCCGACCACCCGGTGGGGGCGGCCCAGGATGCGGGCGGCCTCGGCGACCTCGCCGGCGCGCAGGTGGCGGCGGACGACGGTCGAGGAGAACCGCTCCCCCTCGCCGACGTCGTCGAGCGCGACGACCTCGAATCCGAACTGCTCCCCCAGGTCGGCCAGGGTCGAGACGTCGCCCGAGTTGCGGTAGCCGAAGCGGGTGTCCATGCCGACCACGACGCAGCGGGCGTCGAGGCCGCGCACGAAGACCGCGCGCACGAAGTCCTCCGGGGTCTGCTGGGCGAACTCGGTGGTGAAGTCCAGCACGAGCAGGCCGTCGACGCCGGTGTCGGCGATCAGGTCGTCGCGGATCGTGCCGGGCGCGACGAGCTCTGGTGCCTGATCGGGGCGCAGCACCGCGACCGGGTGTGGCTCGAAGGTGATGGCGACGGCGGGCAGCCCGTGCCGGTGGCCCGCCTCGACGAGGGCGTTGAGCACCGCCCGGTGCCCGCGGTGGACGCCGTCGAAGTTGCCGAGGGTGAGGACGCAGGGCCGTAGGGCCGCGGGCGTCTCGGAGGGGTTGGTCCAACGATGCACGGGCACCACTCTACGAACTCGCCGGGGAGAACACGACGAGGCTGCGCGCCGTAAGACGCGACTCGTCGAGCATCGCGACGAGGGTGCCGTCCGGGGCGATCGCCGCGACCGGCTCGGTGCGCCCCGGCAGCTCCGACGCCAGGCGCTGTCCGTAGCCCAGGGTGCGTGCCTGCGCCTCGTCGAGCTCGCGCACGACGAAGGCGGCGCGGGCCGCATCGGCGAGCGGGGTCACCGGCATCACCTCGCCCTGCCGGGCCTCCAGGTCCGCGAGCGGGTGCGCCTCGTCCAGGCCGAAGCCTCCGACCCGGGTGCGGCGCAGGGCAGTCAGGTGCCCACCGCAGCCCAGGGCCGCGCCCAGGTCCCGGGCAAGTGCCCGCACGTAGGTGCCGGAGGACACGGTGACCTCGACGTCGACGTCGACGACGGGGAGGCCGTCGACCTCGGTGGTGCGCGCGTCACCGATCTCGAAGCGCGACACCGTGACCGGGCGGGGCGGGAGGTCGACGGACTCCCCGGCCCGCACCCGGTGGTAGGAGCGCTCCCCCTTGACCTTGATGGCGCTGACGGCGCTCGGGACCTGCTCGATGTCCCCGGTGAGCGTCCGCGCGGCCGCCACCACGGCATCCCGTTCGACGTCGGCGGCGCCCACGGATGCCGTGACCTCGCCCTCGGCGTCGTCGGTGAGCGTCGCCTGGCCGAGCCGGATCGTTGCGGCGTAGTCCTTGTCGCAGCCCACGAGGAAGGTCAGCAGCCGCGTCGCCCGGCCGACGCCGAGCACCAGCACCCCCGTCGCCATGGGGTCCAGGGTTCCGGCGTGGCCCACCTTGCGGGTCGCGCACAGCCGGCGGGCCCGCGCCACGACGTCGTGGCTGGTCCAGCCGCCGGGCTTGTCGACGACGAGGATGCCGTCCGGCGTGGGCGGCGTCCACGGCGAGGGCCGCGAGCCCGCGTCCTCAGGCCCCGGCACCCCGGACCTCGGCGGACTCGCCACCCTGGTCGCCGTCGACCTGCTCCTCGTCGTCGTCCTCGCGGTCCTTCTTGTACGGGTCGGCCTCACCGGCGTGAACGGCTCCGGCGGCGGCCGCAGCCACCGCCGCGTCGCGTTCGCGGGCCTCGCGCAGGAGGTCCTCGAGGTGCGCGGCGGTCTCGGGGATCGCGTCGGCGATGAACTCCAGGCTCGGCGTGAGCCGGATGCCGAGCTGCTTGCCGACGAACGAGCGCAGCTTGCCCTTGTTCAGCTCGAGGAGCCGGGCGGTCTGGGCGCGCTGACCGGCATCCCCGAACACGGTGTAGAAGATCGAGGCGTGCTGCAGGTCCCCGGTGACCCGGACGTCGGTGATGGTGACGAACCCCAGGTCGGGGTCCTTGACGATCGGCTCCAGGTTCGCGGCGGTCAGCGTCTTGATGCGGTCGGCGATCTTCTGGGCGCGTGCGGTGTCGGCCACGGGTCCTCCTCAGGTCGACGGGACGGGGGCGCCACCACCCTAGTGACCGCGGTGGCGGCGGGACGGCGGCGGGCGGCACACCACGAGGGTGTGCCGCCCGCATCCGGGTGGACGGACCGGCTGCGCGTCAGGCGCGCGGCTTCGCCCACGCACGGGTCCCACGCTCTGCGTGGGCGCGTGGGACCCGCCTCATCACGCTCGGGGCTTCTCCCGCATTTCATACGTCGCGATGAGGTCCTCGATCTGGAGGTCGTTGTACGACCCCAGGTTGATGCCGCACTCGAAGCCCTCGCGGACCTCGGTGACGTCGTCCTTGAACCGGCGCAGGCCGGCGATCTCGATGTTCTCGGCGACGACGACCCCGTTGCGGGTGATCCGCGCCCGGGTGCCGCGCTTGATCTCGCCGCTGCGCACGATCGAACCGGCGATGTTGCCGAACTTGCTGCTGCGGAAGATCTCGCGGATCTGCGCGGTGCCGAGCTCGACCTCCTCGAACTCCGGCTTGAGCATGCCCTTGAGGGCCTGCTCGATCTCGTCGATCGCCTGGTAGATGACCGAGTAGTACCGGATCTCGACGCCCTCGCGCTCGGCGACCTCGGCGTTCTGGCCCTCGGCCCGAACGTTGAAGCCGATGATGATGGCGTCGGACGCCATCGCGAGGTTGATGTTGTTCAGCGTGATCGCGCCGACGCCACGGTCGATGATCCGCAGGTCGACCTCCTCGCCCACGTCGATCTGGAGCAGGGCGTCCTCGAGCGCCTCGACCGAACCCGACACGTCACCCTTGAGGATGAGGTTGAGGGTGTCGACCTTGCCCGCGGCGAGGGCCTCGTTGAGGTCCTCGAGCGAGATGCGCTTGCGGGCCTTGGCCAGGCTCGCCTGACGGTCGGCCGCCTCGCGCTTCTCGGCGATCTGCCGCGCGGTGCGGTCGTCGGGGGCGACGACGAAGGTGTCGCCGGCCCGCGGGACCGAGGACAGGCCCAGCACCTGGACCGGACGGGACGGGCCCGCCTCCGGCACCGGGTTGCCGTGCTCGTCGAGCATGGCCCGGACGCGGCCGTGGGAGGAGCCCGCGACGATGGCGTCACCGACGTGCAGCGTGCCCGTCTGGATGAGCACGGTCGCCGTGGCGCCGCGACCCTTGTCGAGGTTGGCCTCGATCGCGATGCCGCGAGCCTCACGGTCGGGGTTGGCGCGCAGGTCGAGCGCCGCGTCGGCGGTGAGCAGCACGGCCTCGAGCAGCTGGTCGATGTTCAGCCCCTGCTTCGCGGACACGTCGACGAACATCGTCTCGCCGCCGTACTCCTCGGCGACGAGGTTGTACTCGGTGAGCTGCTGACGGACCTTGGACGGGTTGGCGCCCTCGACGTCGATCTTGTTGACCGCGACGACGATCGGCACGTCCGCTGCCTGCATGTGGTTGAGCGCCTCGATGGTCTGCGGCATGACGCCGTCATCGGCGGCCACGACGAGGATCGCGATGTCCGTGACCTTCGCACCACGGGCACGCATGGCGGTGAACGCCTCGTGGCCCGGGGTGTCGATGAAGGTGATCGGACGGTCGACGCCCTCGTGCTCGCGGTGGACCTGGTAGGCACCGATGTGCTGGGTGATGCCACCGGTCTCGCCGCCCGCGACGTTCTCGTTGCGGATGGCGTCCAGGAGCCGGGTCTTTCCGTGGTCGACGTGACCCACGACCGTGACGACCGGCGGGCGAGCCTCGAGGTCCTCGTCGTCCTCGCCCTCGATGCCCGTCTCCAGGTCGATGTGGAACGAGTCGAAGAGTTCGCGCTCCTCCTCCTCGGGCGACACCATGCGGATGTCGTACCCGAGCTCGCTGCCCAGCAGCCGGAAGGTGTCCTCGTCCAGGCTCTGCGTCGCCGTGGCCATCTCACCGAGGTGGAACAGCACGGTGACCAGCGCACCCGGGTTCGCGTCGATCTTGTCGGCGAAGTCGGACAGGCTCGCGCCCTGACGGATCTGGATGACGGTCTTGCCGTCGCCGCGGGGGACGCTCACGCCACCGATCGACGGCGCCTGCATCTCCTCGAACTCCATGCGCTTGGCGCGCTTGGACTTGCGGGCGCGGCCGGGACGACCGCCTCCGCGACCGAAGGCACCCTGGGTGCCGCCACGACCACCGGGGCCGCCGCGGAAACCGCCGCCGCCACCGCCGGGACGGCCGCCGAAGCCGCCGCCCGCGCCGGGGCCACCACCGGGGCGCGCACCGGCGGCACCTGGACGGGCACCGCCACGCGCCGGCCGCTCACCGGGACGAGCCACGGCGGAGCGGTCGGGCATCATGCCCGGGCTCGGGCGGGCGCCCGCGGGACGCGGACCGGCCGCTCCGGCACCGGCACCGCCGGGGCGGGTGCCCGGGCGGCTCTGCGGCCGGGGCATGCCCTGGCTGGGAGCGAAGGGGTTGTTGCCGGGACGCGCCGCTGCCTCACGGGAGCGGCCCATGCCCTGGCTGGGAGCGAACGGGTTGTTGCCCGGACGCGGGGTGCTCTGGCGCGGAGCACCCGGGCGCGGGGCGCCCTGACCGGTGCCGCCCTCGCGGGCGGCCGGGGCCGCTGGTGCCGCGGGAGCCTCGGGGGCAGGTGCCGCCGGGGCCGGAGCAGCAGGGCCCGGGGTCGCCGGGGCCGGCGCGGCGGGAGCCGCGACAGCCGGGGCCGTCGCGGCGGCCGGGGCCGGAGCAGCGGGTGCCGGAGCAGCGGGTGCCGGAGCAGCCGGGGCGGGAGCCGCCGGCGCGGGCGCCGAGCTCGGGGCGGATGCGGCCGGAGCCGGGGCGGAGGGAGCCGCCTCGGCGGGAGCCGCGGTGGGGGCGGCCGGTGCGGACGGGGCCGAAGCGGTCGTCGCCGGTGCCGGCTTGGTGGCCGGGGCCCTGCTCGCCGCAGCCGGAGCCGCGGCCTTGGGGGCCTCGGTGGGGAACTTCTCGTTGTACCTGCGCACCACGGGAGTCTCGATCGTCGAGCTGGCGCTCTTGACGTACTCACCCATGCCGTTCAGGCGCTCGAGGAGGACCTTGCTGGTCACTCCGAGCTCCTTGGCAAGTGCGCTCACACGGACTTTAGACACATCTCTCCTGTCCAGGTCCGTGCTCTGTTGCGCGGACCGTAGTTACAGCTGGGGGGTGCTCATCGCTGAGTACTCATCGGGTGCTCATCAGCGTCAAACCCGCTTTCGGTTCTTGCTCTCGGACGGTGGTCCCTGCTCGTGGGCTCTGACCCAGTCGTCGACCGCGGTGTGGTCGGGCGACGTGCTGCTGCGCAGCGCGCGACCGAACGCCCGGCGGCGGACGGCGAGGTCCAAGCACGAGAGGTCCGGGTGCAGCCATGCGCCACGCCCCGGACGACGGCGCTCGGGATCCGGAAGGACGACAAGGATGCCGTCGGCGCCGGGTCCGAGGACCACTCGCAGGAGTGCCGACCGGCTATCCGACCCGCGACAACCGATGCAGGTGCGCACCGGGTGGCCGGGCCGGAGTCCAGTCCGGTCGGTCCGCACCAGTCTACCGCCTAGGGACGCCGGGGCGCGTCATCGGTGTGTTCCGGCGCCGCTGCGACCGCCTCGGTGTCCGGGCGGATGTCGATCCGCCAGCCGGTGAGCTTGGCCGCCAGCCGGGCGTTCTGCCCCTCGCGCCCGATGGCCAGCGAGAGCTGGTAGTCGGGCACGACGACCCGCGCCGAACGCAGCTGGCGGTCGACGATCTCGACCGAGGACACCCGGGCCGGCGAGAGCGCGGCCGCGATGAACGTCGCCGGGTCCTCGGACCAGTCGACGATGTCGATCTTCTCGCCGTGCAGCTCGCTCATGACGGCGCGCACGCGGGCCCCCATCGGACCGATGCACGAGCCCTTGGCGTTCAGCCCCGGCACGGAGGAGTGGACCGCGATCTTGGTGCGGTGCCCGGCCTCGCGGGCGAGGGCCTCGATCTGGACGCTGCCGTCGGCGATCTCGGGCACCTCGAGGGCGAAGAGCTTCTTGACCAGGTTGGGGTGGGTGCGTGACAGCCCGATCTGGGGGCCGCGCATGCCGCGCTTGACCGAGACGACGAAGCACCGCAGCCGCTGCCCGTGCACGTAGCTCTCACCGGGCACCTGCTCGGCGAGCGGCAGGATGCCCTCGACGGCGCCGAAGTCGACGGTCACGTGTCGCGGGTCGGGGCTCTGCTGGATGATGCCCGCGACGATGTCGCCCTCGCGCCCCTTGAAGTCGCCCAGGATGGCGTCGTCCTCGATGTCGCGCAGCCGCTGGACGATGACCTGCCGGGCGGTGGCCGCCGCGACCCGGCCGAAGTCGGTGGGGGTGTCGTCGAACTCCGGGCCCAGCTCGCGGCGCGGGCGGGCCGGGTTGCCCTCGTCGTCGACCTCTCCCTCGGCGGGAGGGATCTCGGTCTCCTCCCGGGCCCAGATCACGACGTGGCCCGTCTTGCGGTCGAGGTCGGCCCGGCAGTGCCGGTAGTGGCCCTCGGTGCGCTGGTAGGCGAGGCCGAGCGCCTGCTCGATCGCCGGGATCAGGACGTCGAGGGAGATTCCCCGCTCCCGCTCGAGTGCGCGCAGGGCGGCCAGGTCGATGTCCATGTCAGCTCTCCTTGCTCTCGTCGGGGCGGGCGAACTCGACCTGCACCACGGCCCGCTCGACCTGCGCGTACGACAGCGTCTCGGTGCGGGCCGGGGTCTTTCTGGTCGCGGGCACCTCGAGGGTGACCTCATCGGTGGAGGCGCTGGTGACCCGGCCGGTGACCTCGCCCCCGTCGTGGTGTGCGGTCACGAGCCGGCCGACGTTGCGGCGGAAGTGGCGTGGCTCGGTGAGCGGGCGGCCGACCCCCGGCGAGGAGACCTCGAGGGTGTAGGGCTGCTCCCCCATCAGGTCGGAGGCGTCGAGGGCGTCGCTGACCTGATGGGTCGCGTCGGCGACCTCGTCCAGGGTGAGCGGGGCGGTGGGCTCGGTGACGGTCCCGGCCTCGTCGAGGGCCCGGTCGACGAGCACCTTGACGACCCGGCGACGGCCGGCGGGGGTCACTGCGACCTCCTCGAGAACCAGGCCGCTCTGCGCGAGGGCCTCCTGCAGGGTGGGGCGGATGCTGTCCGCTGTGGTCATGATCAACCCTCCCTCTCTGCAGTTTGTCGGCCGGCGGATGACCGCCGCACCACACTCTAGGACAGATCGGAAGGGCCTCGAACCCGTGCGATGATGCGCGCATGACGCAGGGAGCCCGCCCCGGCGTGCCCCGGCGCACCGTGATGGTGGGGCTGGTCGCCGCGGTCCTGCCGGCGTCCGGCTGCGGCATCCGGCTCGAGGACGACGCCCCCGCCGTGCCCCTCGTGCCGACCCGTACACCGGTGCCCGCGGAGGCCGAGCTGGTCGCCCTGACCCGCGACACGGCATCTCTGGCCGACCTCGCCGAGGCGGTGCCCGGGGCCGTCGCAGCCGACCTGGCGACGCTCCACCGCCGGCAGTACTCCGTCCTGCGCACCACGCTGCTCTCGGCCCAGGTGCCGGCCGCCGACCTCGACACCCCGGCGCCGGCCGGAACCCCGAGCACCGCCGGCCCCACCAACCCCACAGGCACCCCGAGCGCATCGGGGGCGGCCCCGTCGTCGCCCCCCGTCGTGGGGCGTTCCGAGCTGGCCGAGGCCGAGGGCGCGTCCGCGGCGGCGGCCGCCACCTTCGCCGGGGTGGAGCCGAGCCTGCGGGCGACGATGGCGTCCCTCCACGCGCAGCGGTACGCCGCCGCCACGCTCCTGGCCGGGCGCCCACCGACGGTGCCCCTCGACCCCGTCGCCGGGAACCGGGTGGCGGCCCTGGCGACCTCGACCTCCGCCGCCGGCTACTTCCTCGAGGTCGTGGCCGCCCGCTCCACGGGCCGGCAGCGGGCCCGGGCCGACGCGACCCTGGCGGCCCTGCGCGACCTGCGTGCCGACCAGCTGGCCGGGGGGGCGATTGCGGACGCTTCGCTCGGCCACCCCCTCCCCTTCCCGGTCGAGGACTCCGCCGACGCCGCGCGGCTGGCCCGGCAGGCCCTGACCAGCCTGCGTGCCGGCTACGGGGAGCACCTCGAACCGCTGGTCACCTCCGACGGTGGCGCCGGGCTCGCGGCGTTGACCCGGTGGCTCGGCGCGGTGGAGGTCGAGGCGCACCGGTGGGGCGTCGACCTCGCCCCCTTCCCGGGGCTCGCGTGAGCGCGGCTCCGGTCATTCCTGCGGACTGGCTGTCCTGGATCTCCCGGCGTCCGCCGGAGGGCGGTCCGAGCGGCGCCGACTGGGCCCGCGGCGCGCAGCGGCTGCTCGGCGAGGCCTTCGAGCGGTTCGACCTGGTCGCCGACGGACCACTGCGCACCGGCTGGACCGCCGTGGTGGCACCGGTACGCCGCGACGGCGAGCCGCTCGCCCTCAAGGTCGTCAGACGCAGCGTCGACACCGACGGTGAGCCCCTGGCCCTGCGCACCTGGGCCGGCGACGGTGCGGTGCGCCTGGTCGCAGCGCTGCCCACCGACGGCCTGCTGCTGCTCGAGCGGCTCGACCCCGAGCTCGACCTCCGCTCGCTCGACGCCGACAGCGCCTGCGAGGTCATCGGCGGGCTGCTCTCCCGGCTGCACGTGCCGGCGCCGCCGGCAGTGCCACGCCTGAGCGACTGGTCGGCGGGCTGGCTCGAGGAGGCCCAGCGGCGCGGCGAGATGCCCCGCCGCCTGGTCTCGCGCGCCGCCGGGCTGCATCGCGAGCTGGTCTCGGATGCCGGGTGCGACGCCACGCTCGTGCACGGTGACCTGCACTACGAGAACGTCCTGGCGGGCACCCGCGAGCCGTGGCTGGCCATCGACCCGCAGCCACGCGCCGGCCACCCGGGGTGGGACCTGCACGCGGTGCTGCGCAACCGGCGCGATGAGCTCGGCACCGGCGCCGCCTTGCGCTGGTCGGCCAGGCACCGCACCGAGGTGCTGTGCGACGCCGCCGGGATGGACGAGGAGGTCGCCCGGCACTGGACCATCGTGCGCTGCGTCATCGAGTGCGGGTGGGCCCTCGACGACGACAACGCCGACGAGGTGTCGTTCAGCATCGCCCTCGCGAAGGCGCTCGACGACTGACCCTCCCGGCCGGGCCGGCGCCGGCCCGGCATACGGTGGGTCGATGGCGAACCGGCTCGCGGGCTCCTCGAGCCCCTACCTCCTCCAGCACGCCGACAACCCCGTCGACTGGTGGGAGTGGGGCGACGCGGCCTTCGAGGAGGCCCGCGGCCGCGACCTGCCGATCCTGCTGTCGGTCGGCTACTCCGCCTGCCACTGGTGCCACGTCATGGCCCACGAGTCGTTCGAGGACGACGAGGTGGCCGCGGCCGTCAACGCGGGCTTCGTCGCGGTCAAGGTCGACCGTGAGGAGCGCCCCGACGTCGACGCCGTGTACATGGCCGCCGTGACTGCCCTGACCGGTCACGGCGGGTGGCCGATGACCTGCCTGCTCACCCCCGACGGCGACCCCTTCTTCGCGGGCACCTACCTGCCCAAGGCGCAGCTGCTCGCGCTGTTGGCCAACGCCGGCGGGGTGTGGGCCGAGCAGCGCGAGCGGGTGCTGGCCTCGGGGGCCGGCGTGGCGGAGCAGCTGCGCGCGCACACCGGGCCACCGGCCCCGTCCCGGCTCGACGTCGGGGTCTGCGACGCCGCGGTGCGCCGCCTGCGCTCGACCTACGACGACGCCCGCGGTGGCTTCGGCGGCGCCCCGAAGTTCCCACCCTCGATGGTGCTCGAGTTCCTGCTGCGCCACCACGCCCGCACCGGATCGGCCGACGCCCTCGCGATGGCCCGCGCCACGTGCGACGCGATGGCCCGTGGCGGCCTGTACGACCAGCTCGGCGGCGGCTTCGCCCGGTACTCGGTGGACGCCGCCTGGGTCGTGCCGCACTTCGAGAAGATGCTCTACGACAACGCCCTCCTGCTGCGGGTGTACGCCCACCTCTGGCGCAGCACCGGCGACCCCCTGGCCCGGCGGGTGGCGGAGGAGACCGCCGACTTCCTGCTGCGCGACCTGCGCACCGACGAGGGCGGGTTCGCCTCGGCGCTGGACGCCGACACCGTCGTCGACGGGCACTCGCACGAGGGCCTCACCTACGCCTGGACCCCGGCACAGCTGGTCGAGGTCCTGGGCACCGACGACGGCGAGCGGGCGGCCTCCCTGCTCGCAGTCACCGCCGACGGCACCTTCGAGGCAGGGTCGTCGACCCTGCAGCTGCCGGCCGACCCCGACGACCCGTCGTGGTGGGCGGCCACCCGCGCCAGGCTGCTCGACGCGCGGACGCTGCGGCCGCAGCCGAGCCGCGACGACAAGGTCGTCACCGCGTGGAACGGGCTCGCGGTCGCCGCGCTCGCCGATGCCGGGTCGCTCCTCGCACGCCCGGACCTGGTCGCCGCCGCCGAGGCCGCAGCGGCCTTCGTCCTCGACCGGCACGTCGTGGAGGGCAGGCTGCGCCGCACCTCCCGCGCCGGTCGGGTGGGCACGGCGCCGGCCGTGCTCGACGACCACGGCGACCTCGCCGAAGGGTTGCTCGCGCTGCACCAGGCCACCGGTGACACCCGGTGGGCCGATGCAGCGGCGGCGTTGCTGGACTCGGCGCTGGAGCGGTTCGCCGACGAGAGCGGCACCCTGCACGACACCGCCCACGACGCGCCGCCACTGTTCGCACGCCCTGCGGCCCGCACCGACAACGCGGAGCCGGCGGGGGCGTCGTCACTCGCCGGGGCGCTCGTCACGTACGCCGCGCTCACCGGGTCGACACGGCACCGGGACGCGGCAGTCGCCGCCCTCGACGCCTGCGGGCCGGTGGCGCAGCAGGACCCGCGGTTCGCCGGCTGGGCCCTCGCGATCGCCGAGGCGGTGGCCGCAGGCCCACTGCAGGTGGCAGTGGTCGGCGACGGGCCTGACGCCCTCGCCCTGCTCGAGTCGGCCCGCGCAGGCACCTCACCCGGTCTCGTGCTGGTGCACGGAGCCCCGGACGCCGCCGGGATGCCGCTGCTCACCGGGCGCCCGCTGGTCGGAGGCCGCGCCGCGGCCTACGTGTGCCGGGGCTTCGTCTGCGAGCAACCGACGACGGACCCCGTGCGGCTGCGCGCCGCGCTGGCCGGGGCCGACCCCGCGTCGGCGGGGTGATCCGCCCTGTCCCGACCCGCCCTGGGATGCCGGGAAGCACAGAGGGTGGCGACCGGGAGCCGAAGCTCCTGCGTGCCGCCGCCTCCCGGCATCCGCTCAGCCCGGGCGCTCGACGAACGGCGCCACAGGGCTGACGGGCGTGTGCTGCGAACAGCACACGTCGGGGTGGGGCTCCGGTCGGCGCTGCCGCCGGGCTCCATGGGGATGCAGGTCCGGGGGCCGACCGCCATGGGCGACGACGAACAGCGCGACCCGGCGCTGTCGCCCGTGGACGGACCCGTCACGTCGACAGGTCGCGTGGCCTCGTGGGCCGTGCGCTGGCTGGGGGCGTCGTGGGGGTGGTCGACGCGTGCGGGCCGGTTCATCGGGGTGTACGGCACCACGGCTGGATGACGGACCGGCGCCACCACTGCGGCCGGTGGCCCAGCGGTGGCGCCCCGGGCGCGGCGAACAACCCCGCGCCATGGTCCCGGAAATCGAGACATGGGACGACCTGAGAGATCGACGCCGGGCTCCCCTGCTGAAACCCGACACTTCTGGAAGCGTAGCAGCGCACGGCCCCACCACCACGGGCCGCGAGGTCCGGGTTTCGGGCGGGTCGCGGACCCCGCCGAGACGGCGCCGCGCTGCGGCGATCAGACGACCAGCAGGCTGTAGGCGGCGTCCCGCTGCGCCATCAGTCGCTCCGCACGCCCCGGGTCGACCCAGGCCGCGGTGGCCCACACGTCGGCCCACAGCAGCTCGGGCCCGACGACGGTCGCGGAGCCGGAGCGGGTGACGCCCCTCCCGGTGCGCGGATCGACGACGTGGGCGCCCCGCGCGGCAGCACCCGACGTGGCGACAGCACCCCGCCGCACGGTGACCACCCCGGCCACCGCGCCGTGCCGGCGGGGGTCCTCGATGCCGATCCGCCACGACGGGGCCGCGGCCGACGGGCCGGGTCCAGCGCCCACGACGACGTCCCCGCCGGCCCCGATGGCGTACGAGACCTCCGGGACGACGTCGAGATGAGCCGCTGCGCCCGCGACGGCCCAGCCCTTGACCAGGCCGGTGGGGTCGTAGGTGAGGCGGCCCGCGTCGCGGCGCCGCCAGGCGCGGAACAGCCCGGCCGTGCGTTCCTCCGCCTCGAGGCACAGCTCGGTGACGTCGGCGACCCAGGGGTGCGCCTCGTCGCGCTCCCCGTGCTGCAGCCGCAGCAGGTCGCTGTCGGCCCGCCAGGTGCTCAGGACGGCGTCGGCCTTGCGCAGGTGCGCTAACACACGAGCCACGCCCGCCTCGATGTCGGGGCGGGTGGGCTCGACGGCGCGCACGTGGACGCTGATCGGCATCCCCATGACCAGCTCGACCCACGCTCGCCGGGCCAGTCGCGGCGCCGGCGGCGCGGCCGGGGTCACCGGGATCTCGGCGGTGATCACAGGTTGGCCTGGTCGATCGCCGACTGGAGGGACTGGATGTAGCCCTGCGAGGTGTACGTGGCCCCGGAGACCATGTCGATGTCGGCGCTCTGGGCGTCGACGGCCTCCCGGTTGAGGATCGGCACCGCGTAGGAGTTGATCTCCTGGTCCTTGTGGTCGTTCCACGGCACCTGGGTGACCTGGGAGTCGGTGATCCTGCCGTTCTCGACGGTGATCTCCACCTGCACGTTGCCGAAGCGGGTCATGACCGCGTCGCCGGTGTGGGTCGTCGCGGCCGAGGTGCCGCCGCTGTCGCCGGCCGTCCCGCCGTCGGTCGAGGGGGTGTCGCCGGAGGTGGCGCCGGTGTCGGTGCCGGGCTGCGCGACGACGCTCGCGGCCGCACCGGAGTCGGTCGAGGTGTGGTAGCTGAACAGGAGCACCAGGGCCGAGATCGTGCCGAGCAGCCAGGTCGTGATGCGGCGCATGGGTGGTTCCTTGTCGCTTGGAGTCGGGTCGCGGTCAGTAGGTGAAGCGCTCGAGGTGCACCGCGTCGCGCGGCACTCCTGCCTCGATCGCGGCGGCGCGGGCGGCGGTCATCCAGCCGTCCGAGCCGCACAGGTAGACGTCGTGGTCGGCGACGTCGGGCACGATCTCGCGCAGCGCGTCGACGTCGCCGAGGTGACCCGCCCGGGCCGGCAGCCAGCTGGGCCGGTCAGCGACGCGCGGGCCCTCGACCAGGAGGTAGCGAGCCCCGCGGGCCGCGGCGAGCGCGGCGAGCTCGTCGGTGAGCACGGCATCGCGCCGGGACCGGACGCGGTGCACCACGGTGACGTCGCCGGGAGCCTGGTCCAGCTCCTCCAGCAGGGCGCGCATGGGCGTGATGCCGATGCCGGACCCCATGAGGAGCACCTTGCGGTGGCCGCGCACCCCGGCGTGCAGCCTCCCGTAGGGGCCCTCGACGAGCACGCGAGTGCCCGGGCGCAGGGTCGCGAGGCGGGCGGACCCGTCGCCCAGGTGGGCCGCGGTGAACCGCAGGGTCCTGCCGTCGGGAGCCGCGGAGATCGAGTAGGGGTTGGCGCGGGACCAGCCGGGGCCGTCCAGGAAGCGCCACTGGAAGAACTGGCCGGCGCGCACCGGCAGCCGGCGCACGCCGTCGCCCCCGACGGTGACCGTCGTGACGCCGGGGCCCTCGGCCGTGACCTCGACGACCCGCAGCGGCGCCCGGAGGGAACGCCACAGCGGCAGCCCGACCCGGAACGCGAGTACCGAGCCGGCACACCCGGCGTACAGGCTCCACCAGAAGACGGTCGCGGCGGTGGAGGACAGGAAGTCGGTGCCGCTCCACAGCTGGTGGGGCAGGGCCAGGCCCGCGCCGAGGTAGCCGTAGAGGTGGATGAGGTGCCACGACTCGTACCGCAGCCGGCGGCGGGCCCGCCTCACCGAGGTGACGACGACCATGACCAGGGCCGCGGTGCCGGCAAGAGCGAGCAGCATGCCGGGGTAGTTCAGGACGAGGTCGACGCCGGTGCCGACGACGCCCGCGCTGGTGGCCGCGGCGTAGCCGAGGGTGATGAGCACGAGGTGCCCCACCATGAGGGTGAACGAGGTGAAGCCGACCAGCCGGTG